>JBEKVR010000145.1:0-19757 GCA_049513815.1 Roseiarcus sp. | reverse complement strand
CCTCATCGGTCATTCGCGTCAGCATGGTCGGCCTCCAGATACCGACCACCCATGAGTCACAGATTCTCTGATTTGGGAATCCCATCACGCTATGCTCGACGGAATCCGTCCACACGGCCTAGTCGCTCGTGACTTTTACAACGATTGGCGCCAGAACACCGGCCTCGCCGTGAGATTTCCCATGTCGGTCGTCGACTCCATTCGCCGCCAACTGACGCCCATCCATCCGCAGGGCTACGTCTTTATCGCCGGCTTCGCCGCGGCGACGCTGATCCTTTTCTGGATCTGGGCGCCGCTCGGCTGGATCGCGCTGGTCGCGACGCTTTGGTGCGCCTATTTCTTCCGCGATCCGGCGCGGGTGACGCCGCTCGGGGCCGAGCTGGTCGTCGCCCCGGCCGACGGCGTCGTGTCCTTCGCCGGTCCGGCGACGCCGCCGCCCGAGCTCGGCCTCGGCGCCAAGCCGCTGCAGCGGGTTTCGATCTTCATGTCGGTGTTCGACTGCCATGTGAACCGCGCGCCGGTGGAGGGGCGGGTCAGGCGCGTCGCCTACCACCCCGGCGCGTTCTTGAGCGCCGATCTCGACAAGGCGAGCGAAGCCAACGAGCGCAACGGATTGGTGATCGAGAACGCCGCCGGTTCATTTGGCGTCGTTCAGATCGCCGGCATGGTCGCCCGCCGCATCGTCTGCTTCACTCAGGAAGGCGCGCATCTGGCCGCCGGCGACCGCTTCGGCCTCATCCGCTTCGGCTCGCGCGTCGACGTCTATCTGCCCGACGAGGCGCGCGTCACCATCGGCCTCGGCGCACGGGCGGTGGCGGGCGAGACGGTGATCGCCGAATTCGGCCGCGGCGGCCCGCCGCGCCAACATCGCTTGAGCTGACGCGCGATGACCGACCTGCCGCCGACCGACCTGCCGCCGACCGAACTGCCGCCAACCGACCTGCCGTCGCCGCCGACGTCATGGAGCCGCCCAGCGGGGCCGCGCCCGCCCTTCCGCGCCGTGCCGCTGCGCCTGCTGATCCCCAACCTCGTCACCCTGCTCGCCCTGTGCCTCGGCCTGACGGCGATCCGCTTCGCCTTCGAGGGGTCGATCGAATGGGCGGTCAGCGCCATCGCCGCCGCCGCGGTGCTCGATGGGCTCGACGGCCGCATCGCCCGCGCGCTGAAGGGCACCTCGCGCTTCGGCGCCGAACTCGATTCGCTCGCCGATTTCGTCGACTTCGGCGTCGCGCCGGGCGTCGTGCTCTATGTCGCCGGGCTCGATGCGATGAAAAGCCTCGGCTGGCTGACGGTCCTCGTCTTCGCCATCGCCTGCGCGCTGCGGCTGGCGCGGTTCAACGTGACGCTCGAAGACCCGACCATGCCGGCGTGGCGCAAGCACTTCTTCGTCGGCATGCCGGCCCCGGCCGGCGCGATCGTCGGCTTGTTGCCGGTCTATCTGCGCCTGCTGCTGACCGACGCGTCGAGCCCGCCCCATTTCGTCGGGGTGGAGATCGCCTATGTCCTCGTCGTCGCGCTGCTGATGGCGAGCCGCGTGCCGCATTTCTCCGGCAAGTCGATCGGCCGCGTGCCGCAGGCCTTTGTCGCCCCGGTGCTGATTGGGTTGGCGGCGGCGCTGCTGCTGATCGTCAACTTCCCGCTGCAGTCGCTGGTCGCCCTGTCGGTCGCCTATCTCGCCGCCATTCCCTGGAGCGTGCGCCGCTACTTGGCGATGGCCCGCGAGAATGGCTGAAGCGAGCCCCTTGATCCGCTTTGCCGTTTCCCCGCGGCGGGATTTCATATAGGGTTCGCGCGTTTTTCGCCGGGCCGCTTCGTCGGACGACGGGTCAATGACCCTTGCCCCGCGTCGGCCCGGCGCCCGTAAGAAAGGTCCAAATGTCGAAGGAAGAACTGCTCGAATTTCCCGGTTTCGTCGTCGAACTGCTGCCCAATGCGACGTTCCGCGTCAAACTCGAAAACGACCACGAGATCATCGCCCACACCGCGGGCAAGATGCGCAAGAACCGCATCCGCGTGTTGGCGGGCGACAAAGTGCTGGTCGAGATGACGCCCTATGACCTGACCAAGGGCCGCATCACCTACCGCTTCAAGTAGGCGCGAAACGCCATGGACGCTTCGCGCGTGAGGAGCGCCGCGTGACCGACGCCGATCGCCCCCGCTTTGTCCTTGCTTCCGGCTCGCCGCGCCGCCTGGCGCTGCTGGCGCAGATCGGCGTCGAGCCCGACGCGGTGATCCCCGCCGACATCGAGGAGACGCCGCGGCGCAACGAGTCGCCGCGCGCGCTGGCGCAAAGGCTCGCCGCCGAGAAGGCGACGATCGCCGCCGCGACAGCGCGCAAGCGGCCGGAGCTCGACCCCGCCGTCACGCTGGCCGCCGACACCGTGGTCTGCGTCGGCCGGCGCATCCTGCCCAAATGCGAGATCCGCGACGAGGCCGAAGACTGCCTCAGCCTGCTCTCCGGCCGCGCCCACCGCGTCTACACCGGCCTCTCCCTGGTCACGGCGAGTGGCGGCCAGAGGAGCCGTCTGGTCGAGACCCGCGTCCGCTTCAAGCGCCTGTCGCGCGCCGAGATGAACGCCTATCTCGCCAGCGGCGAATGGCGCGGCAAGGCCGGCGGCTACGCCATCCAGGGCCTGGCGGGCGCGTTCGTGCTGCGGCTGGTCGGCTCCTACTCGAGCGTCGTCGGCCTGCCGCTCGCCGAGGCGGCGAACCTGCTCATCGGCGAAGGCTATCCCGTCCACCACAACTGGACGCCGGGCGCGTAAGCGATGGCGCAAACGCAAAATCAGCGCGCCGAAGCAAACGCCGCGGCCGCGACCGAGCGCAAGACCTGCGCGATCTGCGGCAAACCGCGCGACCCGCGCTACGATCCGTTCTGCTCGAAGCGCTGCGCCGACGTCGACCTCCACCACTGGCTGAACGGCGCCTACGTCGTCCCCGGCGCCCCAACCACGCCCGACGAGCCGGAAAGCGAAGAGGACTGAGGCGCTCTCACAGCGCCGGGCGGCGCTTTTTGTCGGCGGCCAGCGCGCGGCGGTTGGCCTTGGAGAAGCTGTCGGCGGCGGTCATGTAGATGAGCAGCGCCAGCGCGACCCAGGCGGCGACGACCGCCAGCGAGATGACGAAGGCGTAGCCGAACACGACGGCGCCGAGCGCGGCGGCAAGAATGCAGTTGGCGAGGAAGTAGTATTTCGCCTCGGGGCGGCCGTAGATCGCGTCGCGCACCAACCAGCCGACGACGGGAAAACGAAGAGCGACCTGACCGGCCATTGCCATTGCGACGCCTCTGACATCAACCGCCCGAAAGTGGGCCGCCTCGATGTCATTGATGCAGATCAATCCGTCAACTGCGACAAACTGCCTCACCCCGCGGGCGCCGCCGCCGCTTGCCCCTGCCCCGCCCGCGCGCCGATCCGCCCTTCCGCGCAGGCGATGGCGAAGGCGTAGATGCGGGCGACGTCATCGAGCCGCTCGAGGCGGCCGGAGACGCCGCCGTGGCCCGCCTCCATCGCCGTGCGCAGCAGCGCCGGCCCGCCGCCGGTCATCGTCGCCCGCAGCTTGGCCACCCATTTCGCCGGCTCCCAATAGGTGACGCGCGGATCGGTCAGGCCGGCGAGCGCCAGGATCGCCGGATAGGTCTGTGGCCGCACGTTGTCGTAGGGGCTGTAGCCGCGGATGGCGGCGAAGGCCTCGGCCGAGCGGATCGGATCGCCCCATTCGAGCCATTCCGGCGGCGTCAGCGGCAAGCTGCCGTCGAGCATGGTGTTGAGCACGTCGACGAACGGCACGTCGGCGACGATGCCGGCGAAACGCTGCGGCGCGATGTTGGCGACAGCGCCCATCAGCATGCCGCCGGCGCTGCCGCCGTGAGCGACGACGCGATCGGGCGCGCCATAGCCTTCGGCGACGAGGTGGCGCACGGCGGCGATGAAATCGCCAAAGGTGTTGGGCTTGGCCGCGAGCTTGCCGGATTCGTACCAGCGCCAGCCTTTCTCCGTGCCGCCGCGCACATGGGCGATGGCGTAGACGAAGCCGCGGTCGACCAGCGACAGGCGGTTGGTCGAGAAGCCGGCGTCCATGGCGTGGCCGTAGGCGCCGTAGCCGTAGACGAGCAGCGGCGCCGTTCCGTCGCGCTTGAGGTCGCGACGATGCATGAGCGAGATTGGCACGCTCTCGCCGTCGTCGGCGCGGGCGAAGACGCAGCGCGTCACATAGGCCGAGGCGTCGAAATCCTTCGGCGTCTCCTGCTTCTTGCGCAGGATGCGCTGGCGGTGGACGAAATCGTAATCGTAGATTTCCTGGCTGCAGGCCATCGAGGCGAAGCTGAAGCGGAAGGTCGGCGAATCGAACTCGTAGACCGGTTCGAGCGCCAGCGTGTAGGTCTGCGCCTCGAAGGCGATCTCGTGCGCGCCGCCGTCGGCGAGCGTGTGGACGACGAGATGGGGGACGTTGTCCTCGCGCGCCAGCGACACGAGGTGATCCTTGAACAAGCTGGCGCGTTCGATCAGCCGCCCCGGCTTGTGCGGCACGAACGGGCGCCAGTTGGCCTCCTCGGGAGCCTCGCGCGGCGCGACGACGATCTGGAAGTCGACCGCGCCGCCGCTGTTGGCGCGGATGTAGAGGACGTCGCCGTGATCCATCGCCTCGTAGCGGAAGCCCGGCCGGCGCGGCGCGATCAGCCGCGGCCGGGCGGCGGGATCGCCGAGATCGACGACATGGGTCTCCGACGAATCGTGGCCATGGACCGAGATCATCGCCGTGCGGCCGAGGCGCGTTCCACGGATGGCGATGAAAAAGGCCGGATCGGCTTCCTCGAGGATCTCGACGTCTTCGCTCTGCGGCGTCGCCCGCCGGTGCAGCATCACGCGCCACGGCCGATGATCTTCGTCCTGCTCGACATAGAGAAAGCCCGCCGAGTCGGCGGCCCACACCGCTTCGCCGGTCGTGTTCTCGACGCAATCGCCAAGGTCGGTCTCGCCGGCGAGGTCGCGCACGCGGATCGCGTACATCTCCGAGCCCTTGTCGTCGGCGCTCCAGGCGAGCCTAGCGTGGTCGGGCGACCAGCGGGCGAGCGACAGGTGGAAGAACCCCTTGCCCTCGGCGCGCGCGTCGCCGTCGATGAGGATCGTCTCCTTGCCGCCGCCGCGCGGCTTGCGGCAGAAGATGCGGTGCTGGCCGCCGTGGCGGAAGCGCGAATAATAGGCGTAGGGGCCGTCGCTCTGCGGCACCTCGCTGTCGTCCTCCTTCAGCCGCGCGCGCATCTCGCGCACGAGCTGGCGCTGCAGCGCGCGGGTCGGCGCCAGCACGGCGTCGGCATAGGCGTTTTCCGCCTCCAGCAAGGCGCGGACATCGGCGGGCAGCGCCGCCGGATCGCGCAGCACCTCGCGCCAGTTGTCGGCGCGGATCCACGCGTAGTCGTCGACCCAGGCGACGCCGTGGGCGTCGCGTTGCTGCGGCCTTCTGGCGGCGATCGGCGGCGTCGGCGCGCCGCGCTGCGCTGCTTCTGTCATGGCGGCGAGGCTCCCATCGCGCGGAGGATCGCGTATTGCCACGGGCGAGGCGCCAGGGGAAGAGCGGCGCGCAGGGCCGTCGGACATCGCAAGGGCTGGCGAGAACGCCGACTTGGTGAAGCGCCGCCGCGCCAGGAGTCGCAGGCGTGGACCCGTGCGGCGCGAAAGAGGCGAGGCGCGGCGTTCAATAACGCTCCATCCTCATCACTGGGCCTGTCCCGGTCGTCGATGCGGCGAACCCGCCGCAACGCCTGAGGAAGACGCCAGGGCATGATGCGTTCAAGTCGAAACATCTGGGTCGTCGTCGCGAGCAAAGTGTTCAGCCTGGACACATGACTGACGGATGTTCGGGGACATGACTGACGGCCCGCCGCGGCGGCATGGCGAGAAACCGCCCGCACCGCGCGCAAGGGGTCAAGGCCGCAAAGCGCCCGCGTCAGCGGGCTTGGCCTTGACGCCGAGCACGGAGCGGGCATCGGCGGCGCCTGTCAGCTATGTCTGTGAACAGGCGTCAACCATGTCCCCGGGCTGAACAGAAGCGAAGCGATCCAGACTCGGGGATTGCGGCTGCGGCTTCGTCTGGATCGCTTCGCTGTCGCTCGCGATGATGGTGTGGACGGCCCCACTCAAACGGCATCGAGTGCCCACGGCGGTCGCTGGCGCGCCACAAACGAGGAGGCCGTCCATGAAGCAGTTTATCAGAATTGGCGTCGACTTGGCCAAGACCGCGTTTCAGGTGCACGCGCTCGAGCGCGAGGACGGTTCGGCGGTGACGCGCAAGCTGAGCCGGGCGAAGATGTTCGAGTTCTTTTCGCGGGCCGCGCCGTGTCGGGTCGGCATGGAGGCGTGCGGTTCGGCGCATTATTGGGCGCGTGAGCTGCGGGCGATGGGGCACGCGGTGGTGTTGATTCCGCCCACCTACGTGAAGCCCTACGTCAAGCGCGGCAAGAACGACGCGGCCGACGCGGCGGCGATCTGCGAGGCGATGTCGCGGCCCGAGATGCGCTTCGTGCCGATCAAGAGCGCGGATCAGCAGGCCGTGCTGATGCTGCACAAGACCCGGGAGCTGTTGATCAAACAGCGGACGATGAGCGTCAACGCGCTGCGCGGCCATTTGTTGGAGTTTGGTCTGGTCGCGGTCAAAGGCCGCAGCGGCGTCGAGGGCTTGATCGCGCTGGCGCTGGAGGATGGCGAGCTTCCCCAAGAGGCCAGGGACGCGGTGAGACTATTGGCCTCGCACCTGGAAGGGCTCGACGCGAAGATCGACGCGGTGGAGGCGACGATCGCCAAGGCCAGCGCGCAGAACCCGATCTGTCGCCTGCTCGACGCCGCTCCCGGCGTCGGCCCGCTGATCGCCTCGGCGATCGCAGCCAGCGTTCCCGATCCAGGCGTATTCCGCTCGGGGCGCGACTTTGCGGCGTTCTTGGGCTTGACGCCGAGCCAAGATTCCACCGGCGGCAAGACCAAGCTCGGCCCCATCACCAAGAAGGGCGACCGATACCTCCGCAAGAGCCTGGTGATCGGCTGCACTGCGACGCTGCGCGTGGCGCACAAGCGCAAAGGCCGTCTCGCCGAGTGGATCGCCAGGCTGAGGACCAAGAAGTCCGAACGCGACCTGTCCGTCGCCCTGGCCAACAAATTGGCGAGAATCTGCTGGGCGATCATGTCGACCGGCGAAGCCTTCCGCACCGAAATCTACGCCACGGCCTGAGCAAGGAGGCCGCTGACCCAGCCTATCCCTTTCGCCAGTTCGGCAAGCGCAAATCATCAAGGCCAGCGGAGCAACAAATCCGCACACAAAGGCCGGACATATGACCGCAGCCGACCAAGCCGTTGAAAACCTCAATTCCCCGCTTGCCAACAGGGGCCGTCCACATATGACGGCGCATCAAACCGCTGCCGACGGTTGCGCTTCACGCGTAGACCGGGCTGGTCAGCGTGCGCCCCGGGAACGGACGCGGCGCGATCAGCGCGCCGTGGTCGAGCACGAGCTGGCCGTGGATCCACACCATGTCGATTCCGGCCGGGCGGATCGACGGGTCGAGGTAGTCGTTGCGCTCGCCGACCGTCGCCGGGTCGAACAACGTCAGCGAAGCGTCGGCGCCGACCTTGAGCGTCGGGTCGGCGAGGTTGAGAAAGCGACAGGGCAGCGTCGCCATCCGCCATGCCATCTGTTCGAGCGGAATCCCCATCTCCCGCCCCATCCGCAGCGCCTTGGGAAACGAGCCGAGCGAGCGCGGATGCGGCTTCTGTCCCGGCCCTGGCATCAGCCCGTCGGTGCAGATCGCCATCGTCGGCCGGCGGAAGAAGCGCTCCATCGTCGCCTCGTTGCCGTAATGAGTGATGATCGCGATTTCGCCGGCGTTGGCGGCGAAGAAGTCGAACGCCGCTGCGAACGCTTCGTCGCTGTCGAGCTCGGCGGCGCCGGCGGCGCGCGCGACGTCGCCAAGGCGCTTGCCGAGCCACGCGTCGCCGATCCCCGGCTTCACGCCGGCGATCTGGATGCCCTGCAACCCGCCGCAGAAGTGGACGAAATTGTCCCAGCTCGTCGAGTCGAAGCGCATCTTGGCGATCATCCTCGCCCGCAGCGCCGGATCGACGAGACCGGCGAGGAATTCCGCGCGGCCGCCCGCGCGCATTTCGGGCGGAAAGATCGCGTCGCCGGTGGTCGAGCCGGCGGTGTAGGGATACATGTTTTCCATCGTCGGAATCAGCGACGAGGCGTCGGCGAGGATGCTTTCGAGTTCGCCGATGCGATCGTAGTTCTGCGCGCCGGCGATCTTCGAGTGCTCGTTGCAATAGCCGCCGCCGCCGTCGACCGCCGCCTCCACCACTTCCTTGACGCTGCCGATGATGTTGTCGCTTTCCGAGCGCAGGTGGGGAAAGAGCGCGCCGGGCTTGACCGCATTGAAGGCGCGCACCAGCGCCGTCAGCTCGCGCTGGTCGCAGTAGACAGCGGGGTTGTAGACGAGCCCGGTCGACAGGCCGAGGGTCAGCGGCGCTTCGCGCCTGACGACCTCGGCCATCGCTTCAAGCTCGGCGTCGGAGGCGACGCGCGCGACATTGGCCATCACGACCCGGCGCACCGCCGAATGGCCGAGATAGATCCCCATGTCGGTGACCGAGCGGCCGCGATGCCAGGCGAGGAATTCGGCGACCGACGTCCACGTCCATTCGCCGTCGAGCGCGCCGTCGAGCGGCTTGAGCTGCGCCGCGTATTGCGACCGCTGCGCCGCGGCGACCGGCGCCGGCGACAGGCCGTCGACGCCGCAGATGCGTTTCGTCACGCCGCCAAGGATGGCGAGCTCGCAGGCGCGGGGGAGGCCGTTGGCGCCGATCGTCGCGCCGCCGAGCGCGCCGTGATTGTGCGTGTCGACGAACCCTGGCGCGAGCGCGCGGCCGCGCGCGTCGACGACCTTGTCGGCGGTCGCCGCCTGCGAGGCGGTCACGGCGCCGAGCGCGACGACGCCGTCATCCTCGATCAAGACGTCGCCGGGGAACGGCGCCGTGCGGCCGTCGCCGTTGACGATCAGCGCATCGCGGATGAGCTGGCGCGTCACTCGGCGAGCTCCGTCACCAGCCGCAGCAGCACGTCGGCGCCGGCGGCGAGATCCTCGGGCTTGGTGTATTCCGTGATGTTGTGGCTGACGCCGCCGGCGCTCGGCGTGAAGATCATGCAGGCCGGGCAGACGGCGGCGAGCATCTGCGCGTCGTGCCCGGCGCCGCTCGGCAGCCGCTTGACCGGCAGATCGAATTCCTCGGCGATCGCTTCGACCCGCGCCACCAGATGCGGCGCGAAAGCGACGGGGTCAAAGCGGGCGAGCGAACGGGTTTCGAGCTTGACGCCCTCCCCCGCCGCGGTCTTCTCGGCGAACGCTTGCAAGCGTCGCTCGGCCTCTTTGAGCCGCTCGTTGTCGGTGTTGCGCAAATCGATCGTCATCAGCGCGCGCTCGGCGACGACGTTGACCAGATTGGGCGTCAGGGTCAGCGCGCCGACGGTCGCGACCTGATGGCCGCCGAGCTCCTTCGCCAACTGGCGCGCGTAGACCGCGATCGCAGCGGCGACGTAGCCGGCGTCGCGGCGCATCCGCATCGGCGTCGTGCCGGCATGGTTAGACTGACCGGTCAGCGTGAATTCAGTCCACGAGATGCCCTGCACGCCTTCGACTGCGCCGATGGTGAAGCCCTCCGCCTCCAGAGTGGGCCCCTGCTCGACGTGCAGCTCGACGTAGGCGTGGACGTTTGGCTTGCTGACCGGCGCGTCGCCGCGGTAGCCGATGCGGCGGAGCTCCTCGCCGGCGACGGCGCCGTCGATGCTGACCGAGGCAAGCGCGCGTTCGAGCGGCATCGCGCCGGTGAAGACCAGGCTGCCGAACATGTCGGGCTGGAAGCGCGCGCCTTCTTCGTTGGTGAAGAAGGCGACCGCGAGCGGTCGCTTGGTGACGACGCTCGCGTCGTTGAGGGTCTCGATGACTTCGAGCCCGCCGAGCACGCCGAGCGCGCCGTCGTAATGTCCGCCGGTCGCCACGGTGTCGATGTGGCTGCCCATCATCACCGGCGCGCCGTCTTCCTCGCCGCGGCGCACGCCGACGACGTTGCCGATCGCGTCGATCGCGACCGCGAGCCCAAGTTCGCGCATCCACTGGACGACCAGGTCGCGGCCCGCCTTGTCGGCGTCGCTGAGCGCGAGGCGGCATACGCCGCCGTCCGGCCGCGCGCCTTCCTCGGCCAGCCGTTGCAGGCGCGACAGCAGCCGTGCGCCATTGATTCGCAGGTTTTGACGCATCTCATGGCTCCGACGGCTGGATCGTCGCAACCAATTATTACACGAACGGTTCGGCGATCTTTCGTGACTGATGCATAATGTGCGCTCGGGGCAGGCGGAATATGAGGACGATCAAATTCCAACTGAACGGCGAAGCGCGCCAGGTCGAGGCTTGGCCTGACGAGCCCCTGCTCGACGTCCTGCGCGAAACCTTCAAGCTCAAGTCGCTCAAGTCGGGTTGCGCGCCACAGCGCGAATGCGGCGCCTGCCTGGCGCTGATCGACGGGCAGCCCAAAGTGACCTGCGCGGTCAGGATCGAGCAGGTCGAAGGCCGTTCGGTCACCACGCTCGAAGGCGTCTCAGACAACGAGCGGCGCCTCTACGCCGACGCCTTTCAGGCCGCCGCCGGTCTGCAATGCGGGTTCTGCACCCCGGGCCTCGTTCTGCGCATCAAGTGGATGACCGATCAGGGGCAGAAGCTGACGCGGGCCGAAATCGCGCGGGTGCTCGACGGACATCTGTGCCGTTGCACCGGCTACGCAAAGATTATCGACGCGGTCGAGCTCATTCAGACGGCCAAGCTCGGCGGCGCGAGCCCTGCCGTCGTCGAGAACGGCGGCGTCGGCCAGCCGCTCAAGCGCTATCAGGGGGCCGAACTTGCGCTCGGCGAGCGGCCGTTCGTCGCCGACGTCGACGCGCCGGGACTGCTTTACGGCGTCGTCGCGCTGTCGGCGCACGCGCGCGCGCGCATCGTCAAGATCGACGTCGCCAAGGCGCTCGCGCTTCCCGGCGTCGTCGCCGTCGCGACCGCCAAGGACGTGCCGGGCGAGCGCTGGATCGGGCAGATTTACGCCGACTGGCCCTGCTTCGTCGCCGAGGGCGAGGAGGCGCGCTGTGTCGGCGACGTGCTCGCCGCCGTCGCCGCCGAAACCCCGCGCATCGCGCGCGAGGCGGCGAAGCTGATCGAGGTCGAGTACGAACCGCTGCCCGCGATGCTCGATCCCGCCGAAGCGCTGAAGCCCGGCGCGCCGCGCGTCAACCCCAGGCACGACAATCTGCTGTCAGCGACGCGCTACGCGCGCGGCGACGTCGACGCCGCGTTGGCCGCGTCGGCGCATGTCGTCAGCGGCGTCTGGACGACGCAGCGCATCGAGCATCTGTTCCTCGAGCCGGAGGCTTGCCTGGCGCGCCCGCGGCCCGACGGGCGCTTGCACATCTATAGCCAAGGCCAAGGCATTTTCGAGGATCGCCGGCAGATCGCCGCCGTCCTCGGCGAGCCGGAAGAGCGACTGTTCGTCGAGCTCGCGCCGAACGGCGGCGCGTTCGGCGGCAAGGAGGACATGACGATCCAAGCGCAGACGGCGGTGCTGGCGCGCCTGACCGGACGGCCGGTGCGGATCGCCCTCACCCGCGAAGAGTCGATTCGCATCCATCCCAAGCGCCACCCGCTCACCATGACCTACACGGTCGGCTGCGACGCCGAGGGCCGGTTGACCGCGGTGAAGGCCAATATTCTGGGCGACTCCGGCGCGTATGCTTCAGTCGGCGGCAAGGTGCTGGAGCGCGCCGCCGGCCACGCCTGCGGACCCTATAGGACGCCGGCGGTCGCCATCGAGTCGGTCGCCGCCTACACCAACAATCCACCCTGCGGCGCGATGCGCGGTTTTGGCGTCAACCAGACGAGCTTCGCCATCGAGGGCTGCCTGGACTTGCTCGCGGCCAAGGTCGGCATCGACGGCTGGGAGATGCGCTGGCGCAACATCGTGCGGGTCGGCGACCTGACGACGACGGGACAGATCCTGGAAAAGTCGGTCGGCGCCGCGAAGACCCTGCTCGCGGTGAAGCCGGCCTACGACGCGGCGCGCGCCGCCGGGCGGGCGGTCGGCATCGCCTGCGGCCTGAAGAACTCCGGGCTCGGCAACGGCGCGATCGAATTCGGCAAGTGTCGTCTGGTCGTGCAGCCGGACGGCGTCGTCGATCTCCACACCGGCTTCTCCGAGATGGGCCAAGGGCTGCTGACCATCATCACGCAATGCGCGGTCGAAATCACCGGTCTGCCCGCCGCCGTCTTCCGTCCCCAGGTCAACAGCCGCTTCGAAGTCGGCGCCGGCCAGACGACCGGCTCGCGCGCCACGCTGCTCGCCGGGCGCGCGACGGTCGACGCCGCGCAAAAGCTCAAGGCCGACCTCGACGCCGGGCGAACGCTCGCCGACCTCGTCGGGGCCGTCTACGCTGGCGAAGTCCGCATCGACGACACCACCGCGGCGGGCGAACTGAAGAACGGCAAGATCAAGACCCACACGGCCTACGGTTTCGCCACCCAGGTGGTGGCGCTCGACGAGAAAGGCGCCGTCGAGAAAGTGATCGCCGCCCACGACGTCGGCCGCGCGATCAACCCGCAGCTCTGCGAAGCGCAGATCCAGGGCGCGGTGCAGATGGGGCTGGGCTACGCGCTGACCGAAGAACTTCCGTGCAAAGACGGGATGCCGGTGATCTTCAAGACGCGCGAGATCGGCGTCCTGCGCGCCCAGCACATGCCGGTGGTCGAGGTCATCCTGGTCGAGGAGCACGAGCCTGAAGGTCCGTTCGGCGCGAAGGGCGTCGGCGAGATCGGTCTGGTGCCCACCGCCGGCGCGGTGGCGGGCGCGCTCGCCGCCTACGACGGCGTGCGGCGCATGCGCCTGCCGATGAAGGATTCACCCGCGGCGCGTGCAATCAACGTCGGCCGCTTCCCCGACGGCGAGCGCGAACAATGGCATTGACTGGCCCGATCGTCGTCGGGCCGGACGCCCGCGGCCGCAGCGTGGCGATCGTGGCGGGGCGCGTCGTCGCCGCGGCGCCGCAGGGCGCGGCGCATCTGGCCTGTGCGGACGGCGAGATCGAGCCCGGCGCGGTCTGCGCCCATACGCACCTCTACAGCGGCCTCGCGCCGTACGGCATGCCGCCGCCTGATCGACCGCCCGCCAACTTTCTCGAGATTCTGCAAAAGGTGTGGTGGCGCCTCGACCGCGCGCTCGACGGCGAAAGCCTTCGCGCCGCCGCCCGCGACTATGTCGCCCGCGCGCTGCTCGCCGGCACGACGACGCTCGTCGACCACCACGAGTCGCCGAACCTGATCGAGGGGTCGCTGGCGATCCTCGCCGAAGCCTGCGCGGAACTCGGCGCCCGCGCGCTGCTCTGCTACGGCGCGAGCGAGCGCAACTTCGGCCGCGAGGAAGCGCGCCGCGGCCTGGCGGAATGTCGTCGCGTCGCCGCGTCGCCGCTGGTTCGCGGCTTGGTCGGGCTGCACGCCAGCTTCACGGTTTCCGACGAAACGGCGCGCGAGGCCGGCGCGCTGGCGCGCGAGCTCGGCACGATCGTTCATGTCCACGTCGCCGAGGACCAGGCCGACGTCGACGACGCGCGCCAGCGCTTCTATCCGGGGCCGCTCGAACGGTTGCTGTCGCTCGACGCGCTGCCGCAGGGCTCGATCCTCGCCCATGGCGTGCGGCTGAGCCGCGACCAAGTGCGACGCGCCGCCGACGCCGGTTGCTGGTTCGTCCACAACCCGCGCTCCAACGAAGGCAACCGGGTCGGCTACGCCAGCGCGCTGTCCGCTGCGAAACGGGTCGCCTTGGGCACGGACGGCTGGGACCCTGACATGGCCGCGGAAGACGCGGCGCTCCGCCGCCTCGCCGAGCAAAACGGCGACGCGGACGTGGGTGGACGGCTTGCGCAAGGGCGCGCGCTCGCGGCGGAGCGTTTCGGCGCCGAAGCCGAGCCGCTGGCGCCAGGCTCGCTCGGCGATCTGGTCGTGCGGCGAAACGGCGCGGTGTGGCGCGTGGTCGTCGGCGGCCGCGTCGTGGTCGAGAACGGCGTTCTGGCGACGGCCGACTATGAATCCACTACGGCCCAGGCGCGCGCCCAAGCGACGCGCCTGTGGTCGCGCATGGCGACGATCTGAAGCCAGCGTCGGCGGAGGGACTTACGCGACGGCGGGACTGGCCGCGGCCGGACCGGTCGTCGCCGGCACGCAGGTGTTGGGGACCGGGCAGACCGAGGCGCAATGCGGCGAGTCGTGGAAGCCCTTGCATTCGGTGCATTTCGTCGGGTCGATCACATAAGTGAACCGGTCCATGCTGATCGCCGAATTCGGACAATCCAGCTCGCAGGCGCCGCAGCTCGTGCACTGCTCGGCGACGATCCGATAGACCATGATCTCCTCTCCGACGCCGGCGTCCGGCGTCCGGCCGCCTCTCCCGCGCGAGCAGGTCCGCTCGCGAGACGGCCTAATCCCAGAACCCTCCAATCATTACCACAATCGGCCGGCGCATTGCGACAGCCGCTTGCGACAAGACGGCGCGCGAAGGTGCGCCCGCGTCGCGGGTGCGGCGCTTGAGCCCTTGCCATATCGAGCCACGGCGTTATTCAGTTCTGCGCCTGCGAGGACGGGATCTCTCGAGCCAACCGATCGGCGGCGCGGCGACGGCGCAGCCGTTGCGCGGCGAGCCGACATGCAGATTGGCAACCCGCGAGGGTCGATGTCGAAGCGCTATTCCGCTCTCTCCCTGGCCGTCGAAGGCCTGCGTGGTCACACCGGCTGGGCTCGGGTTTGGCGCCACCCTAAGCCGCAGCCCGCCTATGACGCCGTGATCGTCGGCGGCGGCGGGCACGGACTGGCCGCCGCCTATTACCTCGCCAAGCTGCATGGAATCCGCCGTGTCGCGGTGCTGGAAAAGGGTTGGCTCGGCGGCGGCAACACCGGCCGCAACACCACGGTGGTGCGCTCGAACTATTTCTACCCCGAGAGCGTCGCGCTCTACGACCTCGCGCTGCGCCTCTACGAGGGGCTGAGCCGCGACCTCAACTACAACATCATGCTGTCCCAGCGCGGCATCATCAACGTCGCGCATTCCGACGCGGAGATGGAGATCTGCGCGCGCCTCGCCAACGCGATGCAGATCAACGGCGTCGACGCCGAGCTGTTCGGCCCCGAACAGGTTCGGCGGGTCGCCCCGGCGCTGAACTTCGACCCGCAGGCGCGCTATCCGGTGTTCGGCGGCGTCTGGCACAAGCGCGGCGGCACGGCGCGGCACGACGGCGTCGCCTGGGGCTACGCGCGCGCCGCCGACGCGCTCGGCGTCGACATCATCCAGAACTGCGCCGTCGAGGACTTCCTGATCGAGGGCGGCGTCTGCAAGGGGGTGATCACCGCCGCCGGGACGATCCGCGCCGAGCGGGTCGGGCTCGCCGCCGCGTCCCACTCGGCGACGCTCGCCGCCAAGGCCGGGTTCGAGCTGCCCACCCGCGTCTACACGCTGCAAGCGATGGTCAGCGAACCCGTCAAGCCGGTGCTCGACACCGTCGTGCTGACGCTCGGCACGGGAACCTACGTCAGCCAGTCGGACAAGGGCGAGTTCGTCTTCGGCGGCGGCCTCGACCGGATCACTTCGTTCGCCCAACGCGGCAATCCGCCCGTCCACGAATTCGTCGTCGCCGGACTTCTCGACGCCTTTCCCGGCCTCGGCCAGCTCAAGCTGATGCGCCAGTGGGCGGGAATCGTCGACGTCGTGCCGGACAGCTCGCCGCTCATCGGCCCGACGCCCGTGCCCGGCCTGTTCCTCAATTGCGGCTGGGGCACCGGCGGGTTCAAGGCCATTCCCGCCGGCGGCTGGCTGCTCGCCCACCTGCTCGCCAAGGGCGAGCACCATCCGATCAGCCGGCCCTTCGACCTCGACCGCTTCGCGCGCGGCGCGTTGATCGACGAAGCGGCCGGCTCCGGCATCGCGCACTAAAGGGCGATCATTCGATGCAACTGTTCCCCTGCCCCTTCTGCGGAACGCGCGACGAGACGGAATTTCGCTTCCTCGGCGAGGTCGACACGCCTCGGCCCGCCGGCGGCGCCGCCGCTTCGATCGCCGAGTGGACGCGCTATCTCTATTTCCAGCGCAACCTCAAAGGCCGCGTCGCCGAAGTCTGGAGCCATGCGCCTTGCGGCGAAACGTTCCGCATGGAGCGCGACAACGTCACCCACGTCGTTACCGGCAGCGCGTCGCTGCGCAAGGAGAGCGCGCGATGAGCCGTCGCCTGGCGACCGGCGGCGCGATCGACCGCGCCCACGCGATCCCCTTCACTTTCGACGGCCGCGCATATCAGGGCTACGCCGGCGACACGCTCGCTTCGGCGCTGCTCGGCGCCGGGGTCGCGGTCGTCGGGCGCAGCTTCAAGACCCATCGCCCGCGCGGCGTTCGCGGACATTGGGTCGAGGAGCCCAACGCCTTCTTCGACCTCACGCGCGACGGTCGTCGCGAGCCGAACGCGCGCGCGACCACGACGTTCCTCGAAGCGGGCGTCGCGCTCGCGGCGCGGTCGATCAACGCCGCGCCCAGCGCCGAACGCGACCTCTTCGCTGTCTTCGACGCGTTCGCGCGCTTCCTGCCCTCCGGCTTCTACTACAAGACCTTCATGTGGCCGAGTTGGAAGGTCTTCGAGCCGACGATCCGCGCCATGGCCGGCCTCGGCCGCATCGACCCGCAATGGAAACCTGCGGCCCCAGCGGCGCCGCGCAACCGCCACTGCGAGGTTTTGGTCGTCGGCGCGGGCCCAAGCGGCCTAGCGGCGGCGCGCGCGGCGGCGGAAGCCGGCATGGGCGTACTGGTCGTCGACGACCGGCCTGCCCCGGGCGGCAGCCTGCTCTTTCGCGGCGGCGCGCCGGACGGCCTCGCCGCGAGCGCCTGGATCGCCGAGACGGTCGCGGCGATCGAGGCCGCCGGCGGCGCTTTCCTCGTCCATGCGACGGCTTACGGCGTCTACGACCACAACCTCGTTTGCGCCTTCCAACGCGGCGGCGCGGGCGCTGCCGACACGCTCTGGCGCATCCGGCCGCGCCACATCGTCGTCGCCGCCGGCGCCATCGAACGTCCGCTGCTGTTCGACCACAACGATCGGCCAGGGATTCTCTCGGCTGAGGCCGGGCTCGCCTATCTCAAGCAGTACGGCGTGCTGGTCGGCGAGCGCGTTGTCGTCGCCGCCAACAACGATAGCGCCTATGCGGTCGCCGCCGCGTTGCGCGAGGCCGGCGCGGCAGTGACGATCGTCGATTGCCGCGAGGCCGCAGCGAGCATGGAGGCGGCCGCGGCGGCGGGAATTGAGGTGCGGCGCGGCGAACGCGTCGCGCGCGCCGAGGGCCGCGGCGTTGTCCGCGCTGCGCGCCTCGCCGGCGGCGCGACGATCGAAGCGGACGCCCTGCTGGTTTCCGGCGGCTTCGACCCGACCGTCCAGCTCTATTGCCAGGCCAAGGGCCGCACGGTCTGGGACGAGCGGCTGCTCGCCTTCGTCCCCGGCGCCGCGGTGGACGGGCTCACCGTCGTCGGCGCGGCCAACGGCGTCTTCTCGCTCGCCGGCGCGCTGGCGCAAGGACGCGCCGCCATCGCCGCGTTGCGCGGCGATGGCGCCGCCAGAAGCGCGCTCGGCGAACGCGAAAACGCGCTCGCGGCCGCGCCCGCCTGGCTGGACACGAAAGCGAGCGGGCGGGCCTGGATCGATTTGCAGAGCGACATGACGGTGAAGGACGTCGCTCTCGCCGCGCGCGAATCCTATCTCTCGATCGAGCACGTCAAGCGCTACACCACGCTCAGCATGGCGACCGACCAGGGCAAGACGTCCTCTGTCAACGGCGCTGCAACCCTCGCCCTCGCTGCCGGCCGCGAGATCGCCGCAATCGGAACGACGACCTACCGGCCGCCGTTCACGCCCGTGCCGATGCCGGCGCTGGCGGGCATGCGCCGGGGCGAGATGCTCAATCCGGTTCGGCGCCTGCCGTTGGAGGCGCGTCACCGCGCGCACGGCGCCGTCTTCGACGACTACGGCGGCTGGCTGCGCCCGGCCTACTATGGCGCGGCCGGCGCGAAGGCCGAGGCGATCGAGCGCGAAGCGCGACTGGCGCGCAACGCCGCGGCGATCTTCGACGGTTCGCCGCTCGGCAAGATCGAGGTGATCGGCCCCGACGCGGCCGCCTTCCTCGACTTCAACAGCTACATGACGATGTCCACCTTACCGCCGGGGCGGCTCCGCTACGGCTTGCTGTTGCAGGAAAACGGCGTCGTCTTCGACGACGGCGTCATCGCCCGTCTGGGCCCAGAGCGCTTCGTCGTTTCCTGCTCGACTTCGCATGTGGCGGCTGTCCACGCCCGCCTGGAAGACTGGCGGCAGGATCAGTTCGACCCGTCGCGCGTCTATGTCCACAACGCCACCGCGCATTGGACGACGCTGACGGTCTCCGGCCCGCTGTCGCGCCAGTTGGTCGAGCGGCTCGAGCTCGGCGTCGACCTCGCCGACGCGGCGCTGCCGCACATGGCGCTCGCCGAAGGCCGCTTCTCCGGCGACGCGGCGCGGGTGGCGCGCGTCAGCTTCACCGGCGACCGCTCATACGAAATCTCGCTGCGCGCGACGCAGGCCGAAGCGCTGCTCGACCGCCTGCTCGAAGCCGGACGCGATCTCGGAGTCGGCCTGCTCGGCGTCGAGGCGCTGATGGTCCTGCGCGCCGAGAAGGGCTACTTCGTCGTCGGCAAGGACACCGACGGCACGACGATGCCGCACGACCTCGGCTTCGCCGGCCCGCGCGAGAAACGCGCCGGCGACTTCATCGGCAAGCGGTCGCTGTTCACCGAAGTCGCCAGCGCGCCGGATCGGCGACAATGGGTCGGCTTCGAGCCGACCCAAGGGCGGCAGCCGCTGCCCTGCGGCGCCCATGTCGTCGACCTTGCGGGGCCGCGTCCGCGCTCGGCCGGCTTCGTCACCTCGAGCTACGCGAGCCCGACGCTTCAGCGGCCGATCGCGCTGGGTCTGGTCGAGCGCGGCGCAGCGCGGATCGGCGAAGAGGTACCGCTGCAGCACCTCGGACAGCGTTTGACGGCGCGCATCGCGCCGGCCTGTGCGTTCGATCCCAAGGGGGAACGGCTCCATGCTTGACCGCAGCCGGTTCTGGTCCCCTGCGCCCAGCGAGGGACAGGCGCAATTCGCGGCGCGCGACGTCGAAGTCAAAGTCGTCGGCGGTCTTTCGCAGACGCTGCTGAGCGGCCCGCAGCGCTTCGGCGCCGGCCGCCTCGCCGGAATCGCCGCGCCGATCGGGTTTTGCGGCGTCGCCACCGGACCGCGCTACGCCGTCGCGATCGCCCGCGATCGCTCGCTGATCGTCTCTGAGGGCGCGATCGCCTTGGCCGAGGGTTGGGACGCCGAAAGCGCGACGGCCGTCACCCGCATGGACGACGCGTTCGTCGTGCTCGATTTCGAGGGGCCGGGACTGGCGGATCTGTTGTCGAAGGCGACGACGCTCGATTTCGCCGACGCCTCGCCCTCGGCGGCATTGGCGTTCGCGGGTCTGCCCTGTCTGGCCTACCGCTTCGCGCGTCCACAGGCTCTGCGCCTGCACGTCGAGCGGCCGCTGGCCTCAGCCCTGGCCGAGTGGATGCGGTTCGCTTAGAGCAAAACGCCGCGACCCTGAA
>JBEKVR010000144.1:0-12753 GCA_049513815.1 Roseiarcus sp. | reverse complement strand
AACGCGTTCGCAAAAGTATCGGTCGTCACACGGTGAAAAACCCGAACGAACCCGTGCGCCCGAAGTCCCCCAAAGCCGCCCAAGCGCCAAACCGAACCTCGTCATGAATAGCAAGGGCTAGAACGCTGCCGCTCATCGACCCACATCACGCTTGCGACAAACCTCTCGCGGGGCCGGTCTCCTTCCCTACCGGCTTCGTTCTCATTCGTCTCAATTTGCTACAATTAGGGTTACCTTGGCTTGAGCAACGGTTAACCATAATCGAGCGCGCGCGCCGCCGCCGCCTCGCTCGCGCGACGACATTGCGGAACAGGGCCTATTTGAACGCTGACGAGACTTCCGTGTAGCTCGTATTGACCTGAGTGCCGACGAAGCTGACCGCCACGATGATCGCCAGCGCGACGCACGTTGCGAGCAAGGCGTATTCGACCGCTGTCGCGCCCGAGCGCGAACGGCGGAACCGGTCGATCAGCTTGAACATGCGGGCCCCCTGCGGGGCGCGCAGCCTGCCACGTCTTCCGGCCCCCGGCGCAGACTAACTTTCGCCGGTTACACAGTACTTAAGGGAAGCCTGGCCGCAGCGGCCGCACTTCCGTTAGGTCCAGTGGCTGGACGCCGTCGCGCGGCGCGCCTCGCGCCGCTCCCGCCAGCGCCGTCGGATCGGCCAGGCGCAAATATGCGTGCCGCCCCAGCCGATGACCAACCCCAGCGCGCCGGCCAGCAGCGCCTCCGAGGTCAGGGGAGCCGCGGGTTCGAAGTTCTGCAATGTGTCGTTGGCGATCGCCGGGTCGAAGTCGAGCGCCATCGCCGCAATCCGCTGCACCGGCCCCGCGCCCTGCATCTCGTCGAGCGCGCTCTGCAACTTGTCGCGGCGAACGATATCGCTCTCGATCGCCGCGCCGCGCGCCTGGGCGAGCGGATCGGGATTGCCTTCGAGTCGGGCGATCGCCTCGACCGGGGTGATGGATTGCTTCGCCGCGTCGGCGTTGAAGGCGGAGACGACGCGCTTCAACTCGTCGAGCGCGCCGCCGAGCCGTTGGCGGTATTGTTGGCTGAACTCGGGGCCTTGCATGCCGAAGAGGGCGAACAGCAACCCGATCGCCGCCGCGAGGCGTCGCGTGAACATCGAAGCCGGACTCCCCCTGCGCCGCGGCAAAAGCCTATCGCGGGCGCGGGCGAAAGTCATTCGTTCTCATTGACGACGGGTCGGTGATTGTCCTGAATGCGTCGCCGTAAGGCCAGTAGGGCCTGCAACGCCGATGAAGCGATGAACGCCCCGCCCGCCGCCGCCCCGCCGAAGCCCTGGCCGCTGTTCCGGTCGTTTTCCGGCTGGCGCTGGCGCGACCTCGGCCCCGACGCGGTCGCCGGCGTGACGCTGGCCGCGATCGCCATCCCCGAGCAGATGGCGACGGCGCGGCTCGCGGGGTTCCCGCCGCAAGTCGGCTTCATCGCGCTGCTGGCCGGGGCGGTCGGGTTCGCCGCATTCGGCGCTTCGCGGCTGATGTCGATCGGCGCCGATTCGACCATCGCGCCGATCTTCGCCGGCGCACTGGCGCTGTTGGCGACCGCCGGCGCGCCCCATTACGCCGCCGACGCGGCGGCGCTAGCGCTCGGCGTTGGCTTCGCGCTCGCGCTCGGCGGCGCGCTCGGTCTCGGCTTCATCGCCGATCTGCTGTCGATTCCAGTGACGACCGGCTTTCTGGCCGGCATCGCCGGGCACATCGTCGTCAGCCAGGCGCCGGCGCTCATCGGCGTCGCGCCGGCCGGCGGCCCGCTCGTCGTCCAAGTCGTCGCGCTCGCCGCCGCGCTCGGCCAGACCAGCCTGCCGACGCTCGGCCTCGGCCTGTTCGTCCTGGCGCTGATGCTTGTGGGCGAGCGCTTGAGCCCGCGCTTTCCCGGCGCGCTGATCGGGCTCGCGTTCGCCGCCATTGTGGTCGTCGTTTTTGGGCTTGAGGGGCGCGGCGTCGCGACGCTCGGGGCGATCGAGGGGACGACGCTGCGGCTTGGCTGGCCGCAGGTCGCGCTCGCCGACCTGCCGCAGATCGCGCCGCTCGCCATCATCGTCGCGCTCGTCGTCATGGTGCAGACCGCGGCGACGACGCGCAGCTTTGTTTCCGATCCGGCGGTCGGCCCCGATGTCGGCCGCGATTTCGTCGGCCTCGGCGCCGCCAATCTGCTCGCCGGCTTTCTCGGCGCCTTTCCGCTCAACGCCAGCCCGCCACGCACTGCGATCGTCACGGAGACCGGCGGCGCCTCGCAGCTTGGCGCGCTCGTCTGCGCCGGCCTCGCGCTCGCGCTGGCGGCGTTCGGAGGCGGCCTTCTCGCCCATGTGCCGCACGCGGCGCTCGCGGGCGTGTTGTTGTTCGTCGCTCAGCGCATCTTCCGGGTCAGGACGATGATCGACGTATGGCGGCGCAGCGGCGCGGAGTTCGCCCTTGTCGTCGCCACGATGCTCGCGCTGCTCGTCCTGCCGATCGAGCAGGGTGTCGCCATCGGCGTGATCCTGTCGCTGCTGCACGGCGTTTGGACGACGACGCGCGCGCGTCTGGTCGAATTCGAACGGATCCCAGGCACTTCGATCTGGTGGCCGGCGAGCGCTTTGCTGCACGGCGAGCGGGCGCCGGGCGCGCGTGTCGTCGGGCTGCAAGCGCCGCTGTCGTTCCTCAACGCTTATAGCATCCAGGCGGAGATTCAGGCGCTCAGCAAGGCGGACGTACGGCTGCTGGTGATCGAAGCCAACGCGGTGAGCGAGATCGACTACACCGGCGCGACGGTGCTCGCCGCGCTCGTCTCGCGGCTGCGCGCTGGGGGAGTCGACGTCGCCTTTGCGCGGCTCGAATCGGTGCGCGCGCAGCAGAGCTTCGCTCGCCAGGGTCTCGAGGCGTTGATCGGTCGCGACCACCTCTTCCATAGCGTCGAAGAGGCGATCCAGGCGTTGCAGAGCGACAAACAGAGCTGAAGCGGTCGTCATCGTTCGGTCATCGCGGGCGGGAATGCTCGGGAGCAATCGACGAAGGAGCTGTGGAATGAGCAAAGGACGGGCGATCGCCGCCGTGGCCGCGCTGCTGGCGGCCTCAGCGCCGGCGGCCGGACAGCAAGCGGCCAAGCCGGGGCTCGACCGCATCGGCCACATTATCGTTCTCTATCTCGAGAACCGCAGCTTCGATCAGCTTTACGGCCAGTTCCCCAGCGCCGACGGCCTCGCCCAGGCCGGCGCGGCGGCGCCCCAGGTCGATCGCGACGGCAAGCCTTACGACAAGTTGCCGCCGGCGCTCGACACCAACCGCAAGGGTGCGCCGGCCGACGCGCGTTTCCCCGCCGCGCCCGATAACGGGCCAATTCAAGCCGATTCGCTGGTCAAGCTCAGCGAGACGACCGGCGACCTGGTGCACCGCTTCTATCAGGAGCAGTTGCAGATCGACGGCGGCAAGATGGACAAGTTCGTCGCCTGGTCGGACGCCGGCTCGCTGGTGATGAGTGTCTACGACGGCTCGAAAATGCCGCTGTGGCGCTACGCCAAGGACTATGTGCTAATGGACCATTTCCATCACGCGGCGTTCGGCGGCTCGTTCCTCAACCACCTGTTCCTGATCTGCGCTTGCGCGCCGCGCTACGCCGACGCGCCCGCGCCGCTCGTCGCTCAGCTCGACGATCATGGCGGGCTGATCAAGGACGGCGCGGTGACGCCGGACGGCTACGCCGTCAACACGCTCTTTCCCTTCAATGGCCCCTATCCGACCAGCGCCCCGGCGGCGATGCGCCTGCCGCTGCAGACGGCGCCGACCATCGGCGACCGCCTCGACGCCAAGGGGATCGACTGGGCGTGGTACTCTGGCGGATGGGACGCCGCTGCGGCGGGGCGTCCCGGTCCGCAGTTTCAGTTCCATCACCAGGCGTTCGCCTTCTTCGCCGACACCGCGTTGGGCACGCCCGGCGCCAAGGCGCATCTCAAGGACGAATCCGATTTCATCGCCGGGATCGAGAAGGACGACCTGCCGCCGGTCGTCTTCTTCAAGCCGAGCGGCGAAGACAACGAGCACCCGGGCTATTCGACGGTGCTGGCCGGCGAGTATCACACCGCGCTGCTGATCGACCTCATCCGGCGCAGCCCGTTGTGGAAGGACAGCGTGGTGATCGTCACCTACGACGAGAACGGCGGCCTGTGGGACCACGTCGCGCCGCCGACGATCGACCGCTGGGGTCCGGGAACGCGGGTGCCGACGCTGCTGATGTCGCCTTTCGCCAGGCGTGGGCTGGTCGATCACACGGTCATGGACACGACCGCGATTTTGAAGCTGATCGAAACCCGCTATGGTCTGGCGCCGCTCGCTGACCGCGACGCGGCGAGCCCCGACATGACCGAGGCGCTCGATCTGCAACAATAGGGTTATGGCGTGAGCGAAGTCCCGATCGGCGTCGTCACCGTGTCCGACCGCGCCGCGGCAGGGGTGTACGAGGACAAGGGCGGCCCGGGGATCGAGGCGGCGCTGAAGGCGATCCTGGCGACGCCATGGCGGCCTTGCCGGCGGCTGGTCGCCGACGAGCGCGACAAGATTGCGGCGGCTTTGCGCGATCTCGCCGACGTGGAACGTTGCTCGCTGATCCTGGTCACCGGCGGAACGGGCCCGAGCTTGCGCGACGTGACGCCGGAGGCGACGGCCGACGTCTGCGACCGAATCATGCCCGGCTTCGGCGAATTGATGCGCGCGCGCAGCCTGCTCGAGGTGCCGACGGCGATCCTATCGCGCCAGATCGCCGGGCTGCGCGGCCGTAGCCTGATCGTCAACCTGCCCGGCCGGCCGGCGGCGATTCGTGTTTGCCTCGATGCAATCTTTCCGGCGATCCCCTACTGCCTCGACCTCGTCGGCGGCGACCGGCTGGAAACAAATCCTGAAGTCTGTCAAACTTTTAGGCCAAAAGGCTAGCCGTCAACCGCGCCAATTGATCAGGATCAGGTTTGGCCTCGCCGGGCGCCCTACTTTCGTGGTGTTGACAACTGAAGGGCTCGAGCATGCCGTCCGAGGATCCGATTGTTTCGGCCATCGTCGAGAAGTATCGGAACAATCCAACTTACACCGTGCAAATCCTGCGAGAGGTGCAGGAAGCGCTGGATTGGATTTCGCCCGAAACGGTTGACACGGTCGCGTCGCAGCTGAAGGTTCCGCGCACGCGGGTGCAAAGCGTGCTGCACTTCTATTCGTTCCTGTACGACAAGCCGCGTGGCCGTTACCGCCTGCTGTTCGCTGACAACATTACCGACCGCATGGCGGGCAATATTGCCCTGTTCGAGCACATGCTCAGTCGGCTGAAGCTCAAGCGCGGGGTGGTGTCGTCCGACGGGCTGGTGAGCGTCGATCTGACCTCCGACACTGGCATGTGCGACCAAGGCCCGGCGTTGCTGGCCAATAATCGCGCCATTCCTCGCCTGACGATGCGCCGGATCGACGAGATCTGCGATCTGGTCAAGGCGCGGGCGCCGCTCGATGAATGGCCCGCCGAGCTGTTCCGTGTCGAGGACAATATCCGCCGACGCGAGACCCTGCTGACGCCGATCGTCCCTGGCGTCGCGCTCGACGCGGCGATCGCCCGCGGGCGGCAAGGGATGCTCGACGAGATGAAGCGCTCCAACGTGCGCGGGCGGGGCGGCGCCGGGTTCCCGGTGGGACGGAAATGGGAAACCGCCCGCAACGCGCCCGGCTCCGAGCGCTACATCGCTTGCAACGCCGACGAAGGCGAGCCCGGCACCTTCAAGGACCGGGTGCTGTTGAACTCGTACGCGGTCCGCGTGCTCGAAGGCATGGCGATCGCCGGCTACTGCGTCGGCGCGACCAAGGGCTTCATCTATCTGCGCGGCGAGTACAAGCACCTCGAGGCCAAGCTGCAGCGCGAGATCGACGAGATGCGCGCCAGCGGGCGGCTTGGCGCCTCGATCCGCGGCGCGGCGGGCTTCGATTTCGACATCGAGATCCGCATGGGGGCGGGCGGCTACATCTGCGGCGAAGGCACGGCGATGGTCACTTCGCTGGAAGGCAAGCCGGGCCGGCCGCGCGTGCGGCCGCCGTCGATGGTGCTGGTCGGCTACCTCGGCAAGCCGACGGTGGTCGACAACGTCGAATCGCTCGCCCACGCGACCGAGATCGCGATCGAAGGCGGCGCCCGCTTCGCCAAGCGCGGCAGTCGGTTCTCAACCGGCACCAAGCTGCTGTCGGTCTCCGGCGACTGCGATCGACCGGGGGTCTACGAGTATCAGATGGGCGTCACCATCGGTCGGGTGCTCGAGGACTGCGGCGCGAAGGCGGTCAGCGCGGTGCAGGTCGGCGGCGCGTCGGGCGTGCTCTTGACGCCGGACGAGTTCAGCCGCCGCATTGCCTTCGAGGACGTGCCGACTGGCGGCTCGTTCATGGTCTTCGGCGTCGACCGCGACATCTTCGAGGTCGCGCGCAACTTCGCGCATTTCTTCGCCCATGAGAGCTGCGGCTTCTGCACGCCCTGCCGGGTGGGGACGACTATCCAGCGCAACATCATGGACAAGATCGCCGAAGGGCGCGGGGCGCACTACGAGGTCAACGAACTGAAACGCGTGGTCGAATTCATGCGGCGCTTCAGCCATTGCGGCCTCGGCGAAACGGCGGGCAACGCCGTGCGCGACGCGCTGAACAAGTTCAGGCCGGCGTTCGAGCGGCGGCTGCACGGGAAGGATTTCGCGCCGGCGATCGATCTCGAACGGGCGCTCGAGCCCGCGCGGCTGATCACGGGGCGCGACGACGCCGAAGCGCATTTGGAGACTGAAGGTTCATAGACATGGCCGAGACGACTTTCACCATCGACGAAATGCCGATCCCGTTCACGCCCGGCCAGACGATTCTGGAGGCGGCGAAGACGGCCGGCATCTATATCCCCCACCTCTGCTACCAGCCCGAGTTCAAGGCGCACGGCGGCTGCAAGATGTGCACCGTCATGGTCAACGGGAAGCCGCAGACCGCCTGCACCCACAAGGCGGCGGCCGAGCAGGAGGTCGAGGTCGACACGCCCGAGCTCAACTCCATGCGGCGCACCTTGGTGCAGATGATGTTCATCGAGGGCAATCACTTTTGCCCCGGCTGCGAAAAGAGCGGCGCCTGCCAGCTGCAGGCGCTGGCCTACGAATACGAAATGTTGTCGCCGCATTTCGTCGAGTTCTACCCGCACTGCGACATCGACGCCTCGCATCCGGACGTGATGATCGAGTTCAACCGCTGCGTCCTTTGCGAGTTGTGCGTGCGCGCCAGCCGCGACATCGACCACAAGGACGTGTTCGCGATCGCTGGGCGCGGGCAGGACGCCAAGCTGATCGTCAATTCGCCGACCGGCAAGCTCGGAGACAGCGCGCTTGCGGTCACCGACCGCGCCGCCCACGTTTGTCCGGTGGGGGCGATCATCGTCAAACGCGTCGGCTTCGCCGCCGCCCCGATTGGCGAACGGCTCTACGACAACAACTCGATCAGCGCCGAAGTCGAATCTTGTGAAATTCCGGAAGCCCGATGAGCACCTTAGGACAGGACAAAGTCAAAGTTCGGCTGGCGACGACGTCGCTCGCGGGCTGTTTCGGCTGCCACATGTCGTTGCTCGACATCGACGAGCGCCTATTCGAGCTCGCCGAACTCGCCGAGTTCGACCGCTCGCCGCTGACCGACATCAAGCATTGCGGTCCTTGCGACATCGCGCTGATTGAAGGCGGGGTGTGCAACACTGACAACGTTCACGTCGTGCGCGAATTGCGCGCCAACGCCAAGATCCTGGTCGCCGTCGGCGCCTGCGCCATCAACGGCGGCCTGCCGGCGCTGCGCAACAGGCTCGACGTCAACGACATCCTGACGCGGGTCTATCGCGACCCCAGGACCGGCGAGCCGTGCGTGCCGAATTCGCCCGAGCTGCCTCTGCCGCTCGATATGGTCTATCCGGTCAACGAGATCGTCCGCGTCGACTACAGCCTGCCGGGCTGCCCGCCCTCGGGCGACGCGATCTGGAAGTTCCTCACCGACCTCATCCTCGGGCGCATGCCGCGCCTCGAGTACAGCCTCCTGAACTACGACTAAGGGCTCCGACATGCTCAACCTCGAAACGGCGCAATCGCCGCACAAGCTGCGCCAGATCGCGATCGAACCGGTGTCCCGCGTCGAGGGGCACGGCAAGGTCACGATCCTGCTCGACGAGGAGAACCGGGTCCATCAGGTCCGCCTCCACATCGTCGAGTTCCGCGGCTTCGAAGTCTTCATCGAAGGCCGACCGTACTGGGAAGTGCCGGTCACCGTGCAGCGCCTGTGCGGCATCTGCCCGGTCAGCCATCACATCGCCGCCGGCAAGGCGATGGACCTCGTCGCCGGCTACGGCCCGCTGACCCCGACCGCCGAAAAGCTGCGCCGCCTGCTGCATTACGGGCAGATCGTGCAGTCGCACGCGCTGCACTTCTTCCACCTCGCTTCGCCCGATCTGCTGTTCGGCTTCGACAGCGAGGTCAGCAAGCGCAATATCGTCGGCGTCGCGGCCGCCTTCCCCGATCTCGCCAAGCGTGGCGTGATGACGCGCAAGTGGGGCCAGGAGGTCATCCGCCACATCGTCGGCAAGCGCATCCACGGAACCGGCGTCATTCCCGGCGGCATGAACAAGGCGCTGCACGTCGACGCGCGCGACACGTTGCGGCGTGATGTCGACGAGATCGTCGGCTGGGCGCGCGAGTCGGTCGATCTCGTCGCCCGGCTGTACGAGACCAATCCCGACTTCTACAAGCGTTTCGGCGAGTCGCGCAGCAACATGATGGGTCTCGTCGACTCGACCGGCGCGCTCGACTTCTATCACGGCGGCTTGCGCGCCCAGGACGCCGACGGCGGGCCGATCTTCGACCACGTCGACTACACGACCTACCAAGATGTGTTCCAGGAAGAGACCAAGCCCTGGAGCTACATGAAGTTCCCGCACATCAAGGCGCTCGGGGCGGAAAATGGATCGTATCGCGTCGGCCCGCTGGCGCGCGTCCAGGTCGCCGACCGCCTGTCGACCCCGCTCGCCGAGGACCAGCGGCGCAAGTTCGTCGCGCTTGGACAGGGCAAGCCGCTGCACGGCGCGCTGATGTTCCACTGGGCGCGGTTGATCGAGTTGCTCAACGCCGCCGAAATGGCGCGCGACCTGCTCAACGACTCCGACATCATCGGCACGGACCTGATGGCGGACAAGGGACCGCGGCGCGGCGAAGGCGTCGGCGTGATCGAAGCGCCGCGCGGCACGCTGTTCCATCACTACAAGGTCAGCGACGACGACCTCGTCACCTATTGCAACCTCATCGTCTCGACGACCAACAACAACCAGGCGATGAACGAGTCGATCCGCGCCGTCGCGGCGCGCTTCCTCACCGGTCGCGAGGTGACCGAGGGGCTGCTCAACCACATCGAGGTGGCGATCCGCGCCTACGATCCGTGCCTGAGCTGCGCGACTCATGCGCTCGGCCAGATGCCGCTCGAAGTCGACATCGTCGACGCCGACGGCGCGCTGGTGAGCCGCGGCCGCAAGGGCGACTGATGCGACTCGTCGTCCTCGGCTGGGGCAACGACTCGCGCGGCGACGACGCGCTCGGCCCGGCGTTGCTCGATCGCATCGCCGCCGCCTGGCCCGACCTGCCGATGGTCGACGACTACCAGTTGCAGATCGAGCATGCGCTCGATCTCGTCGACGCCGACTGCGCCCTGTTCCTCGACGCCGGCAAGGACACGCCCGCTCCGTTTGCGTTCTCCCGCCTCGCGCCGAAGCGGGACGAGACCCACTCGACGCATGCGCTGTCGCCCGAAGCGGTGCTCGACGTCTACGTCCAGGTGCGCGGCGTAGCGCCGCCGCCGGCCTTCGCGCTGTGCGTGCGCGGCGAAAGCTTCGAGCTCGGCGAAGGCCTGAGCCGCGACGCCGTCGAGCGCCTCGAGCTTGCGTGGAACTTCATCCAGACGCTGATGGCCGAACAGTCGGTCGAAGCGTGGGACAAGCTGGCGCGCCAATCGGCGCCGTTAGTCCGCGTTCGGGCGTAGCGCAAAAGTTCCGAGCTCCCCCTCATCCGGCCGCTTCGCGGCCACCCCCGGGTCTTCGCCCGGGGGCAGGCTCTTCTCCCGCAAGCGGGAGAAGGGTTTCGCGCCCCTCTCCCGCCTGCGGGAGAGGGCTAGGGTGAGGGCGAGTCGCGCTGTCACTTCCACATCGCCCGCATGCGCGCGGCGAGGTCGACTTTCGGCCCTTCGGCGAAGCGCGGCGCGGACTCGGCGGCGGCGCGCGGCCAGGCGATGCGCTCGAAGTGTTTCAGCAGCGGGCTCGGGATGAAGCGAGTGCGCGCGGCGGAAACGTATCGGTCGCCGTTCTTCGCCTGGCCGTGGACGTAGAAGCGTTGCGGCACGACCAGCGTCAGCGCATCGCGTGCGCGGGTCATCGCGACATAGAGCAACCGCCGCTCCTCCTCGATCTCATCTGAGGAGCCGGTCGCCAGATCGGACGGGATGCAGCCGTCGACGCAATTGAGCACGAACACCGACTTCCATTCCTGCCCTTTGGCCGAATGGATGGTCGATAGGATGAGATAGTCCTCGTCGCGCAACGGCGGGCCCGCTTCGTCGCTCGACGCGTCGGGCGGGTCGAGCGTCAGTTCGGCGAGGAAGCGTTCGCGCGAGGCGAAAGTCGTGGCGATGCGCTCGAGCGCGTCGAGGTCGGCCGCGCGCGCCGCGGCATCGTCATATGTCTCGGCGAGCGTGTCGCGCCGCCAGGCGATCGCTTCGCCAAGGTCGCTCGGCCACGGCGCCCCGCCGGCGAGGCGCGCCAGCAGCGCGGCGAACTCGGCGAAGGCCTCGCGCGCCCGCGCCGGCGCCGGCCAGTCGGCGAGTGTCGCGAAGCTCTCGTCGGCCGCCGCCGCGGCGACGATCTTCTCCGCGCTCGCCGGGCCGATGCCCGGCAGCAATTGCGCGACGCGGAATCCGGCGACGCGGTCACGTGGGTTCGAGACGAAGCGCAGCAGCGCCAGCGCGTCCTTGATGTGAGCGGAATCGAGGAACTTCAGCCCGCCGAACTTGACGAACGGAATGTTGCGCCGCGTCAGCTCCAGTTCGAGCGCCGCTGAATGATGCGAGGCGCGGAACAGCACCGCCTGCGATTTCAGGCTCGCGCCCGCTTCGCGGTTCTCCAGCACGCGCAGCGCGACGAAGCGCGCCTGGTCGCCTTCCTCGCCGACGGCGACCAGTTCCGGCGCGCCGCCGCCCGTCCGCTCGCTCCACAGGTTCTTGGGGAAGCGCTCGGGCGCGAGCGCGATCACCGCGTTGGCGGCGGCGAGGATCGGCTGGGTCGAGCGATAATTGCGCTCGAGCGTGACGACGCGCGCTGGCGGCGAGAAGGCGCGCGGGAACTCGAGGATGTTGCGCACCGTCGCGGCGCGGAAGGAATAGATCGACTGCGCGTCGTCGCCGACCACGGTCAGGCCGCGCCCCTCGGGCCGCAGCCGCAGCACGATTTCCGCCTGCAGGCGGTTGGTGTCCTGGTATTCGTCGACCAGCAGATGGTCGAAGCGCGCCGCGACCTCCGCCGCCAGCGCCGGCTCGCCGAGCATCTGGGCGAAATAGAGCAGCAGGTCGTCGTAATCGAGCACCCGCTGGCGCTGCTTGGCTTCGACATAGGCCGCGAACAGGCCGCGCAACGCCTCCTCATGCGCCGCCGCCCAGGGGAAGTGGCGGCCGAGCGCCTCTTCGAGCGCAACTTGCGCGTTGGCGACGCGCGAATAGATCGCCAGGCAGGTCGCCTTGGTCGGGAAGCGCTCGTCCTTCTGCGACAGGCCCGCTTCGTGCCGGCACAGCGCCATCAGGTCGGCCGAATCCTCGCGGTCGTGAATGGTGAAGGCGGGATCGAGGCCGATGCGCGTCGCGTATTCGCGCAATAGCCGCGCGCCGATCGAATGGAACGTGCCGCTGTAGCTCGGCGTCGCCGCCGCGGCGGCCTCGGGGGCGAGGCGGCGGGCGAGAATGCGCTGGACGCGGCGGTTGAGCTCGGCGGCGGCGCGGCGCGAGAAGGTCGCCAGCATGATGCGCTTGGGGTCGACGCCGGCGAGCACGAGATGGGCGAGGCGATGGGCGAGCGTCGCGGTCTTGCCGACGCCCGCGCCGGCGATCACCAGCAGCGGCGCCTCGCCATGCTCGACCGCCAGCCTCTGCGCGTCGTTCAGCGCGTCGGCAGGGTCGGAACGAATCGCGGCGAGGGCCATGGCGCGAGGGGAACACAGTTCGGCGTTTGTTCGCAACGGCTTCATCTGGCGAGAAAGGTCGGGGACGAGGGGCTGCGGCGAAGCGAGACGAAACGAGGCGAAACGAAAACGAAATGAAACGAAGCCGGCGACTTCGTTGGCGAAGCCGTAAGGCGTTGAAGCGAAAGGGCGGCGCAATCGGCGAAATGCACGGTGTGGTGGTCTTTCAAGTGGTTAGGCGGCTTTTCGTTTCGCTAGCGACGAATGGGGCGGGTGGGGCGCAAGGCCGCGGGCGGGCGAGTGGGTCGATGCAGGCATTCTAACTGAAATTCTGATTTTCAGGAAGGCATTGTCGCTTGCGCTGGAGGCGGGCGAGACTCGCCCTCATCCGTCGGCTTTCGGCCGATGTCCAGCGGGATGATGGGTGACAATTTAGACCGGGATGATGGGTGACACATTTTCAGGTTTCTGAGGGTTGTTGCGCCGCCTGCGCGTCCTGAAGGACGCGCAGGCGGCGCAAGCGATTT
>JBEKVR010000143.1:0-12798 GCA_049513815.1 Roseiarcus sp. | reverse complement strand
TCGCGAGACCTGAGCGACGCCCTGCGGCGACATGGCATCTCAACGGCAGTGATGGTGACAGAGGGTAAACGCTGGCCCACGGCCTCGATCAAGATCAGCGATGCGGAATGGCTGGTGCTTCCATCCGCTTTGCCGCCGCCAACGCCGATGGAGTTGCCCTCGCTAGCGGGCTGGCTGCTGCTCATCGCGCTGGGAACAACCGGGGTCGCGCTCATCGTTGTCCACCGCCTGACGCAACCGCTGGCGCTCGTTGTGCGCACGGTGACCCGCATCGGACCGGAGGGCGAGGTGCCGGAACTTCCGGAAATTGGACCGCCGGAGGTCCGCGCTACGGCCCGCGCCATCAACATGTTGTCGTCGCGGCTGAAGAGCGCCATGGAAAGCCGCATGCGGCTGGTGGCAGCCGCTGGCCATGATCTGCGCACGCCGATGACGCGCCTGCGCCTGCGCGCGGAGTTCCTGGAGGACGATCGCGACAAATGGCTGGCCGACCTGGATGAACTCGACCGCATCGCCGATAGCGCCATCCGGCTCGTGCGCGAGGAAACCGAGGGCACGCCAGCGGACACCGTGCGCCTTGACGAGATGGTTGGCGATATCGCCGCCGAACTTCAGGAATTGCGGCTCGATATCCGGATGACCGATGGGCAAGCCGCCAGCGTGCGGGCGCGGCCACTATCTCTGAAGCGGGCATTGCGCAATCTGATGATCAACGCTGCCACGCATGGCGGTGGCGCGTCGGTGACGGTGGCGGCCGAAGCGAGTGTGGCAGTGATCACGATTGAGGACCGCGGTCCTGGCATTCCCGAGGCGCAGCTTGAACACGCTTTCGAGCCGTTCTTCCGCGTCGATCCGGCGCGCAGGGCATCAGTTCCCGGCGCAGGGCTGGGGCTGGCCATCGCCAGGGAGATCATTCAGCGGAATCTAGGGCAGTTGAGGCTGGCCAACCGCCAGGGCGGAGGTTTGACGCAGCGGGTAACATTGCCGCTGGCGGGTGCGGACGCATAACGCCCCGTCAAGGCAGGCAAGGCGCCCTATATCCGTTTGGATCTCGACGACTATTCCGCCCTAGTCGCCGCTCTGGGTCGGACGACGGGTCATGGATTGTGGCTGCAGGTCGCGCTGATCTGGTGCGCCCACATTGGCGTCGACCGGGTGCTCGGCTTCGGGCTGAAATATGCGACCGGCTTCGCCGACACCCATCTCGGACAACTCGGACGGCGCGGCTGAAAGCGCCGAGGTGCCTGGCTTCGCTTTTCTGATCTCACGTTGCTCATAACGGCGACTTTGCTTGGGGGCGCTGCCCCCTGGCGAGCTCGTCGAGTTCGACCGACAGCTCGTCGAGCGTCGCCAGCCTGCTGTCGACGCTCGAAGCCGATCTCACCAATCTGCTGGCGGCGCTCCAGTCGTCGAGTTCCTCGTCGAGCGCCTCGACCGTGTCGATTGCGACTTCGTCGTCGACCGACTCCAGCGCCTCGTCGTCGACGGGATCGGAGATCGTCTCCGACGTTGCCAAGCTGTCGGCGGCGCTCAACGCCTACCTCGAAAACCTCCTCTCGACAGTCGACTCGACCTCGTCGGCGTCTTCGGACTCGTCCGCCTCGCAGGCCTCGCTCGCCCAGCAAGCCCAGCCGCCATCGAACGCTGACGCCTCAACGAGCGCAAGCTCGACTACCGACAGTTCGTCGAGTTCGAGCAGTTCGGCCTCCAGCTCTTCCAGCCCGCCCGCCGGCGGCTCGCACGCCGCCAGCTCCGGGCTGGTGAAGATGGCCAACGGCGAGTACACGGCGGCGTCGGTCAACTCCGATCAAAAGGACGCTCTCAAGCTCGGCTTAATGAAAGAGAAGGACGGCAACTACGGCACAACTCGGCCGACGACATCCTAACGCTGACTCCCAATGGTCCGCCGGCGCACAGTTAGCATTTACGTCGCTACGATTAGGCGGATAGATCACGGCATAGATCGCTGCGCAAAGCAGCGCCGACTCCAAATCTGGACAAGCCGATCTGACAGGCTGCCTTGACCTTGGGCTTTAATCCCGTCTCAAGATATTACAAAATAATCTCAATCACATAGGTGTTCGCAGTTTTGTCCTGAGTGGCGCGCCAAAACCGACACCACTCGGAACAAAACTGCGAACACTGGGCGGGAGAGCAATTTCTGCTCATTGGCCCAAATCGGTCATCGCTCAAGGCTTGACGAAACGGCGCAGAAGCTGGTGAGCGGTCAGCGCGTTGGGCGACTGCGGACGGGCGCTCAGTTTTGACCCCATCGTCAGCAAGGAATGCAATGGATGGGACGCCGACCGGCGTCGCGACTCGATTCGAAATTGCAGATCTCGCTTCGCCTCTCCGACCTTTGGAGACAGCGAACTCGGAAGTCGAGGGGTGGACGAGAGACGCCATGTCGGAGTCTCCAACGACAGTCCCCACAACGCCGCGCTTCGACGACTTGGGCCTCAAGCGGATCGTCAACTACGGTGGACTGTCGATCGGGCCGTCGCTGAACGGCGCGCCTTTCTCTCAAACACGCCGAAGGCGCCTACCGGATCGTCATCAACCAGGCGTTCGTATCGCCAATCGCCGGCGGGATTGGGGCGCCTTCTTCGAATCGGCCGCGCGGACCCAGCGATCCTGGAGTGCACCGGCGCCGAGGCGTCGTGCCGCATCGGCGTCGCGGACGATCGCTTCGTTTGGGCTGTTGACTGTTCATTGTGAGCGCTTGCGATGCGCCCGTGAGCCGATTTGAAATTAGACGCACGAAATCTTCTCTCTCGACAAATCCGCGATACGCCGCCTCGTTTCAAAGGGACGCCAAGTCGCAATAACGGTTCGTGAATGTGTCGCGTCGTTCGCCGCTCACCGCTCGGGCTCTTCCCAGGTCGCGCCGGAAAGGACCCCGCCGTCGACAGTGATGGCCTGTCCGGTGATGTAGGCGGAAGCCTTTGACGCCAGCAAGAGGACGGCCCCGATGAGGTCGTCGGGGTTGGCGAGCCGTCCGGCCGGAATGAACCGGCGAAACCACTCCGCCCGATAGCCGTCGTCCCACAGCGGACGCGTGAACTCGGTCTTGACGAAGCCTGGCTCGATCGCATTCACCTGGATGTTGTCGTCGACCCACTCCCGCGCCTGCGCCTTCGTGAGCTGGCTGACGCCGGCTTTCGAAGCGGCGTAGACCGAGATCGTGTTGAAGGCGTGCTTGGCGCTCAGCGAACTGATGTTGACAATCTTGCCGCCGCCGCGCGCTTTGAAATGCGGATGCGCGGCCTGCCCCAGGAAATAGACGCTGCGCAGGTTGACGGCGAGGATCGCGTCGAAGTCCTCCGGCGTTACCGCGTCGATCCGTTTCCGGCGGTTGACGCCTTGGCTGTTCACTAGAATGTCGAGTCCGCCGAGGCTTTGCGACGCTTGGTCGACAAGCGTCCGGCAAGCGCCGGCGTCGGTCAGGTCGGCTTTGAAGGTCAGCAGGTCGAGCTTGTCGCCTTCGAAGAGGCGCTTGACGTCATCGAGCCGGCCTTGATCGTAGTCGTGGACGGCGACCCGCGCCCCGCTGGCGGCGAGCGCGCGAGCGAGGACCCGCCCGATCGCTCCGGCGCCTCCGGCGACGAGCGCCGTCTTGCCGCTCAAAGAGAACAGGGAGTCGAGGTAATCTGACATGACATTCGTCCTATTTGAACTCGAATTGGATTGCAGAGCGGCTCAAAGCTCGACCGGGCGGGTCGGATCGAGAATCCACTCGCTCCAGGAGCCGATGTAGTGGCGGGCGTCGCCGAGACCGGCGTGCGCGAGCGCCACGAGGTTCTGCGCGGCGGTCACCCCCGACCCGCAATAGAAGACGACCCGCTCGGGCGGAACAGCGCCGAACAGCGCCTGGTAGTGGGCACGCAGTTCCGCCGGCGACCGAAAGCGCCCATCGGCGTCGAGCGTGTCCGCCCGATTGGCGAGGCGTGCGCCAGGGATATGGCCGCGGACTGGGTCCTGATAGACGCCCAGGCCGTGGAAGCCTTCCTCCGAACGGGAATCGAACACGGCCCACGCGGGATCCAATCGGACGCTGTCGACCAGCGCGAGGTCGGCGAAGAGCTCAACCCTCTCCCGGCCGCTGAACGTCGTCGGCGTGCGAACTTCCGCGCCGCCGCGGACCGGATTTTGCGCGGCCAGCCAGTGCCGCCACCCGCCGTCGAGAACGGCGACGTTGTGGTGCCCCGACCATCGCAGCATCCACCAAGCGCGGGCGGCCGCCATCAGTCCGCCGGTCGCGTCGTAAGTCACGACCTGAGTTTGCGGTCCCACTCCCCAGCGAGACAGCGTCTCCTGCCATAATTCGAACGGAGGCAAAGGGCGCCGCCCCGTCTTCCCCCGGATCACCGTCCCGCCGAGGTCGGTGGCGAGATCGGCATAAAGTGCGCCGGGAATGTGCGCGCGTTGGTATTCGCGTCGTCCCCATTCTTCGTCGGCGAGCGTAAATCGAGCATCGAGCACCAGCCAGCCCGGGTTATCCAGATTCGCAGCCAGCGCCGATTGCGAGACGACCGTTTGAAATGTCATTCATCCGTTCCGTTCACTGTTGCAGGCGGCGAAAAGGCGCCTGAAGCGGGGGCGTGCCGCAGAAGGCGTCCGCCGCTCGTCGGTGTGACCTGCAAAAAAATACACTCACTCTATAGAATTATTGACCAAGTACATTCTTGAGTTCCAAGCCGCCGGATTCCCGCCCCCACGGCCGCTTTCTGCACTTGTTCCCGCCATTTCGAGCGCTTTTCGCCGGCGGAGTCAGACGATATCGAGCCGACAGCCCCGGCGAAGCCTGAGGTCCGCAACTTGACGGGAATTGTCGATAAAGTCTACAAACCAAGTCGACTAAATGTCCTTGGAGTCCCGTTCATGTTGAAAACATTCGCTCTTTCGATTTCCCTCGCCGCCGCGATCGCGACGGCCGGCGTGTCGCCGGCGGCGGCCGCTCCCAAGGGAAAGGATGCGCAGGTCACGATTCTCGTCTCCGCGCTCTCTTACTCCTTCCCCCACTTCGTCTTCCTCCAGGAGCAGCTGGAAGACGAGGCGGCCAAGATCGGCAAGGTCAAAGTCCTGCGGTCGGATGGGCAGCTGAGCGCGCCCAAGCAGATCGCCGACATCGAAGCCGCGATCGTCCAGGGCGTGGACGGGATCATCATCGCGCCGGCCGACGCGGATGCGCTTGCGCCGGCCGTTCGTGAGGCGATTCAGGCCGGCATCCCTGTGGTGACCATCGACCGGCCGGTCAACGGCGTGCCGGAAGTGATCGCCAACGTCGCCGCCAACAATGTGATCGGGGCGGTGCGCCAGGGCGAGGCCGTCGCCGCGCAGTTCCCCAAGGGAGCGACGATCGTCAACCTTCAGGGCATCCCGGGCGACAAGACCGCCAATGACCGCAACAAGGGTGTGCACCAAGCCCTCGACGGCAAGCCCGATCTCTACAAATTTGTCGCGGAGCAGACCGCGCGCTTCAGCCGCGACCAGGGTCTCTCCGTCACTGAGAACCTGCTCACCGGCCTTCCCGCGACTCCCGCCGTGATCGTCGCCGGCAACGACGATAGCGCCCTCGGCGCGGCACAGGCTGTCGCTGCCCGCGGATTGAAGGGCAAGATCGCGATCTTTGGCTATGACGGCTCGTCGGACGCATTGAAGGCGGTGCAGAGCGGCGACCTCGCCGCCACGGTGGACCAGTTTCCTGGCAAGCAGGGTCGGATCGCGGTTCGCACGCTCGTCGACTACATCCGCGAGGGCGTGAAGCCCGCCAAGAACGACATCCTGGTCGAGCCGGTCGCCATCACCAAGGCGAACCTCAGCAGCGCCGAGCGGTTTCCTCTTATCAGTCAGTGAGCGACTCGCTTTGGCTTTCTTGTCAGCGTCGGACGGGCCACGCCCGTCCGACGCCACAGTGCTGCAGGCCGTTGGGCTCTCGAAGAGTTTCTTCGGTCAGACCGTCCTTGCCGGCGCGTCGATCGCCTTGCGCAACGGCGAGATCCGCGCCTTGCTCGGTGAGAACGGCGCTGGCAAGTCGACCCTGATCAACCTCCTCAGCGGCGTCCACAGACCGGATTCCGGATCGATCGTCCTGGACGGACAGGCGGTCACCCTGGCGCGTCCTGTCGACGCTTGGCGGCTGGGAATCAGCACCATCCGCCAGGAGTTCAGTCTGTTCCCGGATCTCAGCGTCGCCGAGAGCCTGTTCGCCGGTAACTTGCCGCTCGGTCGCTACGGCACGGTCGACTGGTCGCGAATGAGCGATCTCGCCGGCGCCGCGATCGCGCGCCTCGGGTACGCCATCGATCCCCGCCGCCGGCTCGCCGAACTCAGCGTCGCCGAACAGCAACTGGTCGAAATCGCCCGCGCGCTGACCCACCGATCGCGGCTCATCATCATGGACGAGCCGACGGCGTCGCTGAGTCTTTCCGAAGTCGCCCATCTTAAACAGGTCGTGCGATCTCTTTCCGCCGAAGGCATCGCCATTCTCTTCGTCAGCCATCGACTTGAGGAGGTGATGGACCTCTGCGAGACGTACTCCGTTCTGCGTGACGGCAGGCTGGTGGCGCAGGGTGCGATTGCCGACACGACGATCGACGACATGGTCCGCGCGATGGTCGGGCGAGACATCGAAGCTCCTGACCTCTCCGAGCGCAAATCGTCGGGCGAGGTGGTTCTCAGCGTGCGAGGACTGTCCTCGCCGGAGGGCCGCTCGCCGCCCGTTCGTGAGGTCAGTTTCGATCTGAGACGAGGCGAGATCCTTGGACTAGCCGGCATCGTCGGCGCCGGTCGGACGGAAATCGCGCGGATGATCTTTGGCCTCGACCGGATCGGCGCGGGATCGATGGAGGTTCGCGGCCGGGACTTCCGGCCGGCGACGCCAAAGGCAGCCATCGCCGCGGGTTTGGCGCTCGTCCCGGAGGACCGGAAGAAGCAGGGCTTGTTTCCCGAACTCGACGTCGTCGAAAATTTAGCCGCCAGTCGGTTGGGGCGACTCGGCGCGAGCCTCTTCCTCAACCGACGAGCCGAGCGAGCGTCTCTTACGACCTTCATTCGCCAACTCGACGTTCGCGCGCCTCGGCTCGACGCCTCCGTCTCGACCCTGTCGGGAGGCAATCAGCAGAAGGTCGTGCTGGCGCGTTGGATGGCGCTGCATCCGGAAATCCTGATCGTCGACGAGCCAACCCGCGGCGTGGACATCGCGGCCAAGGCCGATGTCCATCGCGAACTCCGGCGCCTTGCGAGCCAGGGCGTCGCCATTCTCGTGATCTCCTCCGACCTTCCCGAAGTTCTCGCCATCTCAGACCGGATCCTAACGATGTGCGCCGGCCGGCTGACGGGCGAGGTTCCCGCCTCGGAGGCCACCGAGGAAGATCTGATGCAACTCATGACCCGCGATCTCGGCTTCGCCTCCTGACTGGAACCTCATTACCGCCATGACCACGACAGCCTCCTTGCCTGCGACCCGATCGGCTTCCGATCGAGCGATTAATTTGCTCGCCCGGCTCGCTCCGGCGCTCTTTCTCGTTTTGCTGATGGTCCTGTTCACCACCCTGGCGCCGCGGTTTCTTTCGACCATCAACCTCTTCAACGTGCTTCGACAGGTCTCGATCTACGGCATTCTCGGTGTCGGCATGACCTTCGTGATCTTGACGCGCGGGATTGATCTTTCCGTCGGCGCGCTCGCCGCATTCACCGGACTGGTCGCGGCGGTCGTCGCGAAGGGCGGCATCGACAGTCGGCTGGTCCTTCCCTGGGGCGGCGCGTCATGGCCTTGGGCTGCGTTGGCTGCAATCGCGGCGGGCGGTCTTTCGGGTCTGCTGCAGGGGCTCATCGTTTCCCGCCTTTCGGTTCCCTCATTCGTCGTGACGCTCGGAGGAATGACGGTCTTCCGCGGGTTGGCCCTGATCATCGGCAACGGCGGGCCGATCAGCGGCTTCAGCGACAGTTTCGGCTGGTGGGGACGCGGAATGGTCGGACCGGTGCCGGCGCCGGTCATTGCGTTCCTCGTCGTCGTCGTCGCCGCCGCGATCGTCCTGAGGTCGACTCCCTTCGGCCGCGCCGTCTACGCAGTCGGATCGAACCCGGAAGCGGCGCGCCTCTGCGGCCTCGACGTGAACCGAGTGTTGACCAGCGTCTATGTCCTGACGGGTCTGTGCGCCGGGCTGGGCGGTTTCATCCTCGCGTCGCGCCTGAACTCGGCCGAGGCGGTCGCGGGGACTCAATATGAGCTCAACGTCATCGCCGCTGTCGTGATCGGCGGAACCAGTCTCTACGGAGGCACCGGGGGCATCGTCGGAACCGTGATCGGGACGCTGCTGATCGGCGTTCTTCTGAATGGTCTCGTGATTCTCAACGTCTCGCCGTACGTCCAGCAATTGCTGATCGGGGCGATCATCGTCGGCGCCGTCGTGTTCGACGTCTCGGTGAAGAAGCAGAAGCGATGAGCCGCGACATCTTTCTGACTGGCTTGTCCGAGCCCGATCCGCCAACTCGCAAATTCTCAGCCGGCCGCCTGTCCGCGACCCTGCAGAGCGGCGGCTTGCGCTGGGTCCGCTGGGATGGCGTCGAGGTCCTGCGGGCGATCCTGTTTCTCGTTCGGACGCCCGGCTGGGGCACGGCCGACCCTGAAATCTCCGATCTCCATGTCGAGGAGACGAACGAGCGGTTCGCAATCCGCTACACGGCTCGTTACCGCGACGGCGACGGCCGGGTCACGGCCCAGATCTCGCTCGAAGGAAGCAGCGACGGCCGCCTCGAGGCCGCGGTGGACATTTCCGCCGAGTCCCCGTTTTCCACCAATCGAACCGGCTTCGTCGTTCTTCATCCCCTCGAAGGCGTCGCGGGGGCAGGGGTCGTCGTCGAGCACGCGAGCGGCGCGTCCGAAAGCGTGACGATCCCCGCCGAGATCAGCCCGGGCCAACCTGTGTTCGATATTCGCGCCCTGACTCATCGACCGCTGGAGGGGCTCTCGGTCAGGACGGCCTTCACTGGCGATATCTTCGAGATGGAGGATCATCGGAACTGGTCCGACGCCTCCTTCAAGTCCTACAGCCGGCCCATCGGCTGGCCGTATCCCTACACATTGCAACCGGGAGCGGATCTGCGCCAGTCCGTCGACGTGACGATTGTCGACGCGCGCGCCGTCGGCGTGGCGCAAAGGCCGGATCGCCACGATGACGGCGCCCTGGTGAGCGTGGGGCGGATCACGAGCGTCAGGCTGTCGGCGCTCGCGATCGGCCTTTCAGCGCCCGAGGCGGAAACCGCGAGCCGCCACGCCGATCGGCTCAGAGGCGTCGGCGTCGATCACGCGCTCCTGCGAATCGACGCAGAACACCCTCACGCCGCCGAAGCCATCGCGTCGGCGGCGGAACTCAGCGTTCGCGCCAACCTGCCGATCGCCGCCGAGATCCTTCTCCACTCCGAGGACGATCCCGCGCCGGAGATCGCCCGGATCGAAAGCGCCTTTCGGCAGGCCGGCCTTTCCCCGCATTCGATCGCCGCCTTCCCGAAGGCGGACGAGCGCTCGTTCCAACCCGGAGAGCCGCGACCGCCAGCTCCCGCCGAGACGACGATCGCCGGCGCGCTACGGGCGCGCTTCCCCGGCGTTCCGATTGGCGGCGGAACGCCGGCCCTTTTCACCGAGTTCAATCGCAAGCGTCCGCCGTCCGGCCTGTTCGACTTCCTCATCCACGCGACGACGCCGACGGTCCACGCCGCCGACGATCAGTCGGTGATGGAAACTTTGCAGGCGCTGCCGCACATCGTTCGCTCGGTTCGCGCCATCGGCGGCGCGATTCCCTATCGCATCGGTCCGATCGGGATCGGGGCGCGGCTAAACCCCTACGGGGCCAGACCGACGCTCAATCCCGAGCAACGCAGAGTCGGTCTGGCCGACGCCGATCCGCGCCAGCGGGGGCTGTTCGCCGCCGCGTGGCATCTCGGGTATGCGGCGACGGTCGCCCCCTTTGCTCTCCAGGCGCTTGTTCTGGGTGCGCCGCTCGGCTCCTTCGGACTCATTTCGTCTCGTCAACCTTACGCCAGGCCTTGGTGGGACGAGCAAGCGGAAGGCGCCGTCTATCCGCTGTTCCATGTGGCCGCCGATCTCGCCGAGGCGGGATTGCATGCGGTCGTGGACGCGCGCGCCAACGATTCGCGGCTTGCGGCCCTTGCGTGGGAGAGCGACGGCCGGCGAACCCTGCTTGTCGCCAATCTGAGCGCCGCTCCGATCGTCGTCTCGCTCAGCGGTCTTAGCGACCCGCTGGTCCGCATTCTCGACGCCGAAACACTCCCGTATGCGGCGCGTGATCCCGATCGCTTTCGAGCCGACTTGCGTCCGATCGGCCAGAGCCGGTCGATTGCGCTCGATGCGTATGCGACGGCCCGATTCCAAGAAGGAGCGCGACTATGACCCGGCCGTTGCAAGGCGCCGTCATCGGCTGCGGATTCTTCGCCCAGAATCATCTCGCTGCATGGACCGAATTGGGCGAGGCCGACATCGTCGCCGTCTGCGACCTCGTTCAGGCGAAGGCCCAAGCCGCAGCCACGAAGTTCGGCGTTCCGAGGGTCTATACCGACGTCTACGAGCTGCTGGCGACCGAACGATTGGACTTCGTCGATATCCCGACCACGGTCGAGACGCACGAGGCGCTGGTCGGCCTCTCCGTCTCCCATGGCGTTCCGGTCATCGTCCAGAAGCCGTTCGGCCCCGATCTCGCCGCCTGCCGACGCATGGCTGTGGCGGCCCGCTCGGCCGGCGTTCCGCTCATGGTGCATGAGGACTTCAGGTTCCAGAACCTCTTCCGGGCCGTCCGACGGATTCTCGACGAGGGAGAAATCGGGCCGCTCACCTTCGGACGTCTCTCTTGGCGCACCGCCATCGACGTCTACGCGAACCAGCCCTACCTCGTGCACACCAAGAGATTCATGATCATGGACGTGGGCGTCCATATGCTGGATCTCGCCAGGTTCCTGTTTGGCGACGCACAAGACGTCTTTTGCCGCACACAAAAGGTCAAGAAAGGCATCGCCGGCGAAGACGCCGCCACCATCGTGCTGTCCCACGACAACGGCGCGACTTCGATCGTCGACATCAGCTACGCGTCGCGCCGCGACCCTGATCATTTTCCTCAGACCCTTGGCGAGATCGAAGGCGAACACGGCTCGATCCTGATCGAGCCGGGCGGGACTCTGCGCATCCATTCGCGCGGACAAACTCGCACGCAACGCGTCGGCCACGACGCCCGTCCGTGGACGAGCGAACCTTGGACTCAAATCCAGGACAGCGTCGTCCACACGCAGCGCCATTTCATCCAGTCCCTGCTCAGGAGCGAGGAGCCCCAGACCTCGGCGCGGAACAGTCTGCATACCTATGGCCTCGTGGAGGCCGCCTACCTCTCGGCGGAGACGGGCGCCGTCGTCACGCCCGAACGCGAGTGAAGCGAGACATGAACGTTTCCAACCGACGGCGGCTCGGCCGCACCGAGCTGTTCCTTCCGATCGTCGGCGTCGGCGTTTGCCCGCTCGGCGACCTGTTCGAGGCGATTCCCGAAAGCGAGGCGTCGCGAACGCTGGAAGCGTCATGGGACGAGGGAATCCGCTATTTCGACGCGGCCCCTTGGTACGGACTCGGACAGGGCGAGCATCGAGTCGGCCGGGCGCTCTATCGCCGGCCCCGCGGCGACTACGCGCTGTCGACCAAGGTCGGCCGCCTGCTGCGCGCGCCGCGCGACCGCGCCAACATCCGGCCGGCGCCCTGGCGAGGCGGTCTTCGCTTCGACCACGTCTACGACTACACCTACGACGGCGTTCTGCGATCCTATGAGGACAGCCTGCAGAGGCTCGGAATCAATCAGGTCGACATCCTCTACATTCACGACCTTGATCGCGGATATTTCCCTGACGAGACCGACTTGTTGGCGAAGCTCCGGGAGTTGGAAAACGGCGGTTTCAGAGCGCTCGAAGAACTGAAAGCGGCCGGCGAGATCAAAGCGTTCGGGGCGGGGATCAACGAAGCCGGGATGATCGGCCGTTTCCTCGACCGCCACCCTCTCGATGTCTTCCTCGTCGCCTCTCGCTATACGCTGCTCGAGCAGACCATCTATCCCGGTGAATTGCTGCGGGCGGCGGAAGCGGGCGCTGGCGTTGTGATTGGCGGCGTCTTCAATTCCGGCATTCTGGCGACAGGGGTGACGGACTCCGCACGTTACGAGTACGGAAAGGCGCCCGCCGAAGTGATCGAGCGGGTCAGGGCGCTCGAGACGACGGCGCGCCGCTACGGCGTGCCGCTCGCGGCCGTGGCGCTTCAGTTCCCTCTGGCTTTCAAGGCCGTCGCGAGCGTTCTGTTCGGGCCGTCCAACCCAACCGAGGTCGGGGCCAACGTCCGCTGCCTGCAGACCCCGATCCCATCCGATCTCTGGCGCGATCTGCGTCGCAGCGGCCTCTTGCCGGATGACATTCCGTTGCCGGATTGACGTGGGGCGGGCGACGATTTTGTCTCAATCGCGCGGGTTCGGGATGCAGCGCGAGGCGGGGCTGGCTGTGAGCAGCCCGCTATCTCAGAGCGGAGCGACGCCGTTATCCACAAGGGGCCGTCCTGGCGCAAAGCGGTCAAACGCGCCACTATGAATCATAGTGTTATTTCAATAACATAGGTGTTCGCAGTTTTGTCCTGAGTGGCGCGCCAAAGTCGACACCACTCAGGACAAAACTGCGAACACTGGGCAGCAGAGCAACTTCCGGTCGGTCATCGTGCGATGCATGATGGAACGATGCAGAAGTGAGAAACCGAGCGTTTCA
>JBEKVR010000142.1:0-12856 GCA_049513815.1 Roseiarcus sp. | reverse complement strand
AATAGGCGCGCCTCAGGCGCGGGCGAAGGGCCGGCAGGTCCCGCGACCGCAGCAGGCGTCGATCGGCGCGCCGCAGGGGGCGAGCGCCGGTTCGCTGTCGCCGCCCTTGGCGGGCGCGGCGATGCGCGACAATTGCCGCTCCAGATCCTCGCTCTGGCAGACCGTGCATGCCGGCGTCTCGCCGGAAGTCACCAGCGTCTGGAATTCCTCGCCGCAAGTGCGGCAGCGATAGGCGAAAATCGGCATCTTCATATCCGCTCGGTCGGCTTCGGCGCTTCGCCTCTCCCGCAATTTGGCGGAAAACGCAAGCGCCAGGGCTTGACCACAGCCGCTCTGTGTGATGCGCCCATCGGCGATGCACGCACCGCTCCTGCCGCTCCTCGCCACCGGATTTCTGCTGGGCTGGTCGGTCGCCTGGCCGCCGGGGCCGATCAACGCCGAAAGCGCTCGCCGCTGCCTCTCCGGCGGCTTCTGGGCGGGGTTCTCGCTGCTGCTCGGCGCGTGCTCCGGCGACGCGTTGTGGGCGGTGCTGGTCTCGCTCGGGATCGGCGTCCTGTTCGTCGCGCCGCTGGCGCGATCGATCATGGGATTCGTCAGCGTCGCGCTGCTCGTCGCCTTGAGCCTGGTTTTCCTGCGCGGCGCCTGGCGCGCGCTGAAGGCGCCGCGCCCGACCGTCGCCGCGCCGCCGCGCTTCGATTCGCACCGCGCCGGCTTCCTGCTCGGCGCCGGAATGGCGCTGACCAGCCCGTGGAACGTCGCCTTCTGGCTGGCGGCGATCGGTCGGCCGGAAATGTCCGGCTACCGCCTGGCCGAGCTGCTGACGATGGCGGCGGCGGTGCTCGCCGGCGCGCTGACCTGGGGGATCATCTGGGCGAGCTCGGTCACGCTGCTGGGCCGGCGCGCCAGTTCCGGCGATTCCGGCCGCTGGTGGGCGTTCGGCGTCGATTTCGCCACCGGCGCGCTGATGGCCGCTTTCGCCATTCGTTCGGCGATGCGGCTCCTGGCCGGCTAGGCGAGACGCGCCAAGGTCTCTCCGAACCTCGTCCTTCGAGGCCCTCGAATACGCGAAGGCGCGTCAGGATGAGGTCCGAGCCGAGCTAAGCGCAACATGCTCTAAGCGCAACGCGCTCTGACGTTCGGCGTCGCTTCGCGGAAAAGTCATTCGAGATTGGCGTGTCGCTCGAACATCGCGCTCGCGTCGATCGCCTTGCTCTCCATCAGCCCCATCACGACGATATCGAGGAAGATCAGCAGAGTTTGTTCGAACAGCGATCCCATGGGCTGCACAGAGGCGAATTGGCCCTTGCCGCCGTCGGCTTTTGGCGTCGGCGCAGGAATCCTGACGGTGGCGTCGGCGAGCCGCCCGATCCGCGAATCTGGAAAAATCGTCACGAGCGCAATGTTCGCTCCGAGCGTCTTGGCCTTTTCAACCATCGCAACCAGACTTGCTGTCGCGCCGGAACCAGACCCGATGACCAGCGCGTCATCAGCTCTCAGTCCGGGCGTCGCTGTTTCGCCGACGACGTAAGCGGCGAGGCCCATGTGCATCAGCCGCATGGCGAACGCCTTCATAGCGAGACCAGATCTCCCGGCGCCAGCGACAAACACTCGCTTGGCGCCAAGGATAAGTTGCGCCAATCGTTCCGCTTCTTGCGGCGAAATCGCCGACAAAGTCCGATCGAGTTCCGCAATGACCGCCGCAGCGCGCTCGATGCCGCCCATGCCTTGCATTCCTCTTTGGCGATCCCGACGCCGTCACTGAATAGGGCGGCCCCCGACGCTGGTTGACCGGCGGCCCCTCATTGTGAGGACGCTCGGCGTATCAGTTCGTGCAAAGCTCTCGCCTCCTTCGCCGGGTCGGGGGCGTGCCTGATCCCGCTGCCGACAATGACCACGTCAGCGCCGCATTCCAAGTAGCGGGGCAGCGTGTCGACGTTGATGCCGCCTGCGACAAAAATTCTCGATGATCGACTGTGCGCCTTCATCAGCTCGAGATCGCCAAGCGGCGTGCGACCGGCGGCTTGCTGATCGACGCCGGTATGGACCGCCAGAGCCGTCACGCCGATCCGTTCCAGTTGCGCAATTCGCTCTGGCATGTCGGCTACGCAGATCATGTCGACGACGACAGTCTTGCCATATTTGTCAGCGGTCTTCAGGCACCCCTTGACGGTCGCCAAGTCCGTCACCCCGAGTACGGTAACGTAATCGGCGCCCGCTTCGAACGCCGACCGCGCCTCGTACTCGCCTGCATCCATGATCTTGGCGTCCGCCAGGATTTCCAAGCCCGGGAACCGCGACTTGAACGCGCGCACTGGCGCCATCCCGTCCTCGATAATGAAGGGCGTGCCGATTTCGACGATATCGACGTAATTCCTGACGCTTTCTCCCAGACGGATAGCTTCGTGCAAGGAGATGTCGTCCAACGCCAGTTGCAGCTTCATCTTCGACCTTTTCCCGCTCCGACTTAGCCCGCGCGGACCGTGAACCTTTGATAGGTCGCATAACCGACAGTCTCCAGCCGATCCGGAGCTCGGCGCGAGCGTCGCCATTGGCGATCGTCGCGAACGGCTGCTCTTCCGCCCCAGCAGCCGGGCGGCCTCGTCGCCTCAATGTCCGCTTCAGAGGCGCCGCGACCGTCGGCTGAACGGCAAGGTTGGGCGCGAAGCGTTCGTTCAAATGGACCCCGATCCCGTCCCGCCTTGCCTCCAACGCCGGTCCCCTCTATGGCAGGGCCTCCAATTTCGAGCAGGAACCGATGGCCGAACCGCTGCGCGCCCATGCCGCCGCGCCCCGCTTGCCGGGGACGCGTTTTCTGATCGTCGAAGCGCGGTACTACGAGTCCGTCGCCGCTCTGTTGTTCGAGGGGGCGAAGGCGGCGTTCGAGACGGCCGGCGCGGCTTTTGACGTCGTGCGCGTGACCGGCGCCTTGGAGATCCCCGCCGGTCTGGCGATCGCGCTCGAATTGGCGAGCGCCGACGGACGCCCCTACGACGGCGCGATTGCGCTTGGCTGCGTCATTCGCGGCGAGACCTATCATTTTGAGATCGTCGCCAGCGAGTCGGCGCGCGCGCTGATGGATATGGCGGTTTCGCGCCGGCTGGCGCTCGGCAACGGCGTCCTCACCGTCGAATCGCTCGAACAGGCTGAAGAGCGGGCCGATCCGAAGAGCGGCGACAAGGGCGGCGACGCGGCGCGCGCGGCGCTGACGCTCGCCGCGCTCAAGCGCGGCGGCGCGCCGCGATGAGCAAGGCCGACCGCCGCGCCGCCGCCCGGCTCGCCGCCGCACAGGCGCTCTACGAGATGGAAGTCGCCGACAAGGGGCTCGCCGACATTCTGGCCGAGTTCGAGGCGCATTGGATCGGCCGCGAAGTCGAGGGCGACCAGTACAATCCGGCCGAACTCGCCTTCTTCCGCGACATCGTCGCCGGCGTGCAGAAGGATCAGTTGGCGATCGACCGCCGGCTCGACGACGCGCTCGCCAAGGGCTGGCCGCTGAAGCGCGTCGAAGCGCTGATGCGCGCCATTCTGCGCGCCGCCTATTACGAGCTGAAAGGGCGGCCCGACGTGCCGGGGCGGGTGGTGATCGCCGAATACGTCGATCTCGCCAACGCCTTCTACGGTCCGGAAGAGAGCGGCATGATCAACGCCGTGCTCGACGCGCTGGCGCGCGAAGCGCGGCCCGAAGAGTTCGCCGCTCGCGCTTGACGCAGCGGCGGCGCGGGCTTGCGGCATTGCGCCGCGGGACGGCCGAGCCTAGCTTGAACCCGGAGTTGAGTCGCGTCGCGTCTGACCTCGCCGCGAGGGGATTCGGTTGCGAAGCTTGGACTCTGCGGAGGGTCGCCGCGGCCTGCTCGAGTGGGCCGAGCCGGTGATCTACGATCGTCTGCGCGACGCCTACCAGCAGCGGCTCGGCGCCGGCGTCGACGCGATCAGTCTCGCGCGTCTTCACTGTCGCGTCTGGCGGGCGCTGATCGCCGGAGACGAAGTGAATTACGAAGGCCTGCGAACGGAGCTGATCGCCGCGGCCGCGCGCAGCGGCGCCGAAGTCGCGTGCCTGAGGCGCGGCGACGCCCAGACGATGGCCGAACTGCTCGATATCGTCGTCACGCGCTTCCAGCGCTCCGAGCGCGCCGCGTCGAGCTATCGTCTGGCGCTGCTCGAACTCGCCGAACGACTGGTCGCGCGAAGCGAGCTTGTGTGAGCGCTTCGCGCAAGGTTCGCGTGTCACGCTATGGTGAAGATTCGGTTTCCAAGTTGCGCCGAATTGGCGCCACGCCTAGATTGCCGGCCGCCGCCGGAGAGGCGGCGCGTCCCATTCGCGTGCGGGGCGCGTGTCGTGTGCCCTCTCTCAAGAGGAAGAAGGCGTTGTCGAAGTCTAACGCTGACGAAGCCCTGGCCAACCTGCTCGAATGGTCTGAACCCGTCGTCTTCGACTGTCTCCGCGAATGCTATCGATTCCGGCTCGAAGAGCCGCAGGCGCGGTCGCTCGCGCATCGTCATGCGCGCCAATGGCGGGCGTTGATCGCCGGCGACATGAAGCGCTTCAACGAACTTCGTCGCGACCTTGGCGCCGCGCTCATCGCTTTCGATCTCGACGACGGCTGCGCGCTCGAGGCCGACGTCCGCGTCCTCGCCGAGCTCTACGAAATCGCTATGGCGCGCTTTGATCGCAGCCCGCGCAGAGCGCAGGCCTATCGCAACGCGTTGACGGTTCTCGCCGCCAAACTCGCGCCGACCAAAGGCAAGCTCGCCGCCGCCTGACTTCACAATTCGCCGCGCCAGCCGCAGCCGCGCCGCTGGCGGTAGAACGGGCGCGGCCGCGCGCGGTCCATGCCCGCTTGCGTCGCCGCGGCGAGGTCGCCGAGCACTGCGCGGGTGATCTGCGGCAGGTCGAGGCGCAGCGCCTCGTCGAGCGGCGTCCAGATCAGCTCGACCAGTTCGGCGTCGCCATGGACGACGCCCTCGGCGCGAAAGGCGATCGACGAGGCGTCGGCGACGAAGAAGCGCGCGTCGTATCGGCGGGATCGGCCGGGCGGCGTGATCGCGCGCGCGACGAGGTCGAGGCGGTCGAGCGCCGGCAAGACGCCGGTCGCGGCGAAGCGCGTCCATGCGCCTGCGGGCGGGCGGCTCGCCGCGCCGTCGGCGACGACGCCGACCGCGAGGCCAGTCTCCTCGAACGTTTCGCGGATCGCCGCCAGCGCCAGCGCGCGCGCCAGGCCGGGCGAGGGGCGGCGGGTCTCGGCCATGAGCTTGGCCTCGACCAGCGGGTCGAGCGGCGCGGCGACGCTCATGCGGCGGTCGGCGGGATCGAGCGCGCCGCCCGGGAAGACGTATTTGTTGGGCATGAATGCGTGGCCGGCATGGCGCTTGCCGAGCAGAACATGAGCGCGGCCGCTCGAGCGGTCGACGAGGATCAACGTCGCCGCGTCGCGCGGCCGCGACCGAGCGGACGCGGCCGGCGCGCTCACGCTCGCGCGCGCGCCGGGTCGCCGAAGCCGTGCATGCGCGCCGCCCACTGGTAGCCGATCAGCGCGCCTTTGACCCTCGGCAGCAGCAATAGACTCAGTGCGGCGGCGAGCGCGGCCCAGACGAACGCGTCGATCAGCACCGGGGAGTTTGGCCAGATGTCCTCGGCGGCGACGACGCCGGCGACGACGAAATGGCCGACGATCAGGATCGTGATGTAGGCCGGCGCGTCGTCGGCGCGCTGCGGGGTGAAATCCTCGCCGCAGACAGGGCAGGCGTCGTTGACCTTGAGATAGGCGCGAAACAGCCGCCCTTCGCCGCAACGCGGGCAGCGGCCGGCGAGGCCGCGTCGCACCGTCAGGCCGAACGGGCGCTCCGGCGCCGCGGTGGCGTTCGTCTCGGTCATCGGCGGCGTTCCTTCTTGGCGCGTGGGCCGCGTTTGCCGCCCTCCGACAGCATCTCGAAGCGCAGCGCGCCGGCGAAGGGCGCGGCCTCGACCAGGCGCACCTCGACCGTGTCGCCGAGGCGGAAGGTCTCGCCGCCGCGCGAGCCGACCAAGGCGCGGCTCGCCTCTTCAAAGCGGTAATAGTCGGCGCCGAGGCTGCCGGCGGGGATGAAGCCGTCGGCGCCGGTGTCGCGCAGGCGCACGAACAGGCCGACCCGCGTCACGCCGGCGATGCGCGCGGCGAAGCGCGCGCCCACCTGGCCGGCCATGTGCGCCGCGATCAGCCGGTCCATCGTCTCGCGCTCAGCCGCCATCGCGCGCCGCTCGGCGGCGGAGATGCGCTCGGCGACGGCAGCGAGCGCATTCGCGCCCGTCTCTTCGAGCCCGCCCGCGCCCAGCCGCAGCGCGCGGATCAGCGCGCGATGAACGATCAGGTCGGCATAGCGGCGGATCGGCGAGGTGAAGTGGGCGTAGCGGCGCAGGTTGAGGCCGAAGTGGCCGTAGTTCTCATGCGTGTATTCGGCCTGCGACTGGGCGCGCAGCACGACCTCGTTGACCAGGGCCTCGGCCGGCTCGCCCTTCATCTTCGACAGGACGCGGTTGAAATGGGCGGGCCGCATGCGCTCGCCCTTGGCGAGCTTGACGCCCAGGGTGGCGAGGAAGTTGCTGAGTTCGCCGACCTTCTCCGGGCTCGGCGCGTCATGAGCGCGGTAGATCAGCGGTGAGTGCGCCGCCTCCAGCGTCTCGGCGGCGGCGACGTTGGCGAGGATCATGAATTCTTCGATCAGCCGGTGCGCCTCCAGCCGCTCCGGCCAGCGCACGCCGACGAGCTTGCCTTCGGCATCGAGGATTAGCTTGCGCTCGGGCAGGTCGAGGTCGAGCGGGTCGCGCTCGGCGCGTTCGAGCTTGATCGCGCGATGGGCTGCGTATAGCGGCTCGAGCGCGATTTTCAGCAGCGGCTCGGTCGTTTCGTCGGGCCGGCCGTCGATCGCCGACTGCGCCTGCTCGTAGGAGAGTTTGGCCGCCGAGCGCATCATCACGCGATGGAAGGTGTGGCGGCGCTTGCGGCCGTCGGCGCCGAGGATCATCCGCACCGCGAGCGCCGGCCGATCCTCGTTCGGCCGCAGCGAACAGAGGTCGTTGGAGATGCGCTCGGGCAGCATCGGCACGACGCGGTCGGGGAAATAAACCGAATTGCCGCGCATTTCCGCCTCGCGGTCGAGCGTCGAACCGGCGCGAACGTAATAGGCGACGTCGGCGATCGCGACGGTGAGGACGAAGCCGCCCGCATTGGCGGGGTCGGAATCGGGCGCGGCGTGAACCGCGTCGTCGTGGTCCTTGGCGTCGGGCGGGTCGATGGTCACCAGCGGCAGGGCGCGCAAGTCTTCGCGATCGGCCATCGTCGCCGGCCGCGCCGCTTCCGCCTCGGCGAGCGCGGCTTGCGGGAAGACATGCGGGATGTTGTGGGCGGCGAGCGCGATCAGGCTCACCGCGCGTTCGGAGGCGACCGAGCCGAGCCGTTCGACGACGCGCGCCGCCGGCGCGCCGAAACGCCCTTCGCGCAGTAGCTCGAGCGCGACGAGTTCGCCCTCCTGAGCGCCGTCGCTGAGGCCCTGGGGAATGAAGAGCTCGCGCGCTGCGCCGCGTTTCTCAACCGGCAGCGCGCGGCCGCCGCCGTTCTCGAGCTCGCGATAGACGCCGAGCACGCGCCCACGCGCGCGCTCGAGCAGTTTGACGACGCGGCCGCCATAAGCGGGATCGCGCGGGCCGGCGTCGGGGTCGAGTTCGACGCGCATCAACGCGCGCGCGCCGACGTTGGGGGCAGGGGCGGATTCGCGCCGCAGACGCGGCCGCCTGACGAGAATGCGCGGCGCCTCGCCGGGGCCGTCCCATTCGACCGGGCGGGCGATCAGCTCGCCGTCGCGGTCGCGTTCGACGATCTCGGCGACGACCATCGCCGGCAGGGCCCCCTGGCGCGCGAGCACCTTGCGGCCGCGCACGATCGCCCCTTCGGTTTCGAGATTCTTGAGCAGAGCCTTCAGCGCGCCCTTGTCCTCGCCTTTGACGTTAAAGGCGCGCGCGACGTCGCGCTTGGTGACGCGTTTCGGCGCTCCGCCGGCCGCGGCGCCGCCGCTGGCGACAAAGGCGACGACCTCTTCGCGCGAGGGAAGGGCGCCGGCGACGTGCGCTGTTCGCGAGCGCGGCCGGGGGCGCGCGGCGGTTTTGGACGGTCTCTTGGCTGGCAATTTCTGGGTCTGGATAGAGGGGGAGGGAAGCGCTCCCGCCCGCCTATCTACGATCGGCGGCCCGTCGTTACAAGCGACGCGCGTCAACCGGCGCCGCCGCGGCGCTTCGCCGCGAGCCGCGTCATCGCCGCGTCAAGGCCGCCGGTCTAAGCAGTCCGAGCGCGCCCGATTGTTCGGGCGCGTCTGCCGGAACGGGCTTCGGCCTCCGTCTCGAAATCAGGCGCGAGCGCCGCCAATCGCGCGAGGGGGCGGGGAAGAACCGCCGCCGGCCAGAGGGGCCAGACAATGACCGAAGTTCAGGCGCCGGCTAGCTACGCCGCCGTCGCGAGCGCGGCGACGCGCGGCGAAGAGCGCGCCGCCCATGGGCCGCGCGGCGGACTTGCCGCTCTGTCGATCGGGGCGCTTGGCGTCGTCTATGGCGACATCGGCACCTCGCCGCTTTACGCCGTCGACCAGATCTTCTCCGGTCCCGCCCAGGTTCCGCCGACCGCCGGCAACGTGCTCGGGGCGATCTCGCTGGCGATCTGGTCGATCACGCTGATCGTCGCCGTCAAATACGCGCTGCTGGTCATCAACGCTGAGAACGAGGGCGAAGGCGGCGTCTTCGCGCTCTACAGCCTCCTTCACCCCTATAAGCATAAGCAGCGGCGCGCGCATCTGCTGTTGTGGGGGCTTATGCTGGGGGCCGGCTTGCTCTTTGGCGACGGCATGATCACGCCGGCGATCAGCGTGCTGTCGGCGGTCGAAGGGCTCAACGTCGCCACGCCCGCTTTCGCCCCCTACGTCATACCGATCACGGTCGCGCTGCTGACGGGGCTGTTCGCCATCCAGTTCAAAGGCGCCTCGCGCATCGGAATCGTCTTCGGGCCGGTCCTTGTCGTCTGGTTCGTCGTCATCGCCGTCCTCGGCCTGGCCCAGATCGTCCGCCAGCCGCAGATCCTGTGGGCGTTCGATCCGTGGCTCGGCTTGGCGTTGCTCGCCCATGCCGGGTTCCACGAGACGCTGCTGATTCTCGGCGCGCTGATGCTGGTGGTGACCGGGGGCGAGGCAATGTACGCCGACCTTGGCCATTTCGGCGCGCGGCCGATCCGGGTCTCGTGGTTCGCGGTCGTCTTTCCCGCTCTCGTCGCCAACTATCTCGGGCAGGGCGCCTATCTTCTCAGCGGCGCGCCTGTCGTGAACGGCGCCCTGTTCTACAGCATGGCGCCGGCGGCGGTGATCTATCCGCTGACTCTGCTCGCCACGGCCGCCACCGTCATCGCCTCGCAGGCGCTGATCTCCGGCGCTTTCTCGCTGTTTTCGCAGGCGATCGGCATCGGCCTGCTGCCACGCATCGCCGTCCAACATACGGATCGCGCTCATTCCGGCCAGATCTACATCCCGTTCGTCAATTGGGCGCTGTTTCTCGGCTGCGTCGCGCTGGTCGTCGCTTTCGGCTCGTCTTCGGCGCTCGCGGCCGCCTACGGCCTCGCGGTCGCTGGCGTCATGCTGATCACCTCTTTGGCGATGTTCGCCGTCGCCCGCAACTGCTGGCGATGGAGCGCGGCGCGTGCGGCCCTCGTGTGGGGGCCGCTGACCGCGGTCAACGCCGCCTTCCTCGTCGCCAATTCGCTCAAGTTCCTCGAAGGCGGCTTCGTGCCGCTCACCATCGGCGGCGCCGTCTTTCTCGTCATGGCGACGTGGCGTTGGGGCCGCAAGGCGACCTTCGCCGCCTACACGGCGAAATCGACGATGACGATCGCGCAATTGATCGGCGCCCATCGCGGCGCGCCCTATCTGCTCGAGCGCAACGCGCTGTTGATGTCGCCCTATCCGTTGCGCCGCGCCGAGGATCGCGCGCCCGCTCTCGCGACGCTGCTGTGGGAGCACGGCGGCGCGCTGCCGCGCAACATGATCTTCGTCGAAGTCGCCCACCCCAAGGTCCCGTTCATCCGCGACAACCGTTGCCGCGTCACGGTGTTCGACCGCGACGAACGGCGCGGCAGCGTCATCGGGGTCGAGCTCAGCTTCGGCTTCATGGAGGAGCCGAACGTCGAGCGCTATCTGGTCGACATGGCGCGCCACAAGGAAATCGACTTGCCGGCGCAGAAGAGCCAGTGGATCGTTCACGTCGCCCACGAGAACCTGCTGCCGGGCGGGCGGATGGGACTGTTGCGGCGCCTGCGCTTCCGCCTGTTCGTCTTCTTGCGGCTGGTGTCGCGCCCGTCCTACTACGGCTACGGCCTCGGCGACGAAGTGCGGCTCTCGGCCGAAATCATCCCGGTTCGGGTGAGGTAGGGCCGCGGGCAGACGCCTCAGCCCCGGGCGCGCTTGCCGATGACCAGCAAGGTGAACAGCCGCAGCGGCGGCAGCTTGCGCCGCTCGATCAGCTCGGCGTCCGGTTGGGCGGCGATCCAGTCGCCGATTGCTGAATAGGGAAACTTCGGATGCCAGCCGAGCCACCAGGCGACCTTTTCCATCGCCGCCTCGATCGCGGCGCGCGGACCGCCCGCGGCGGCGAAATGGTTCATCACCACCATCCGCCCGCCCGGCCGGATGACGCGCCAGACTTCGTTTAAGACCCGCGTTGGATTGGGGACGACGCTCATCACATAGGGCGCCAGGGCGACGTCGAACTGGCCGTCGGCGAAGTCCATCGCGCCGGCGTCCATCACCTGCAGGCTCTTGACCTGCCTGAGGCCTTTGCGAGCGACGCGCTCGCGGGCGACGTCCAGCATCGCGGCGCTGATGTCGACGCCGGTGACGCGCAAGTCGGCGGGCAGCAGCTCGAGTTCGAGCCCGGTGCCGACGCCGACGACCAAGATCGCGCCGTCTTTCCCCGCCCCCGCAGCGGCGGCGCGCGACGCCGCCAGCCGCCCGGGATGGAACGGCAGGTCGAAAATCAGGTCGTAGATTGGCGCCCAACGGCTATAAGCGGCCTCAGTGCGCGTCTTCGCCTGCGCCGAGGCCGCGCTCGAATGGGGCATGAGCAGCTCCCCTTTTTCCTTCTCCTTCCGCGGCTTCCGCCGCGATCCCGCTGGCCCGGAGACTACGACAAGTAATTGTCACACGCCAGCCGGGCGGATCTTTGGCCGCGAGACGCAAGGATCCGTCGCGCGGCCGGCGCGCCAGGCTATTGCTATGTCCGGTCACGGCGCGGGAACAGTTCACGGCGAGCGCAACGGGCGACGCGCCTCTACAGCTTCACCTTCAACGTGCGCCCCTCAGCGGAACTCTGGCGAGCCAGTTCCAACAGCCGGATCACGTGGTATCCATCCTCCGCCGCCAGAGCGAGCGGCGCCGCGCCGAGGATCGCGTCGCGCACATTCGCGTAGAAGCCGCGATAGTCGCCGATCTCGGTCTTCACCCGGCTCTCGACCAGCTTCTCCGGAGCAGCCGGATTCGGCGCAACCGTCAGCGTGCCCCACGCCGACTCGCGCTCCTGCAACCACACGTCCGGCGATCCCAGCTTAGGAAGTTTGGCGCCGCCGACCAGCGCAGTCTCCTGCGGATCGAGCCCGTGCTTGCGGAAGCTGCCCCGTGTCCCGTGCAGCAAGAATCTTGGCGAATTGTCGCACGCCAGGTAGCTCGTCCGGCAGTGCGCCAGCAGTCCTTTGCCGTTCGCGCCTGGATAGCTCAACGTAATGTCGAAGGCGTCCTCGATCGCCGTCCCGTCGCGATCCGAACGGACGCTCGCCGTGATCGAGTCCGGCAGGCCGAAAAGCGCCAGCGCCTGATCGACGAGGTGGGGACCCAGGTCGAAGAGCATTCCGTTCGCCGGATTCTCCGCCTCCTGCCAGATCCCATCGCGCGGCGCAGGGCGGAAGCGATCGAAGTGCGACTCGAAGCTGACGAGGCGGCCGAGGGCTTGCTCGGCGATCAGCTTCTTCACCGTCAAGAAATCCCCGTCCCAGCGGCGGTTGTGAAACGGAACCGCCAACAGCCCCTTGCTCTTGGCCAGTTGGCCGAGCGCCAACGCCTCCTCGCTGGTCGCCGCAAAGGGCTTGTCGATGACGACGTGCTTACCTGCTTCCAGCGCCTGCTTGGCCAGCGCGAAGTGCGTTGCGTTTGGCGTGGTGACGACGACCAGCTCGATCGCCTTGTTCGCCAGCATGTCGTCGAGCGAGCGGACGATCTGCGCCGCAGGATAGGCCTTGGCGGCCTCGTCGCCCTTGCGTTGTAAGATCGCAGCCAAACGCAGCCCGCTCACCGCGTCCACAAACGGCGCATGAAAGACCCGCCCGCCCAGTCCAAAGCCGACGATTCCGACGCCAATCTCTCGCTCAGCCATTCCACCCTCTCGATCTCTCTCTCAGTGGTGACCGCTCCTAAAGCCAAATTCAAGCCCTCGACCACGCACGGGCGCCGCGCCCGCGGCTCGCGGGCGCCTTCGCTGTCAAATCTTCGTCGGCTCGCGCCCGGGTCACGGATCGATGACTGGCGAGCGCGTCGTGGGCTCGGCCTTGCCGGTCGTCAGATCGAGTCGCACCACCGTCTCTGCGGGCGCCATGACGCCGGCAACCGGCGTGGGCTCGGCCAATTCGCCGGTCAGGCCGATTCCATCGAGGATGACATGGTCGTACAGCGCCACGCCGGCAATCACCATCCGGGCCTCGTGCGGCACGTAGAGCCGGCGCAGCGCGCCGTCGGCTGCAAGCGTCAAGGCGCCGCCCGGCGGCAGGTCGGCGCCGAGCGCGGCGATGCGCAAGGCAGGACCATC
>JBEKVR010000141.1:0-13024 GCA_049513815.1 Roseiarcus sp. | reverse complement strand
AACGCGTTCGCAAAAGTATCGGTCGTCACACGGTGAAAAACCCGAACGAACCCGTGCGCCCGAAGTCCCCCAAAGCCGCCCAAGCGCCAAACCGAACCTCGTCATGAATAGCAAGGGCTAGAGCATGGCGCGTTGAAGTCGAATCACCTTTGCCGTCCACATATGACGGCCGAGAATGACGCCATCCAAAAGCAGTATGCTCTAGGTAGTTTCCGACCCCTCCTCGCGCCGCCCTCTCTCCGCTATAGTCAAAAGGGCGGCCCGACGCGCAAGCAATGGACTGCCGAGCGGTTGGCGAGTGGCAGTCGCTGTCGACTCGCCGCTCTGGGGAGTGCGTTTTGGCCTCACCTCGCCTGTCGCTTCTTCGCAGCCGCTGGACGTTCGCAGCGCTCGTTGTCGCGCTTGCGCTGTGCGGCGCCTTCGGCTGGCGCCACTTTTACGGCGCCGACGCCGGGACGGGAGGTCGCGACAAGGCCGAGAGCGCGCCGGCGCCTGCGCCCATCCCCGTCACCGTCGCGCCGGTGAAGAAGGCCGACTTCCCGGTCTATCTGAACGGGCTCGGCGCCGTCGAGCCTTACCAGACGGTTCTCATCCGCAGCCGCGTCGACGGTGCGATCGTCAAGATCGCCTTCAAGCAAGGCCAAATGGTCAAGCAGGGCGACGTTATCGCGCAAGTCGATTCGCGCCCCTATCAGGCGGCGCTCGATCAAGCGCTGGCGAAGAAGACGCAGGACGAGGCGAGCCTAAGAGATGCGCAACTCAACCTGCAGCGCTACGCCGACCTCGCCAAGAAAGATTCGGTTTCGCGCCAGACATACGACACCCAGCAGGCGCTGGTCGATCAGCTGACGGCGCAGATCAAGGGCGACCAGGCGATCGTCGACAACGCCCAAACGCAAGTTGACTATACGACAATCCGCTCTCCCCTCACGGGCAAGACGGGCTTTCGCCAGGTCGACGCCGGCAACATCGTACACGCGGTCGACACGACGGGCATCGTGACGATTGTCCAGTTGCAACCGATCTCAGTCGTGTTCACGGCGCCTGAGGAGGACGTGCTCCAAATCAACAAGGCGCTCGCGGCCGGCGTCGTGCCGGTAATCGCCCTTAGTTCGGACGGGTTGCGGACGCTTTCGCAGGGCCATCTCTCCGTCGTCAACGCCGCAATCGACCCGGCGAGCGGCTCTATTGGGATGAAGGCGACGTTCGAGAATGCGGACGGGGCCCTGTGGCCTGGCCTCTCGGTTTCGACCCGCCTGCTGGTCGACACGTTGAAGCAAGTCACCGTCGTACCCGACGGGGCCGTCGAGCGCGGGCCGAACGGCCTCTACGCCTTCGTGGTCGGCGGCGACAATAAGGTCGAAACGCGCGCCATTACGGTCGGGCAAGAAGGCGATGGCCAAACGGTCGTCCTGACGGGTTTGACGGTCGGCGAGACCGTGGTCACGGCCGGCCAGTACCGATTGGTTCAAGGTTCTCTGGTGCAGCCCAACGCGGCGAGTTCCGCCACGCCGCTGGCGACCGCCGCGCCGAGCGCGCCCGTAAAGGCGCCCTGACATGGCGGGCGGCATCTCCGAGCCGTTCATTCGGCATCCCGTCGCAACCTCGCTGTTGATGGTCGGCATCCTGTTCGTCGGCATTATCGCTTATCCGAGATTGCCGGTCGCGCCGTTGCCTCAGGTCGATTTCCCGACCATTCAGGTTTCCGCCAAGTTTCCAGGCGCCGGTCCGGACACGATGGCTTCCGCGATCGCCCAGCCGCTCGAATCGCAATTTGCCCAGATCTCCGGCGTCTCGCAGATGACGTCGACGAGCACGCTCGGCTCGACCGCGATCACCATCCAGTTTGACCTCGACCGCAACATCGACGCGGCGGCGGCCGACGTCCAGGCGGCGATCAACGCCGCCAGCGGGCAATTGCCGAAAACTCTGCCGAGTCCGCCGACTTACCGCAAGGTCAACCCAGCCGATTCTCCCATTCTCCTGCTCGCCGCGACCTCGGAACTCCTGCCGCTGACCGAGGTCGACGACAATGTCGAGACCAAGCTCGCCCAACAGATCAGTCAGATCGCCGGCGTCGCCCAGGTGAGCGTCGGCGGCCAGCAGAAGCCCGCCATCCGCGTCCAACTCGACCCCGCCAAGCTCGTCGCCAAAGGGCTTTCGCTCGAGGATGTCCGCGCGCCGCTGTCGGTGACGACGCTGGCCGAGCCCAAGGGCGCGATCAACGGCGGGGCGAGTTCCTTCACGATTTACACCAACGATCAGCTCGTCCGGTCGGCGGACTGGAACGACGTCATCGTCGCCTACCGCAACGGCGCGCCGTTGCGGGTGCGCGACATCGGCCAGGCGGTGACCGAGGCGCAGGACACGACGCAGGCGGCCTGGGCCGACGGCAAGCGCAGCGTCTTCCTCGTCATCTTCAAGCAGCCAGGCGCCAACGTCCTCAGCATCGTCAACGAGATCATGGCCGAGCTGCCGCGCATCAAGGCCTCGATGCCGCCCTCGATCGACATCTTCACTTTGAGCGACCGCACGCAGACGATTCGCGCCTCCGTTCACGACGTGCAGTTCACCCTGATGCTCACCGTCGCGCTGGTGGTGATGGTGATCTTCATCTTCTTGCGCAGCCTGTGGGCGACGATCATCCCGAGCGTCGCGGTGCCGCTGGCGTTGCTCGGGGCCTGCGCGCTGATGTGGGTCGCCGGCTACAGTCTCGACAATCTGTCGCTGATGGCGCTGACGATTTCGGTCGGCTTCGTCGTCGACGACGCGATCGTGATGCTCGAGAACATCACCCGCTACATCGAAGAGGGCGAGGAGCCGTTCGCCGCCGCGCTGAGAGGCTCGCGCGAAATCGCCTTCACCATCGTTTCGATCAGCGTTTCACTGATTGCGGTGTTGATCCCCCTCCTGCTGATGGGCGGCATCGTCGGGCGGCTGTTCCGCGAATTCGCGGTGACCCTGACGATGACGATCGCCGTGTCGGCCGTGGTTTCGCTGACGCTGACGCCGATGATGGCGTCGCGCTTCCTGACTGCGGCGAAGGACGCCCATCATGGGCGTCTCTACACCCTCAGCGAGCGCGGTTTTGCGGCGTTGCTGAAGGCCTATGAGCGCGGCCTCGACGTCGCGCTCAAATTCCGCTTCGCCACGCTGATGATTTTCTTCGCTTTTCTGGCGCTTTCGGTCGGCCTGTTCGTGGTGATCCCGAAAGGGTTTTTCCCGCAACAGGACACCGGGCAGATCAACGGCGTGTCACAGGCGGCGCAGGACGCCTCCTTCGCCCAAATGGCGCAGCGACAGGTGGCGCTCGGCGCGATCGTTCTCAAGGATCCGGCCGTTGCGCACGTCGCGATGTCGATCGGCGGCACAGGCAACGCGCTCAACGCCGGGCGGCTGTTCATAACGTTGAAACCGCGCGACCAGCGCACCGCGACCGCGGATCAGATCATCGCGCGTTTGGGCCCGCAGCTCGACAAGGTCGAGGGCGCCAAGCTGTTCATGCAAGTGGCGCAGGACTTGACCGTCGGCGGACGCGCCTCGCGCACCCAATATCAGTACACCTTGCAAGGGTCCGATTCCGACGCGCTGAATGCATGGGCGCCCAAGATGCTCGCCAAGTTGCAGACCTTGCCCGAATTGCGCGATGTCGCCACCGACCAGCAGACGGCGGGCACGACGCTGACTTTGACTTTCGATCGCGACCAGGCGGCCCGATACGGACTGACGGCTCAGACGGTCGACGACACGCTGTTCGACGCCTTCGGCCAGCGCCAGATCGCTCAGTATTTCACGCAGCTGTCGAGCTACGAAGTGATCATGGAACTTCTGCCGACCCTGCAAAACGACCTGACGACGCTCGACCGGATATTCCTGAAATCGCCGACGACCGGCGGCGAAGTGCCGCTGTCCGAATTCGCAAAATGGACGACGACGCCCGTCCAGCCTTTGTCGATCAGCCACCAAGGCCAGTTTCCCGCGATCACCATCAGCTTCAATCTGGCGCCCGGCGTAGCGCTCGGACAGGCGACGAGCGCGGTTCAGCGCGCGCAGAGCGAGTTGCAGCTTCCCGCCACCATCATCGCCAGCTTCCAAGGCAACGCGCAGGCGTTCCAGGAGTCGCTGTCGACGGTCTGGATGCTGATCGTCGCGGCGCTGGTGGTCGTCTACTTGATCCTCGGCATCCTCTATGAGAGCTACATCCATCCGATCACGATCATCTCGACCCTGCCGTCAGCCGGCGTCGGCGCGATCGCAACCTTGATGCTGTTCCATTTCGATTTCAGCCTGATCGCGCTGATCGGCATCATTCTGCTCATCGGCATCGTCAAGAAGAACGGCATCATGCTGATCGACTTCGCCATGGTCGCCGAGCGGGACGACCATTTGTCGGCGCACGACGCCGTGCGCCGGGCGGCGCTGCTGCGCTTCCGGCCGATCATGATGACCACCATGGCGGCGATGCTCGGCGGCGTCCCTCTCATGCTCGGGACGGGCACCGGCTCCGAACTCAGACAGCCGCTCGGCTACGCGATCGTTGGCGGCCTGATCGTGAGCCAGGCCCTGACGCTGTTCACGACGCCGGTCATTTACATCTATCTGGACGAGTTGTCGGACTGGTTGTCGGGTTTGCGAAAGCCTGCGTCAAAGCGGACGCCTCAGCGAGGAGCGGGCGCACAAGCCGCCCCGACTACGGAAGCGCACGGCTCATCCGACTGATCGCCGGCGGTCGCGTCTCTCGCGTCGTTTCACCGGCAGCCGGCGTTGTTGGCGATCGAGGAGGTCCTCAGGTGACCACTGGCGCGAAACCGGCGCCGGTCGGCTTCGCCGCGAGGGCGCGCTCGATCGCATGAACGATGTCCGGCCCGCGGAAGGGCTTTTGAATGAGCACGGCGTTCGGCCCGAGCGACAAGTCTCGCAACGCGTCGCCGGTGGCGAAGACGTGGGGAACAAATCCGCGTCGCAGGATCTCTTTGACCGCTGCGACGCCGCTCGCTTCGCCCAGCCCGACGTCGACGATCATCAGATCGGGATGGTGAAGCGCCGCGGCGGCCACCGCATTGGCGGCGTTGGTCTCCACGGCGCAGACGACGTGGCCGAGGTCCTCGAGCGTCTCGGCCAGCAGCCCGCCGATCATCAGGTCGTCCTCCACAACCAGGATGCGCAACGCCTTCATCGACTTACCTTCCTGCCCACGCGGCCACGACCCGGCCGGCGCCTTTGCAATGCTCGCCGCGTGGCTCATTTCGGCGCAACATGCGATTCGACCAGCCAGAGCTGATGGTCGACACCGCGCGATATTCCGGTGAACAGATCGGCCGTGTCGGCGTCGCCGAGCGTCTCGGATTGTCCGATCGCTTCGCGGGCCGACTGCCCAAACGCCGCAAGCGTCGCGGCGACGGCGAAGATGTGCTGGGTTTCGTCGGCGATGCACAGGGGATAGGGAATGAGGAACGAGCGCTCGGTCGCCACCTGGACCGTTCCTTCCGCCACGCCGCCGAGGCCGGCGGCGCGCTCGGCGATCAGGTCGGAGTAGCTGTCCGCTTCGCCGGCGACCTTGTCGAACAACGCATGGACGCCGATGAACGAAGGTCCGCGCACATTCCAGTGCGCCTGCTTCAACTGGCCATGCAGATCGATCGCCGCCGCCAGATGTTTGTTCAAGAGTTCGACGGACTGGGTGCGAATGTTCTCGGATAACGTGTTGTGGGTCGGATGCATGGTTGGCCTTCGTAGTGTTCGCAAAGCGAGCATCGAGCCCGGCGGCTCGGCGGGGTCTGAAGATTGAGGCATTCCTTGCGCATTGAGCGAAGGGCGGACGCGTATGAGCGCAAGATAACCGATCGCCGATCGCAAAAGGCAGCTTCGGAATCTACTCATGTGGCGGTAAGGTGACAGTCTCGAAGAGGGCGTTTGCCGCGGCGCGCCTATCGCTCGCCGCCGAGAAAGACTCCGGCGAGCAGAGCGGCGACCAGGGCCAAGCCCGTATGCTGCTTGAATAGGTTCGCCGCCGCCGCCAGAGCTGCATCCCCTCCCGAGCCGAGGACTGGCGATCGCGAGCGCATTTTGCCAGCGCGCCACGCCAAGCCGAACGCGGCAAGCGCGAGCACGCCGAAAACGCCAGCGCCCGCCAGCAGCGCGCCGGCGCCGCCGATAATGGGCGCGAGATAGATCAAAAGCGCGCCCCCTGCGCAGCCAAGCGCAGCGATGACGCAAAGGGCGGCGACTGTTTGCAGCAGGGCGACGCGCACCAGGAGCTTGATCGATTGCTGCGCGCTGCGCGCGGCCCCGGTTTGAAGCACGACGAGCGCGAGCTTGACCAGATCGCTCGTTGCGGCGGACCCGCTCACCGCAGGAATGCGCGCGCGCCGACGTAACCGACGCCGAGCGCAATCAGCAGTGCGAGAACCGGTTGCTTCTCGACCCAGGCGCCGACCGCCTTGGCCGAGCGCTCGCTTTCCGCCCCCACGTCGTGACAGATTCCCCGCGCCCCGCGATCGATTTGCTCGGCGGCGTTCTGTACTTTGTCCGTCGCTCCGCCCTTGACGTGTTCGATCAGGCTCGCGACGTCGTGCTTCAGCGCGGCAAGATCGTCGCGAAACGCCGCGAGATCCATCTCCGCATTCTTTGATTCAGCCATGACCTCAAGTCTCCATCGTCGCCACGCCGACGGCGACGCGGGCGGGACGATGACCGGAGCCGGCCGTCCTGAAAAGCGTCGGAATATACTCAGGCCGTGGGCGCGCGGCGCCAAGTCGACGCGAAAGCGCCCGCCTTAGACACGTCGCAGTATTTCCCGATTTGTGCTATGTATCACTTGAGCATCCCGTTGGAGTTCGGCTCGACGAGAAGAGTAACCCAAATGGCTGGAAGTCGTCCGCAACGAAACAACGCGGTGCGAGCGCCCTGGATTCGGAAGCACCTTTCCGCCAGCAGTCGCCCGGAGTTTCCGATCGTGGCGATCGGCGCCTCGGCCGGCGGACTTGACGCGTGCCGGAAGCTGCTCGACGCGCTGCCCGCCGACAACGGCATGGCCTTCATCATCGTCCAGCACCTCGATCCGAGCCATGACAGCATGATGGTCGACTTGCTCGCCGGCAACACGAAGATGCCGGTCGTGCAAGCAGCCGACGGAATGGCGATCGAATGCGAGCGCGTCTACGTCATTCCGCCCGGCGTCTATCTCTCGGTGGACGACAAGGGGGCGTTGCGGCTGTCGCGACCGCAAGCGCGTCACGGCATGCGCCTGCCGTTCGATTTCTTATTGAATTCGCTGGCGCGCGAATGCGGCGCGCGCACGGTTTGCGTCGTCCTCTCGGGAACCGGCGCCGACGGCGCCGTTGGGCTCAAGGCGGTCAAAGCGAAAGGCGGGCTCGTCATTGCGCAGGAAGGCGGCGAAGCCGACTATGACGGCATGCCGCAAAGCGCTATCGCGACGGGCGACGTGGATCTCGTGCTCCCCGCGGCGAAGATCGCCGAGGCGCTGGTCAGCCACGAACAGGGCGCGGCCCTGACGCCAACGCTGAAGAACGCGCGTTCGCAAGATTCCGTGCAGGCATTGCTGCCGAAGATCATCGATCTCCTGCGCACGAAAACGGTCCACGATTTCACCCATTACAAGCACGGCACGCTCGAACGTCGGGTCGACCGGCGCATGGCGATGGCGGCGACGAAAACCGCGAGCGAATATCTGGAACTCCTGCTTCGGGACGCCAACGAACGCGATCAGCTCTCCCGGGACCTGCTGATCAACGTCACCGGTTTCTTTCGCGACCCGCCGGTCTTCGATTTCCTAGAGAAGAGCGTCATTCCCAGCCTCGTGCGCAATCATGATTTGGATCGACCGTTGCGGATCTGGGTCGCCGGCTGCAGTTCCGGCGAAGAAACCTATTCCCTCGCCATGCTGTTTTGCGAGCAGATCAGCGTCTCGAAGCGCGACGTCAAACTGCAGGTCTTCGCCAGCGACGTCGACCCGGATGCGGTGGCGATCGCTCGCGACGGTCTCTACCCGCAATCGATCGAGGCCGACGTCTCGCCGAGTCGATTGGCGGCATTTTTCGCCAAGGAAGATCATTCTTACCGGGTGTCGCCCGAGCTGCGCGCCAGCGTCGTGTTCACCGTGCAGGACGTGCTGGCGGATCCGCCATTCGCGCGTCTCGACTTCGTTTCGTGTCGGAACCTTCTGATCTACCTTCGCCCCGAGGCGCAAGCGAAGGTCGCCGCCGTCTTCCATTTCGCCTTGCGCGAAGGCGGCCTCTTGCTGCTCGGCAATGCGGAGGCCATCAGCGCCGCCGACGGCCGGTTCGCCGTCGTCTCCAAACCCGAGCGCCTCTATCGACGCGTCGGCGGCAGCCGATTCGGCGACATCGGCCTGTCGCCCAATGCCGGCGAAGGAGCACGGATGCGCATCACTGCCGGACCAATCCAGGCGCCGTCGCGCCAGGCGGACCTTGCCGAACTTTGCCGTAGAATGGTGTTGGAGACGTACGGTCCGGCCGCGGTGCTGGTCAACCGCAAGCTCGAATGCCTCCATTTCCAAGGACCTGTCGATCGCTATCTCAGGGTCGCGCCGGGCCGCCCGGCGCACGACTTGATCGCCATGGCGCGCGAGGGCGTGCGCATCAAGCTGAAGTCGGCCGTTCAGCGCGCGCTGCGCGACAACGCGCCCGTCGTCATGCCCGGCGGGCAGATCAAGGGCGAAGCCGGCGCCTCGTCATTCCAGATCGTCGTCGAACCGGCGCCGGGCAAGCGCGAGGACTTGTTGCTGGTGTGCTTCGTCGAGACTCCAGCGCCCGAAGCCGTCGCGGTCGGCAGCGTTCCGCCAGCCGACGTCCCTCGCGTCGTCGAACTCGAACGCGAGCTCGAGGCGACGAGGAACGAACTCCAGAGCGCCATCCGCAACCTCGAGACCTCGAGTGAAGAACAGATGGCGATCAACGACGAGGCCTTGTCCGTCAACGAGGAGTATCAATCGACGAACGAGGAGCTGCTCGCGTCCAAAGAAGAGCTCCAGTCGCTCAACGAGGAGCTGACCGCTCTCAACAGCCAATTGCAGGAAACGCTCGATCGGCAGCGCACGACCGCGGACGATTTGCAGAACGTCCTTTACAGCACCGACGTTGCGACGATCTTCCTCGACACCCGATTCAATATCCGCTTTTTCACGCCGGCGACCAAGGGGCTGTTCAACGTCATCCCCAGCGACGTCGGCCGCCCCCTGACAGATCTGAAATCGCTGGCGGCCGACGAAGCCCTTCAGGACGACGCCCGAAAGGTCCTGAAGAGCCAAACGCCGGTCGAGCGGGAGATTCAGGGTCAGAGCGGTTACTGGTTCATCCGTCGGATCCTGCCCTATCGCACCAGCGACGAGAAGACCGAGGGCGTCGTCATAACCTTTGAAGACGTGACCGAACGACGGCGCACGGCCGACGCGCTGACCGCCGCCAAGCGACAAGCGGAATTGGCGACCATCGCCAAATCGCGCTTTCTGGCCGCGGCGAGCCATGATCTGCGCCAGCCGTTGCAGACGCTCGCCTTGCTCCAGGGCTTGCTGGCCAAGAAGGTGGAAGGCGACAAAGCCCAGAGTCTGGTCGGGCGCATCGACGAAGCTTTGAGCGCGATGACGGGAATGCTGAACACGCTGCTCGACATCAATCAGATCGAGGTGGGCGCCGTTAAGGCCGAATTGGCCGACATCTCGGTGAACGAGCTGTTTGACCGCCTCCGGGACGAGTTGACCTACCACGCGCAGGCGGCGGGCCTCGCCTTGCGCGTATTGCCCTGCGCGCAATTTGTTCGCAGCGATCCGCGTCTGCTCGAGCAGATGATCCGCAACCTGCTTTCGAACGCCCTGAAATACACCCAGCGCGGCAAAGTCCTGGTCGGCTGCCGTCGTCGCGGCGGCAAGCTGCGCATCGAAATCTGGGACACCGGAATCGGCATCCCGACGTCCGAGCTGCAGACGATCTTCGAGGAATACCATCAGTTGGACAACGCCGCCCGCCAGCGTAGCCATGGCCTGGGGCTAGGGCTGTCGATCGTCAAGAGCCTGGGCGAACTTCTTGGCCATCGCATCCGCGTGCGCTCGCTGCAAGGAAAGGGCTCGGTGTTCTCGATTGAGGTCCCGCTGTCGCCGCGCGGCGTCGCGTCGAGGTCCGCCCATGTCCCGAGCGGCGCTGACGACGCGCCCGCGCACCTGGCGCCGCGCTCGGGAACGATCCTGATCGTCGAGGACGATCCGGAAGTGCGCGAGAACCTCGAGCTCTTCCTGAAGGATGAGGGCTATGACGCCGCGACCGCCGTCGACGGCCCCGCCGCCGTGGAACTCGCGGTTCGCAGGACGATCCGGCCAGATCTCGTCCTCGCCGACTACAATCTGCCCAACGGTATGAATGGAATCCAGGTTTGTCAGAAATTGCGGCAGGAGCTCAGTCGCCCGATTCCCTTCATCATTCTCACCGGCGACATTTCGACCGCGGCGCTGCGCGACATCGCCCATTACGACTGCGTCCAGTTCAACAAACCCGTCAAGCTGAGAGAGCTGACGCAGGCGATCGAGAAACTCCTGGCGAAGCCGCCTGCTGCGCACGTGCCGCACGCGGTTCACCCGGTCGAAGTTGCGATCGCTTCCGACCGCGCCAAGATCTTCGTCGTCGACGACGACGATCACATTCGCGAGGCGATTCGCGCGGTGTTGGAAGACGACGGCCGCGTCGTCGAAACCTACGCGAGCTGCGAGGATTTTCTCGACGCCTTTCGTCCCGGCCATCCCGCGTGCCTGTTGATCGACGCCTATCTGCCGGGAATGAGCGGGCTCGAGTTGCTGAAGAAGCTCCACGACGACGGCCACCACTTGCCCTCGATCATGATCACCGGCAACAGCGACGTGCCGATCGCGGTCGAGGCGATGAAGGCGGGCGCGCTCGATTTCATCGAAAAGCCGATCGGCCGCGACGAGCTGATCGCCAGCATCGAGCGGGCGCTCGCACTGTCGCAAGACTCGAACAAGTTGCAGGAATGGCGGGAGTCGGCGGCGACCCACCTCGCGGGTCTGACGTCGCGACAGCGCGAGGTGATGGAGCGGGTGCTCGCCGGCCAACCCAGCAAGAACATTGCCGCCGACCTCGGCATCAGCCAACGCACGGTCGAGAACCACCGCGCGTCGATCATGAAGCGAACCGGGTCGAAGTCGCTTCCGGCGTTGGCGCGCCTGGCGCTCGTCGCCGCGGGCGGCGGCGCCGAGCCAGAACAAGCGCCTTAAGCCGTCGCCCGGCGCCGCGTCTGATCGCTCGCGCTACGTCGGCGCCGTCTTGCGATCGCGGCCTACCGGCGCCAGCCCCAACGGCTGCCCCAGCGGCCGCCGCCGCGAACGAGCCGAAGGACAATCAGGAGCAACACCGCGCCGATCGTGGCGTTGATGATTGCGGCGATGATGCCGGCGCCAAGGTGGATGTTGAGTTGGGGCAGCAGCCAGCCGCCGATGAAGGCGCCAATGACGCCGATGACGAGGTCGTTGATGAGACCGTAGCCGGTGCCGCGAACGAGCTGGCCGGCCAACCATCCGGCAATGACGCCGACCGCAATAATGACGAGTAGACCTTCACCTTGCATGACCCCCTCCAAGAGTCTTCAGCGGCGCGACCCGCCGAGGTTCCAATCGCGCTATCCTAATTCCGCCGGACGCCGGCAGGCGCCCTCGGATTCTACGCACTCATACACTGCCGCGCGCTTACGGGCCATCCGCCGCTCGCGAGGCGTGCGCGCCTTCCGAGCGCGTCTCCTTAATGGCGTCGATCACCGATTGCGGGTCCGCCGGTCGGGCCATGACGTCGGCTTGTTTGTCGACCCGATCGCGAACCGCCGGACTGTCTCGGCGAAGCTCTTCGAGCAGCGCGACCACCTTCGCGGTCTTTTGCTCGCTCAAAATCGCCAGCTCCAGATTCAACTGCTCGCGGCGCTGAGTCAGGCGATCGTCGCGGCTTTGCGTCGTGAGGATCAGCACGACCAAATACAGCGACGCTAACGACGTCGCGCCCGACAGCCACGGAAAGGGCGGCGGGTCGAGCGCACGGTAGCCCAGGGTCGCGGCAAACCCGTTCAAGATCATCCAACCGACGACGACGATTGTCAGGGCCACGATGAAGACGGGACGTCCCAACACGGATGTGATTCGCTCGACGACGAGCTGATGCCGCGTGGCGTTGGCGCGGTGCTCGGCGTGGAGTCGAGCGATCGACTGGATCGTCTCTTCGCTGTGGATCGGAAGGACCGGCGCCAAGGCGTCCAATTCAGGCACTGACGATCCTTTGAAAGGGGAATGTCGCCTCGCGTCGGATTGACGTTGCCGAGACGACGACGCCGACGCCGCTCGATCGCGGCGCCGGGCGCTGGCGATCGGTTAGCGGCCCAAGAGCCACAGGACGGCAAGGACGATCAAAACGACGCCGAGAACGCCCCCGAGTCCGGGGCCGCCGTAGCGACTGTGGGCGTAATAGCCGCCGCCGCCGCCGAACACGATGACCAACAAGATGATGATGAGAATGAGACTCATAGTCCAGCCTCCTGGCTGATAGCTTTCGCCCCGGCGGAGGCGGCAGGCCTCACGGATTCTTCAGCGCGTCCCGCACCGCCTCGTTGACGCCGCCGACCGCGTTCTGAATCTTGCCGACGGCCTTCTCGGTCTTGCCGTCGCTCTGCAACTTGGCGTCGCCGATGACCTTGCCGACCGCTTCCTTCGCGGCGCCCGTGACTTCCTTGGTCGAACCGGCGATCCTGTTCTTGTCCATGGTTGCGCTCTCCGTGTGTTTCGTGGCGAAGCGCGACGGCAGCTCGAATTGCGCCGTTCCCGTTTCGGTTTGAGACCGTAGCGAGGTCGTTCGAGCGGCGGCAGCGTCGGAAATTACCTAGTGGATGAAATCTGACGCTTGGTGCCCGCACCGACGGAGCGGAGTTGACCCACTGTGGTCATTGACGCTGGGGCCGAGGCTATCACGTTGCAAAAGGCAGATTCTTTTCGCAATGAAAC
>JBEKVR010000140.1:0-13088 GCA_049513815.1 Roseiarcus sp. | reverse complement strand
TGGCAAGGTCAAACGCTTCAAGCGCATCGCGTTACGCTGTGAGAAGACGGCGAGAAACTTCGCCTCCCTCCTCGCTCTGGCCTGCGCCTTCATCTTGATCAAATCCGTCCACACGGCCTAGGCTTTGAGGCCCGCCTCGCCCTCGAGCGCCGCTGCGAGCGTCGCATCGTCCTCGATCGCCGCGTCCTCCTCCTTGTCGGCGGCGCCGGCGCGCCGCAGCGCCTCCTCGGCCGCGTCGACCTCGCGCTGGCGGCTCCACAGGCCGGCGTAGATGCCGCCCCGCGCCAGCAGCTCGTCGTGGGTTCCGCGCTCGGCGATCACGCCCTTGTCGAGCACCAGGATCTCGTCGGCGTGGACGACCGTCGACAGCCGGTGGGCGATGATGATCGTCGTGCGGCCCTTTGACACCCGCTCCAGCGCCGCCTGGATCTCGCGTTCGGTGAAACTGTCGAGCGCCGAGGTCGCCTCGTCGAGCAGCAGAATCGGCGGCCCCTTCAGCATCGTGCGGGCGATGGCGACGCGCTGCTTCTCGCCGCCGGAGAGCTTCAAGCCGCGCTCGCCGACCATCGCGCCGTAACCTTGTGGCAGCGACCGGATGAAGGCGTCGATCTGCGCGTCCTCGCACACCGCCTTCACTTCCTCCTCGGTCGCGTCGTCGCGGCCGTAGCGGATGTTGTAGAGGATGGTGTCGTTGAACAGCACCGTGTCCTGCGGCACCATGCCGATCGCGGCGCGCAGGCTCTTTTGCGTCACGTCGGCGATGTCCTGGCCGTCGATGGTGATGCGCCCCGACGACGGCTCGTAGAAGCGGAACAGCAGCCGCGAGATCGTCGACTTGCCGGCGCCCGACGGGCCGACGATCGCCACCGTGCGCCCAGCCGGCGCCTCGAACGAGACGCCGCGCAGAATGCGGCGGTTCGGATCGTAGGCGAAGTCGACGTCTTCGAACCGCACCGCGCCGTGGCTGACGGCAAGCGGCCGCGCGCCCGGCCGGTCGGCGATGTCGGGGCGCTCGCCGAGGATGACGAACATCATCTCGATGTCGACGATCGCCTGCTTGATGTCGCGGTAGACCATGCCCATGAAGTTGAGCGGTTGGTAGAGCTGCAGCATCATCGCGTTGAGCAGTACGAAGTCGCCGATGTTGTTGCGGTGGCCGCGGATGCCTTGGACGCACATCGCCAGCACGGCGACCATGCCGATGGTGAAGATGATCGCCTGGCCGGCGTTGAGCACCGCCAGCGAGACGTAGGTCTTGACGCTGAGCCGCTCGTAGCGCGCCATCGAGCGATCGTAGCGCGCCGCTTCGCGCCCTTCGGCGCCGAAATACTTGACCGTCTCGAAGTTGAGCAGGCTGTCGATCGCCTTGGTGTTGGCGTCGGTGTCGCTCTCGTTCATCGAGCGGCGGATGCCGATGCGCCAATTGGTGGCGATCGTGGTGTAGACGAGATAGATGATCACCGTGATCGTGATCGCCGCGACGTAGCGCCAGTCGAACGAGTAGAGGAACGCCGCCGAGATCAGCGCGAATTCGACCACCGTGGGCGCCGCGATCAGCATCGACGTGCGCACGATCGTTTCGATCGCGTTGCGGCCGCGTTCGAGAACGCGCGTCAGTCCGCCGGTCTTGCGCTCGAGATGAAAGCGCAGCGACAACTGATGCAGATGGACGAAGACTTCGTTGGCGAGGCGGCGCACCGCGTTCATCGCCACCGCCGCGAACAGGGCGTCGCGACCCTGTTGCGTCAGCGACATCAGAATGCGCATCAGGCCGTAGAGCGCGGTGAGCGCCAGCGCTCCACTGAGCGCGCCCATCGCGGGCGCAGCGGCGCCGCGGGCGGCGGGCAGAAGCGCGTCGGTCGCCCATTTCAGCGCGTAGGGGGTGGCGACAGTCACCAACTTGGAGGCGACCATCAGCACCACCGCCAAGCCGGCGCGCGCCTTCAGGTCGGCGCGGTCGCCCGGCCACAGGTAGGGCCAAAGGCGGCGCACCGTGCCCGACAGGGTACCCTGGGCTTCGCCGCGCCGGCGCGCGGCGAAGAAACTGGAAATCTTTGGCTGGTGCATGGGGTCCCGCGGCGGAATCCGCCCAGATATAGGGGCGCGGCGCTCAGAAATCATCCCCGCCGGCGCATAACCCCGATCGCCGTGCGGCCGGAGCCGCTGCGGACCGTTCGCCCGCGGCGCCAGGTTTCTCTGGACTGGTTCTCACTTCGATGTCGAAGGCCTCGACAATATTCGTCACTTCAACTTGAGAGAAAGACAAAGAAAAGGATCGGAATCAGTCTTGAATTGGACATTGTTTACCGATAAGAGATGCACGTTCTGTAAGCGCGCGATTCGTCGGTCGGCGTTTTCGGAATGACTTAAGTCGCGGGAGGGTTTCGAGCGATTTCGAGGTCGAAACTGCTGCGGCGCAGCGGGAGCTTCTTTCAGTATGACCGAATCGAATAATCACGTTGAACTCGCGGCCGAGATTGTCTCAGCCTATGTCGCCAACAATTCAGTGCCCGCCAGCGAATTGCCGGCGCTACTGAGCGACGTCCATGCGGCGATCGTGCGCGTCGCCAGCGGCGCGGTCGCGCCGGCGCCCGAGGCGGCCAAGCCGGCCGTGTCGCCGAAGAAGTCGATCACCAACGAGTACATCATCTGCCTGGAAGACGGGCGGAAGTTCAAGTCGCTCAAGCGCCACCTGCGCACCCAATACAATCTGTCGCCCGAGCAGTACCGCGAGAAATGGGGTCTGCCGCCCGATTACCCGATGGTCGCCCCGGCTTACGCCAAGGCGCGCTCGGCGCTCGCCAAACAGATGGGCCTCGGCCAGCAGCGTCGTCGCCGCGCCAAGTGAGGCGCGATCGGTTCGGCCGCCGCGCCGCTTGACGCGCGCGGCGGCCTCGCCGCAGATCGGCGCATGGAAGCCATTCGCAACGTCTGCGTCTACTGCGGCTCGAGCGCAGGAACGAGTCCGCGTTTTGTGGAGGCGGCCGACGCGCTTGGTCGCGCGCTCGCAGGAGCCGACGTCGGCCTCGTCTTCGGCGGCGGCGGCGATGGACTGATGGGCCGGGTCGCGCGCGCGACGCTTGCGGCGGGCGGTCGCGTCACGGGGATTATCCCCAAGTTTCTGATGGCGCGCGAACACGCCCTCATCGGCGGGCAGGAGCTCGTCGTCGTCGACGGCATGCATCAACGGAAGCAGTTGATGTTCGAACGCGCCGATGCGTTCATCGCGTTGCCCGGCGGAGTCGGCACGCTCGAAGAACTGGTCGAGCAACTCACCTGGGCGCAGTTGCAGCGCCACCGCAAGCCCGTGCTTCTGGCCGACATCGACGGCTTCTGGCGGCCGCTGTTGGCGTTGTTCGCCCACATGCGCAACCTCGGCTTCATCCGCGAACAGTTCGAAGTGCGATACATCGTCGCCGAGAAGATCGAGGACGCGCTGCCGATGCTGCGCGCCGCGGCGCGCCGTTTAGCCGCGCCCGCCGGGTGACGGCGCGACCCAGCGCCCTTTTCCTCGGCGCGCGATAGTGTCATTCTTGCGACTGTGTGCGGGGCGTTGTGAAAACGCGTCCCGAGTGGAGGATGCGGCATGAATGTGAAACGGAAGTTGACCTTGGCGGTCTGCGCGCTGTGCGGCGGCGCGTTGCTGGCGGCCGGCGCCGGCTTCGCCCAGACCACCCCCCTGCCGGCGGCCGATTCGGCGGGCGCCGTGCCGGCGCCGGCGCCGGACTCGACAGCGGCCAAGCCGAAGCCCAAGCCGAAGCCGAAGAAGCCCGCCGAAGCGACGGTCGCGGTTGAGGTGATCAACAGCCGCGTCGTCGGCCTCACCTCGCTCGTCGCCGCAATCTCGGGGACTCCCGACAGCAAGAAGATCGCCGGTCCGCTCGCGGCAGGCAAGAAGACGACCGCGCATCTCGCTCACGACAAGGCGTGTCTGTTCGACCTGCACGCGGTGTTCGAGGACGGCGCGGTGACCGACGCTCAGGGCGTCGAGCTGTGCAAGGACAAGAAGATCAATCTGACCGAGTGACGAACGGCGACGACGCTTGCCGCCGGTCCCGGCGGGCTCGCCCAATGACGAGCCCGCCGCGCGCCGAGCGCGATCAGCCGATCGCGGCGTGATAGAGTTCGGCGACGTATTCCCAGTTGACCAGGTGGTCGACGAACGCCTTGAGGTAGTCGGGGCGCCGGTTGCGGTAGTCGATGTAATAGGAATGTTCCCATACGTCGACGCCGAGGATCGGCTTGCCGTTATGGACGAGCGGGCTCTCGCCGTTCGCAGTCTTGGTGGCGGCGATCTTGCCGTCGACGACCGCGAGCCAGCCCCAGCCCGAGCCGAACTGGGTCGTTCCTGCCTGCACCAGCGCCTCTTTGGCCTTGTCGACCGAGCCGAACGAATCGACCAGCGCCTTCTCCAGCGCGCCGGGGATCTTGCCGCCGCCGTTCGGCTTCATCCACTTCCAGAATTGCAAATGGTTGTAATGTTGACCGGCGTTGTTGAACAAGGCGACGTTCTTGCCGTATGAGCCGCGGACGACGTCCTCGAGCGACTTGCCTTCCCACTCGGTGCCTTTGAGCAGGTTATTGCCATTGTTGACGTAGGCAAGGTGGTGCTTGTCGTGATGGAACTCGAGCGTTTCCTTCGACATGTAAGGCTGAAGCGACTCGTAGGCGTAGGGAAGGTCGGGAAGCGAAAAGGTCATCGACGTTGCTCCATGAAGATGTTGTGCGGTGAAGGGCGCGCCGAGCGAGCGCCGTCTTCCGCACCCAGGACAATAGTTAGACCGCCAACCCGCGCCCCGCAACCAAGGCGGTCTGGCGCTTGGCCGCCAGTTTGATAAATTAAGCGAATCGGAAGAGCAGATGACGATCGTCACCTTTGTCTTAGGACTGGTTCTTATCGCTGCGGGCGCGGGCGGCCTGGTGGCCAGCTACGACCTGCTGCCGACCGAACTCGGCCTGCTCTACGCTTGCTGTGGCGCGATCCTTGTCAGCGGCGGCGTGGTGACGGTGGCGATCGGCGTCGCCGTGCTTCGCCTCGAAGCGTTGACGCAAATGGTGAATTTCGCCGCGGCGGTCGAAGACCTGCCGGACGAAGTCGAGGTCGCCGCCGCGCGCCATGCCGAAGACCATACGGCGCATGAGCCTGACGCGGCGCCAGTCGAATTGGAACCCCCGGCGCAGGAGGGCGAAGCGCCCGCCGTCGAACTGCAGCCGGCCGACGCCCACGGCGCCGCGGGAGAACCCGTCGAGGAGACGGAAACGCCGGTCGCGGAGGGCGCGGCCGCCGGCGCGCCCGGCGTCGCCGATCTCGAACAGGCGCTCGCCGCTGCGGCGCCGCCGACCTTGGTCGGTCACTACAGCGCCGGCGGCGCCAACTACAAGATCTTCTCCGACGGCTCGATCGAGGCCGAAACCGACGGCGGCGCGTTCCGCTTCGCCTCGATGGAGGCGTTCAAAGCCTATCTCGCCCAAACGCGCGCTTGAGCCCTCGTCCCGCGATGCGCGCGGCGCTCAGGCCGCGAGGCCGTTGTCGCGCGCCAGCGTCGCCAGCGGCGCTTCGGGCCGCGCGCCGAGATGCTGGATGATCTCGGCGGCGGAGAGCGCGCCGAGCGCCGCGCAGGCCTTGAGATCCGCGCCGCGCGCAAGGCCGGTGAGGAAGCCGGCGGCGTAGAGATCGCCGGCGCCGGTGGTGTCGGTGAGCCGCGCGATCGGGAAGGCCGGAACTTCGTAGGTGTGGCGGCGGTCGACGACGACCGAGCCCTTTTCCGAGCGCGTCACGGCGGCGAGCACGCCTTCGCGGCGCACCGCCGCGAGCGCTTCCTCGAGGCTCGGCGTCTCGTAGAGCGACAGGATCTCGTCGGTGTTGGCGAACAAGGTGTCGACGACGCCGCGTCGCATCAAGTCGATGAACTCGCCGCGGAAGCGATCGACGCAGAACGAATCCGACAGCGTCAGCGCGACGCGGCGACTGGCGGCGCGCGCGATCTCGCCCGCTTTCAGGAACGCCGCCTTCGCCGCGGGCCGGTCCCACATGTAGCCTTCGAGATAGACGATGCGCGCGGCGCGGACCAAGGCCTCGTCGACATCGGGCGGCGAGAGATGCGAACTCGCGCCGAGAAAGGTGTTCATCGTCCGCTCGCCGTCGGGCGTCACGTAGATGAAGCTGCGTCCGGTCGCCGGGCCGTCCTCGCCGGGCGCGGTGTCGAAGGCGACGCCGGTGCCGCGCAGGTCGGCGATGAAGGCGCGGCCGAGGTCGTCGGCCTTGACCTTGCCGATATAGGCGCTGCTGACGCCGAAGGAGGCGACGCCGACGACGGTGTTGGCCGCCGAACCGCCGGAGACGACCCGCGGCGCCACGCGCGCCGCGTAGAGCGCCTCGGCGCGCTCCTCGTCGATCAGCGTCATCGCGCCTTTGACCATGTCCTGCGCCTGCAGGTAGGCGTCGTCGGTCTCGGCGATGATGTCGACCAGCGAATTGCCCAGGCCGAGAACGTCTACGCTTTCCATCATGGTGAAGAGGCCCCCTCGCGCGCCGCGCGCCTTCTGGCGCCTCGCGGCGGCGAGGTCAAACGCCGATCCCGCCGCCGCCGGTCTCAGCGCCGGTCGCGGCGGCGCAGGCGGACGTAGAGGGCGCCGGCGCCGCCGTGGCCGGGGCTGGCCTCCTCGAAGCCGAGCACGGTCGAGCGCAAGTCGGGCTCGCGCAGCCAGTGCGGGACGACGCGGCGCAGCACGCCGGTCTCGTGAAACCAATCCTCGTCGTTCTGAGGCGCGCGGGCGCCCTTGCCGGTGATGACGATCACCAAGCGGAAGTCCTGGATCTGCGCTTGAAAAAGAAAACCGCGCAGAGCGTGATGCGCCTCGGCCTGGGTCATGCCGTGCAGGTCGAGCACGCTGTCGACGACGGCGCGGCCGCGCGCCAGATCGCGCTTCAGCCGGCGCTCGAGCGGCGCCAGCGGCGGCGGCCCCGCCGGCCGACGCGGCTTCGTCGTCGGGGCGACCGGCGCCGGCGGCGGCTCGTCGGCGGCGGGCGTTGTTGCAGGCCGCGGCGCGGCGAGCGTCGGCAGGGTCGCGCCGCGTCGCCGCGCGACGCTCTTGGCGACCTCGATCCACAGCGCGATCTCTTCCTCGCTGAGCCGCCTGAGCCGCGCCGGCGCTGGTCTTTCCGCCGTTTCCTTCACGGCTCGTCCCCCACTGGCGCCAGGACGGCGAAGGCGCCGCGGCAGCGGATCGCGCCGGCGCGCGCGCCCGCAGCTTCGCCGGCGCCGAAGAAGATGTCGGCGCGCGCCGGGCCGACGATCGCCGAGCCGGTGTCGTGGGCGACCATCAGCCGGCGGAACGGGCTCAATTCATCGCTCTCCCAAGGCAGCGCGGCGTCGATCCAGAACGGCAGGCCGTAGGACCAGAGCGTGCGATCGACGGCGATCGAGCGCAGCGGCGTCAATGCAATCCCGGCGCCGCCGATCGGCCCGAGCGCCGGATCGACGTCCTCGACCAGGCGGAAGAACACGTAGGACGCATTGCGCTGCATGATCGCGCGGCCCTTGTCGCCCGGCCGCAAGCCATTGGCGCGCAACCACGCCTTGAGCCGCGCCAGCGACATTTCTGGTTGCGGGATCTCGCCCGCCTCGATCAGCAGCCGGCCGATCGACGTATAGGGCTGGCCGTTGCGGCCGTCATAGACGAGCCGCGCCTTGCGTCCGTCGGCGAGCCTCAGCCGCGCCGAGCCCTGCACCTGGGCGAAGAACACTTCGACTTCGTCGGCGAGCCAGGCGATCGCTTCGCCGCCTCTCGCTTCGATCGCTGCGCGGTCGGGGTAGGGGGCGAGGCGCCCGTCCTCGCGTCTTGGAGCGCCCGCGAGCTGGGGATCGAGGTCTGGCGGGCCTTCGCCCGACGCGAAGCTGACGAGATCATGCGGCCGCGCCAGGACCGGCGCGCGAAAGTCCGGCGTCGGCGTCAGCGAAGCGTCGACGACGGGCTCGTAATAGCCGGTGAAGAAGGCGGCGCCGTCGGCGGCGTCGGAGACGACGCGCCACGGGCGGAAGTTGTCGACGAAGAATCGTCGCGCGGCGCTGTCGTCGGCGATCGAAGCGCCGTACGCCGCCTGCGCGACCTGCATCAGCCGCGGCGACGGCGCCTTCGCTGCGCGCAGGGGCGGCGTCTCGGCGGCGATGGCGCGCGCCCAGTCGCGAAAGGCGGCGAAGGCGGCGAGCGCGTCGTCGTCGGCGAAGCCGGCGAGGGCGTCGAAAGCGAGGGGTTGCGGCTTCGGCGTCACGGCGGGCTCCGTTTCGACTTCGCCGCCATGGCGCTCGGCGCCCGCCTCAGTTCACCGTCTGCGTCGCCGCCAGCAGCCAATTGGGGTCGCCCGCCGCGACGTCGCGCGTGAACGTCCACACGTCGAGATGGGCGACGACGTCGTTGGGCGAGCCCTCGACCGCCGCGCCCGCCTTGTCGTGCGTCACCGACACCAGCTTGGCGGCGAAGCGCACGGCGACCGAGGCGACCGTGCCGGCGAGCCGCGCCTCGACCACGCTGGCGGCGTCGATCGACACCAGCGTCGTCGTCATCGTCTGTTCGGCGGCGCCGCGGTCGCGGATCGCCTTTTCGAAATTGGCGAGCACTTCGGGCGCCAGCAAGCGCCGGAGCGTCGACAGGTCGCCGGCGGCGAAGGCGCCAACAATCATCTCGTAGGCGGTGCGCGCGCCGCTGAGGAAGCTGTCAGGGGCGAAGGACGAATCGACGGCGGCGATCGCGTCGAAGCCGGCGGCGACCGGCGAGCCCGGCGCGGCGAAGCCCTTCCACCGGTCGGGCGGCGGCGTCTCGGTCCGCGCCGCCGGCGTCGCCGGTTTGAGCGGAATGACCTCGCCGCCGAGCGGCGGCACGTTCAAGGCGCCGGGCGGGCGGCGCTCGACCGGCGGCTGCGTCGGGCCGCGGGTTCCCAGCACCGAACGCAGCTTCCAGGCGACGAAAACGGCCACCAGGGCGAAGACGATCGTCGAAATGTCTATCTGCATCGCCGCTTCCTTCGCATCGCCGCCCCGGCCGCCGGCGCATTGCAGACCTAGTTAGGGCGATCCGGCCGATTTGGCTAGAACCCACAAGAGCGCGGGGTTGCGCCGGCGCGACGACGATGGTTTCAACGAGCAGGCGAAGCGACGCGGAGGGGCAGTTGAGCAAGTTTGCGACGATCGGCGTCGCCGGGGCGGGGGCCTGGGGCCTCGCGCTCGCCAACGCGGCGGCGGCGGCCGGCCGCTCGGTCGTCGTCTGGGGCCGCGACGGCGACGCGCTCGCCGCTTTGGCGCGCACCCGGACCAGCCCACATCTGCCTGGAGTCGCGCTTGCTTCCGCGGCGACGGTCGCTATTGAAATCGACGCGCTCGCCGCCGCGCAAGCGATTCTGCTCGTCGTTCCCGCTCAAGGCGCGCGCCAGGCGGCGACGCGGCTCGCCGAGCGGCTGGCGCCGCGGCCGTTGATCGTCTGCGCCAAGGGGATCGAGCGCGGCTCGCAGCGCTTCATGACCGAGGTCGTCGCCGAGGCGGCGCCGGGCTGGCCGGCGGCGATCCTCTCGGGGCCGAGCTTCGCCGCCGACGTCGCCGCCGGCCTGCCGACCGCGGTGACGCTGGCGAGCGCCGACGAGGCGCTGGCGCGCGCGCTGTCGGCGGCGCTCTCCGGGCCGAACCTCAGGCTCTATCATTCGACCGACCCGCGCGGCGTCGAAATCGGCGGCGCGGCCAAGAACGTGCTGGCGATCGCCTGCGGCGTGACGGCCGGGCTCGGCCTCGGCGCCAGCGCCGGCGCGGCGCTGATCGCGCGCGGCTTCGCCGAGCTTCGCCGCTTCGCCGCCGCCTTCGGCGCGCGGCCGACGACGCTGATGGGGCTTTCGGGGCTCGGCGACCTGGTCTTGACCTGCTCGACGGCGCAATCACGCAATTTTGCTTTCGGTCAGGCGCTGGGGCGTGGCGTCGGCGTCGCCGAGGCGAGCGCCGGCAAGCTGGTCGAAGGCGCGCTGACGGCGGCGGCGTTGATGCAGATGACGCGCGCGCGCGCGGTCGACATGCCGATTTCGGCTGCGGTGGAGGCGCTGATCGACGGCCGGATCGACGCCGCGCATGCGGTCGGCGCTCTGCTGGCGCGCCCGCTCAAGGGCGAGGACGACGCGTAAACGCTTTGACCGGGCGCTTTGACCGCGGCGGCGCGATCGCCTAGCTTTTCGCCGCCATTTCGAGAGACCCGCATGTTGTTCGTCGCCACCTGTATCGACAAGCCTGACAGCCTCGTCAAGCGGACGGGGCGACGCCCGGCGCATCTCGTCTATCTCTCGTCGCTCGGCGCGAAGGTGAGAGCGGCGGGAGCGCTGCTCGATCCGACCGGACAGAACCCGGTCGGCTCGCTGCTGATTTTCGAAGCGTTCGACGAAGCGGAAGTGCGCGCGATCCTCGCCGCCGACCCTTATGCGGAAGCCGGGCTGTTCGCCTCCGTCGACCTCAGGCCCTGGCGCCAGGCGCTCGGCGTCACGATCGCGAGATGAGACGATGGCGCACTGGCTGGTGAAGAGCGAGCCGTCGGCATGGTCCTTCGCCGACCAGCTTGCGGCGGGCGCGAAGGGCACGAGCTGGAACGGCGTGCGCAACCATGCCGCCAAGCTCAACCTGATGGCGATGAAGGTCGGCGAAGAGGCGTTTTTCTATCATTCGAACGAGGGCAAGGCGATCGTCGGCGTCGTCGCGGTGAGCAAGCCCTATTACCCCGACCCGACCGACGACAGCGGCCGCTTCGGCATGGTCGACTTCACGGCGGTCCGCGCGCTCGAGCGGCCGGTGACGCTCGACGAGATCAAGGCCGACAAGCGTCTGGCCAAGATGATCCTGGCAGTCAATTCGCGCCTCTCGGTCCAGCCGGTGACCGCCGACGAATGGCGCGCCGTGCTCGCGCTCGCCACGGGCTGAAGCGGAAGACGTAAGACCAAAGGCCATGAACGGCTTGGCTTGAAGCGCGCCGCCGCGGTGGGGCATATTGCCCCCACATAAGCGCGCTCGCGGGCGCGCCAGGGAGAGAACAATGTCCGAGAAGGTTTACGGCGTATCTCCGGACTGGGCCAAGAGCGCCTGGATCGACGAAGCGCGTTACGAGGAGATGTACCAGCGCTCGATCAAGGACCCTGACGGCTTCTGGGGCGACGAGGGCAAGCGCATCGACTGGTTCAAGCCCTTCACCAAGGTCCGCGACATCTCGTGGGATTCGCACCACGTCGCGATCAACTGGTACGAGGACGGCGAGACCAACGCCGCCTACAATTGCATCGATCGCCACCTGCCCAAGCGCGCCAATCAGACCGCGATCATCTGGGAAGGCGACTCGCCCGACGAATCGAAGCGCATCACCTACGCCGAGTTGTACGAGCAGGTGAACAAGTTCGCCAACGTGCTCTACTGGCACGGCGTGCGCAAAGGCGATCGGGTGACGATCTACATGCCGATGATCCCCGAGGCCGCCTACGCGATGCTCGCCTGCGCGCGCCTGGGCGCGATTCATTCGGTCGTCTTCGGCGGCTTTTCGCCCGACGCGCTCTCCGGCCGCATCGAGGACGCCAAATCGGACATTGTCATCACCGCCGACGAGGGCTTGCGCGGCGGCCGCAGGGTGCCGCTCAAGGCCAATGTCGACGAAGCGCTGAAGAAGGCGGCCGGCGTCAAGCACGTGCTGGTCGTCCGGCGCACCGGCGGCGCCGTCAACTGGACGCCGGGCCGCGACGTCTGGATGCACGAGGCGCTCGAGCGCGTCTCCGATCATTGCCCGGTCGAGAAGGTCAACGCCGAGGACCCGCTGTTCATCCTCTACACGTCGGGCTCGACTGGCGCGCCGAAGGGCGTGGTGCACACCACCGCCGGCTATCTCGTCTACGCGTCGATGACCCACCAGTACGTGTTCGACTACCACGAAGGCGACGTCTATTGGTGCACCGCCGACGTCGGCTGGGTGACCGGCCACAGCTACATCGTCTACGGCCCGCTCGCCAACGGCGCGACGACGCTGATGTTCGAGGGCGTGCCGAACTACCCGAGCGTCAGCCGCTTCTGGGAAGTGATCGACAAATACGGCGTCAACATCTTCTACACCGCGCCGACCGCGATCCGCTCGCTGATGGCCGCCGGCGAAGCGCCGGTGAAAAGGACGAGCCGCGCCTCGCTCAGGCTGCTCGGCTCGGTCGGCGAACCGATCAACCCCGAGGCCTGGGAATGGTATCACCGCGTCGTCGGCGACGGCCGCTGTCCGATCGTCGACACCTGGTGGCAGACCGAGACCGGCGGCATCCTGATCACGCCCTTGCCCGGCGCGATCGCGCAAAAGCCCGGCTCGGCGACGCGGCCGTTTTTCGGCGTTATGCCGGAGATCGTCGGCCCAACCGGCATGGTGCTTGAAGGCCCCTGCGAAGGCAATCTCGTCATCGCCGATTCCTGGCCCGGCCAGGCGCGCACCGTCTATGGCGACCACGGCCGCTTCGTGAAGACCTATTTCGCCGCCTATCCCGGCAAGTACTTCACTGGCGACGGCTGCCGTCGCGACGCCGACGGCTACTATTGGATCACCGGGCGCGTCGACGACGTCATCAACGTTTCCGGCCACCGCATGGGCACCGCGGAAGTCGAGAGCGCGCTGGTCGCCCATCCGCAAGTGTCGGAAGCGGCGGTCGTCGGCTATCCGCACGACATCAAGGGCCAGGGCATCTACGCCTATGTCACGCTGATGGCGGGCGTCGAGCCGTCCGAGACTCTGCGCAAGGAGTTGGTCGGCTGGGTGCGCAAGGAGATCGGACCATTCGCTTCGCCCGACCTCATCCAGTTCTCGCCCGGCCTGCCGAAGACGCGCTCGGGCAAGATCATGCGCCGCATCCTGCGCAAGATCGCCGAGAACGAATATTCCTCGCTCGGCGACACCTCGACGCTGGCCGACCCGACCGTCGTCAGGGATCTGATCGACAATCGGCAGAATCGCGGCGCGGCGTAAGAGGGCTGCGACTCCATCTACCCGCGAGCGGGGAGAGGGCTGGGGTGAGGGGCTAGGCGATGAGCCGACGCGGCCAATCCCCCCGC
>JBEKVR010000139.1:0-13124 GCA_049513815.1 Roseiarcus sp. | reverse complement strand
TTTGCGCGGGCGGGGGTCGTGGCCGGTCAGCGCCGCAAGGCGGTCGAGGAAGGCTGGCGCGCCGAGCGGCCGACCGATCGTCTCGGCCGCCCGCAGCGCGGCGATCACGCCTGGCGGCGGCTCGACGGCGAGCAGGTCGGCGAAACGCCCGGCGCAGCGCGCCAGCAGTGGCGCAACCTCGACCAATCCGTCGTCGCGCCCGGTCAGATGCGCCCGCGCGCTCGACCACGGCCAATCCTCGGCGCGCTCCGCCAGGCGCGCCCGCACCGGGTTCAGCGCGACATAGCGCGCCGCCGCCGTCAGATGCGCCTCGTCCATGACGACCGAAGCGAAGCGGCCCTGGAAAAGATGGCCGGTCGCCCGCAGCCGCGCGTTGACAAACGCCGCGTAACGCCGGTGCGCCTTGCCGAGCGCGCGGCCGAGGCCTTCGGGCGTGCGCGGCGTCAGGATGAGATGAACGTGGTTGGGCATCAGGCAATAGCTCCATGCCGCCACCCCTTCGCGCCGGCAGGCTTCGGCCAGCAGATCGCGATAGAGCGCGTAGTCGTCGTCGCCAAAGAACACCCGCTCGCGACGGTTGCCGCGCTGGGTGACGTGGTGGGGCAGGTCAGGAACGACGAAGCGGCCGAAGCGCGCCATGGAGAGACCTCCGCAGAACCCGCCCGAGGCTCCTGCGAATTAGGGAATTATGCAAGTGTCACCGTAACCCCGTAACCCCGTAACCCGTAACCCGCGTAACCCGACCGTAACCCCGACGCAAGTCTTCGTGCCCGCCGGCCACGCCGCCCCGTCGCCGTCAAGCGGCTGCGCCGCTCCTGCGCTGCGCTGCGGCCGCTTCGCGGTGACTGCGCCGTGTCGGCGCGGCAAGGGGGGCTTGCAAACCAAGCGCCGGCGCCGCGCGCAAGCGGTCAAGGCTCGCGAAGCGACCGCGCAGCGGCTTGGCCTTGACGGCGAGCACGGCGATGGCAGGCGCGTGCTTCGTCAATTGCAGCCCTCTCCCTGAGGCGTCATGACCGGGCTTGTCCCGGTCATCCACGCCGTTGAGCCGCCGGGCGGCGACAGGAAGAGCCGCGCATTCCCAGCGTCTCTCTGAGGTGTCGCGGCAGCGTCGCCGCGTGGATGACCGGGACAAGCCCGGTCATGACGATGAGGGCGCGTTGAGCAGGGCGCCAGTCGGGCGCCGGTCCCGCCGGCGACGACGGTGCGCGAAGTTAGGCGCGCACGGGCGTCGTACTCATAGTCGATCTGGTGCGAGCAGGCGGTCAGACACGACTAAACGCACAAGAGCGTCGTGGAGGGGCGAACGCGCTCGCGCATGGCGCGCGCCGCCCTTACTTCTTCACCGTCACCGCCTGGCCGGTGAGGCGCTTCACCGCTTCGGCGGCGGCGGCGTTGCCCTGCTCGGCGGCGCGGCGATACCAGCCGACCGCCTGGCCGACGTCGACGGCGGTCCCCTGGCCGTGCTCCAGCAGCGAAGCGAGGTTGAACTGCCCGTCGGGGTTTCCCTGTTCGGCGGCGTTGCGGTACCAGTTGAGCGCCTGGGCGTAATCCTGCGGCACGCCATGGCCGTCGCGGTAGAGGTCGCCGATGTCGACCGCCGCCAGCGCGTTGCCCTGGTCGGCGGACTTGCGATACCACGTCATCGCCTGGGCGTAATCCTGCGCAACGCCGTGACCCATGGCGTAGAGATAGCCGATGTTGTCTTGCGCCGCGGCGTTGCCTTGCGAGGCCGCCTTCTGGAACCAGGTCATCGCCTCGGCGTAATCCTGCTGCACGCCCTGGCCGTTCATCAACAGGACGCCGAGATTGTTCTGGGCGATGGCTTGGCCCTGTTCGGCCGCCTTGCGGTACCAGACGGCCGCCTGATTGTAGTCTTGCGCGACGGAGCGGCCCTTCTCGTAATAGTAGCCGAGGTTGTTCTCCGCCGACGCGTTGCCTTGTTCGGCGGCCTTGCGGTACCAAGTCAGCGCCTGGGCGAAGTCCTGCTGCACGCCTTGGCCGTTGGCGTAGAGATCGCCGACGTCGGTCTGGGCGACGGCGTTGCCGAGGTCGGCGGACTTGCGATACCAGGTCATCGCCTGGGCCCAACTTTGCTGCACGCCAAGGCCGTTGGCGTAGAGATAGCCGATATTGTCGAGCGCCGAGGAATCGCTCTGGTCGGCGGACTTCTTGAACAGCGTCATCGCCTGCGCGTAATCGCGCGTCACGCCGGTGCCGTTCAAGTAGAGCAGGCCGAGATTGTTCTGGGCGATCGCGGCGCCCTGGTCGGCGGCCTTCTGGTACCAGGCGACCGCCTGGGCATAATCCTGCACGACGGCGCGGCCACGCTCGTAGAAATAGGCGACGCTGGTTTCGGCCGGCGCGTAACCTTGGTCGGCCGACTTGCGATACCACGCCAGCGCCTGGGCGTCGTCTTGTGGCGTGCCTTGGCCGTTGGCGTAGAGATCGCCGAGGTTGTTTTCGGCCGTCGCGTCGCCCTGATCGGCCGCCTTGCGATACCAGTCGGCGGCCAGCGCATAGTCCTGCGCCACGCCGCCGCGGCCGTTGGCGTAGAACAGGCCGAGGTTGGTCTGGGCGGCCGCGAGGCCCTGATCAGCCGCCTTGCGATACCAGCTCAACGCCTGCGCGTCGTCGCGCGTCACGCCCTGACCGTTGGCGAAGAGATCGCCGACGGCGTTCTGCGCGAGCGCGAAGCCTTGGTCGGCGGCGCGGCGGAACCAGCTCATCGCCTGCGTGTAATCGCGCGTCACGCCGCGGCCGTCGGCGTAAAGCTTGCCGAGGTTGGTCTGGGCCGCCCAATTGCCCTGGTCGGCGGCGCGCCGATACCAGGTCATCGCCTGGGCGTAGTCCTGCGCGACGCCGTGGCCTTCGGCGTAGAGTTTGCCGAGGTCGTTCTCGGCGCCCATATTGCCTTGGTCGGCGGCCTTGCGCAGCCACTCGGCCGCCTGCGCATAGTCCTGCGGGACGCCCTGGCCGTGCTCATAGAGCGAGCCGATGTTGGCCTGCGCCACCGCATAGTTCTGATCGGCCGCCTTGCGGTACCAGGACATCGCCTGCGCGAAATCCACCGGCACGCCGAGACCGTTGCCGTAAAGGTAGCCGACGTTGTTGAACGCCACCGCATAGTTCTTGTCGGCGGCCTTGTGGTACCAGCTCATCGCCTGTGCGTAGTCGCGCGTCACGCCGCGGCCGTAAGCGTAGAGGTAGCCAACGCCAGTCTCGCCGGCCGGGTCGCCCTGATCGGCCGCTTTGTGGAACCAGGTCATCGCCTGGGCGTAATCCTGGGGCACGCCGCGGCCGGTGACGTAAAGGTTGGCGAGGCTCGCCTGCGCTGCCGCATAGCCCTGGTCGGCGGCCTTGCGGTACCACGCCACCGCTTGCGCAAGATCGAGCGCGACGCCCTGGCCGTTGGCGTAGAGATTGCCGAGGTTGTTCTCGGCCGCCGGATAGCCCTGATCGGCCGCCTTGCGGTACCAGATCATCGCCTCGACGGGATCGCGGCCGACGCCCAATCCGTTGGCGTAGAGATCACCGATCGCGTTCTGCCCCACCGCGTCGCCAGCGTCGGCCGCCTTGCGGTACCAGGTCATCGCCTCGCCGTAGTCCTGCGCCGCGCCTTGGCCGGTGCGGTAGCGGTCGCCGGCGGCGACGGCGCTCGCCGCGACGTCCTGCGGCGACGGGAACATCTTGTCTTTGAAGGCGAAAAAGCCGCCGCCGACGGCGAGCAGCAGCACGACCGCCGCCGCCGCGGCGACGAGCTTGGTCCGGTTCGGGGCAGGCGTAGCAACAACCGCGGCGCCGGCGGTCTGCGCCGAGCCATGCGGTTCGGGGAGCGGCGGCTTGGGCGGAGGCTCGGGCGACTCGGCGGTCGTCGTCGCCGCAACGGTCGCGCTCGCTTCGCCGTCGGGGGCCGTCGTTGCAGCGCCGGCCGCGACGGGTTGGCGATCCTGGCCGTCTTGCGGGCCGATCTTCGGATCGGGCGACAGAGGCTGGACGAATTTCGACGCCAGCAGCCGCTTCACCGCGTCCGCCAGCCGTTCGAGATGATGCTCCAGCGGCGGCGTGAAGGCGTCGAGCCAATGCGTCTCGCTGATGAAATATTCGAGCGTGGCGCTCGGGGCGACGTCCTCGACGCGGAACGGCACCACCGGCAGGCCCTTGTTGATCGCGCGCTCGACCTCGCGCTCGATCTGCGGCGAGTGATTGGCGTTGCTGGAATAGACCAGCACCATCACCCGCGCGTTGTTGATCGCGCCGATCAACGATTCCGCCCAGCCGACGCCGGGAAGGATGTCGCGCGGCGCCATCCAGACGCGGACGCCATTGCGTTCGAGGACGTTGCAGGCGGCGTCGGCCGCCGCCTTGTCCTTCGACGAGTAGCTGATGAAGACGTCGTGAGCCACGGACCTGACAATAACCAAGGCGGCGCTGCTGGCAATATACTTGGCGCGCGTGACAGTCATTCTTTTGCGCAAGAATTCGTCGGGCGACGGCCAGTCGGCGGCGCCGGCCGAAACGCCGCGAAAAGGCCGGTTTTGGCGCGTCGCGATTGACTTCTGCGCCCGGCGCGCTTAATTGCCGCCTGTTTTCGTCAGGTCTTGGCCTCGTCGAGCAGCCGTCCGTCCCATGAGGCCGGCGGTCAACGTCCGGCAGCGCGATGCGCTCCCGGGCGCGATGGGCGTTTGGTCGAAGAAGGCAGTAGGCAATGGGCAGTAGGCAGTAAGCAAATCGAACGGGCGCGTCGGCGGGCTGCCTCTCTTTCGCCGGCCGCCCATTGCCTACCGCCCTTTGCCCCACAGGAGCGTTTCATGTTCGAGAGCCTTTCCGAAAAGCTCTCCGGCATATTGGATCGACTGACCGGCCGCGGCGCCCTCTCAGAGGAGGACGTCAACGCGGCGATGCGCGAAGTGCGCCGCGCATTGCTCGAGGCCGACGTTTCGCTCGAGGTCGTGCGTTCGTTCATCGACCGCGCGCGTTCGAAAGCGGTCGGCGCGTCGGTGGTCAAGTCGGTCACGCCCGGCCAGATGGTGGTCAAGATCGTCCACGATGCGCTGATCGAGACGCTCGGCGGCGAAGGGGAGGCGATCGACCTCAACGCGCCGGCGCCGGTGGCGATCATGCTCGTCGGCCTGCAGGGCGCCGGCAAAACGACGACCGCAGCCAAGATCGCGTTGCGCCTCGCCGACCGCAGCAAGGTCAAAGTGCTGATGGCGTCGCTCGACGTGAAGCGGCCCGCGGCGCAGGAGCAGCTCGCCGTGCTCGGCCGCCAGGTCGGCGTCGACACGCTGCCGATCGTCGCCGGTCAGGACCCGGTGGCGATCGCCCGGCGCGCCGAGAGCGTCGCCCGTCTGCAAGGCTACGACGTCGTGCTCCTCGACACCGCCGGCCGCACCCATATCGACGAGCCGCTGATGGCGGAGATGGCGGAAATCCGCGACGCCGCCCGCCCGCACGAGATCCTGCTCGTCGCCGACGCGCTGACCGGCCAGGACGCGGTCAATCTCGCCAAGTCGTTCAACGAGCGGGTCGGGGTCACCGGCATCGTGCTCACCCGCATGGACGGCGACGGGCGCGGCGGCGCGGCTCTGTCGATGCGCGCGGTGACCGGCAGGCCGATCAAGCTTCTCGGCGTCGGCGAGAAGATGGACGCGTTGGAGGATTTCCATCCGCGCCGTCTCGCCGACCGCATCCTCGGCATGGGCGACATCGTCAGCCTGGTCGAAAAGGCGGCGCAGGCGATCGACGCCGAACAAGCGGCCAAGATGGCCGAGAAGATGCGCAAGGGCGTCTTCGACCTCAACGACCTTTCCGATCAGCTCGCCCAGATCGAGAAGCTCGGCGGCCTCGGCGGCGTGATGGGCATGCTGCCCGGCGTCGCCAAGTTGAAGGACCAGATGGCGTCGTCGCATTTCGACGACAAAACGATCAAGCGTCAGCGCGCGATCATCTCTTCGATGACGCCGATGGAGCGCCGCAACCCCGACGTCCTCAAGGCGTCGCGCAAGAAGCGCATCGCGGCGGGCGCCGGCGTCACCGTCGAACTGGTCAATCGCCTGCTCAAGCAGCACCGCCAGATGTCCGACATGATGAAGGCGATGGGCGCCTCGGCGGGCAAGCGCGGCCTGATGGGCCAGCTCGGGCAAATGATGGGGTTCGGCGGCGGCATGGCCATGCCGACCCCGGAGCAGATCGCCGCGATGCAGAAGTCGGCCGGCGTCGCGCCGCCGACGGGCGGGATTCCCAGCGCGCCGCCGCCCGGCGCCTTCAACCTGCCGCCGCAGTTCCCTGGTCTCGGCGGCGGCTCGAAACTGCCTGGCCTCGGCGGCGGCTTTCCCTTCGGGGGGAAGAAGAAGTGAGCTTCCCCTCTCCGGCAAGCGGGAGAAGGGCGCGATCCAGATCTTGAATGCAACGCAAACCCTAAATTGAAAGGAAGTTCCAATGTCTCTGAAAATCCGTCTTTCCCGCGGCGGCGCCAAAAAGCGGCCGTTCTATCGCATCGTCGTTGCCGACGCGCGCATGCCGCGCGACGGCCGTTTCGTCGAGAGGATCGGCGCCTTCGATCCGCTGAAGGCCAAGGACGACGCGACCCGTCTGGTTGTCGACCTCGACAAGGCCAAGGCCTGGCTCGCCAAGGGCGCCCAGCCGACGGACCGCGTGCTGCGGCTGTTCGACGGCCTCGGCATCGCCAAGCGCGAAGCGCACAACAACCCGGTCAAGGCTCTGCCGAAGAAGAAGGCGCAGGAGCGCGTCGCCGCTGCCGCCGCCGCCGCCGAGAAGGCCGCTGCGGCCGAAAAGGCCGAAACCGCTCCGGCGTGATCGGGCGATGGCTTCGCCGGCGCGCCTCGTCCAGCTTGGCGTCTTCGGCGCCGCGCAGGGCGTGCGCGGCGAAGTGCGCGTCAAGTCCTTCACCGCCGAACCGAAAGCGATCGGCGGCTACGGCGTCCTGACCGACAGGAGCGGCGCGCGCGCGTTCCGCTTCGAGTCGGTGCGGCCGCTGCGCGACGACATGCTGGTCGCCCGCCTCGCTGGCGTGACGACGCGCGACGCCGCCGAGGCGCTGACCGGGGTCGAGATCTTCGCCCGCCGCGACCAGTTGCCGCCGCTGGCGGCGGACGAATTCTATTACGACGATCTCGTCGGCCTGACGGCGGTGACGACGGACGGCGCGCCGCTCGGCCGCGTCGCCGGCCTGCGCAATTACGGCGCCGGCGACATTCTCGAGATCGCGCCGGACGACGGCGGCGAGACTCTGCTGCTGCCGTTCACCAAGGCGGTGGCAACGGAAATCGACTTCGCCAGCGGCCGCATCGTCGTCGCGCCGCCACGCGAGATCGACGGCGAAGACGAAGATGGAGTATCGGCGCCGTCGCAATGACGCCGTGGGTTCTTGCCCCCGGCGCGGATTGGCTCAGTCGCCTGCCTTGACCAGCAACGCCGTACGGCTGCTGCGGATCGATGGCCGCTCCTGCGGCGTCAAGCCGGCGGCCGCGGCGGCCTGCAATTCGGTTTCGAAGGCGTCGGCCGAAACGTGTCCGGCCGGCTCGGCGAGCAGCAGGGCGCCGCCCGGTCGAAGGCTCGCCGCCGCCTCGGCGAAGAAAGTCCGCGCGCTCGGCAGTTCATGCACGACCGCGAAGGCGAGAACGAAGTCCGCTTGTCCCGCCAGGTCGCCGACGCCCAAGTCGCCTGATTGGGCCAATCGCGTCGTCACGCGCTCGGCGAGGCCCGCTTTCGCGGCGCGGCGGCGCAGGGCGTCAAGCATGCGCGACTGCACATCCACCGCCACGACCCGACCCGACGGTCCGACGAGACGCGCGAGATCGAGGGTGAAGAACCCCATGCCCGGGCCGGGCTCCAGCACGGTCATGCCGTCGCGTACGTAGGGGGCCAGGATTCGCGCGGGGTTCTGGAACATCCGCCGCAACGGACTCACCAGAAAGTACCCTATCCACCAAGGGCAAACGCGCTCCGACATCGATCGCCTCCGCGTTCGTCGGCCGACTGAGTCGGAACCGGCAATGTTGCGAGACACCATAGCGGATCGGCGCGGCGCAAAGCGCGTCCATTTCGATCGCGACGCGTGCGCTATAGCGTCTCAACGCAATTTCATCCGCGACGCGCCCACGCGCAGACGACGATACGCCGCGCGCGCCGTTCGGCGGCACGGCGGCGACAACCGCGGGCGCTCCCCGTCAGACCCTCAGAAGAATTTGCGCACGTAAGCGGCGACGTTGGGGAATCCGATGCTCAGCGGCGCGGAGGACGCGCCGGCGTAATTGCCGGTCGCCGTCGTCCAAGTGTAGCCGGCTTCGGCGCCGATCGTCAGTCCGGGCTGCACCATGTCCTCGATCCCGCCTTGCAGCAGCGCGCCGCGCATTTTGACGTCGAACCACATCGGCTCGTTCGGCCCGAGCAGTTCCGTGTTCGACGCTTCCGAGGTGCCGAAAATCGAATAGGTGATCGAGCTCTTTACTGTCGGCGTCCACAGATGCTCGTAGGAGGCGACTGCGGAATAACCGGCCGTCTCCCTAACGTCGCCGTCGCCGTTGACGACATAGTCGGTAGCGAAGAACGGGATGCCGAGATAGCCGATCGCGCCGTGCGACGCCGCAACCTGCAGCAGCAGGCGGCCGTAAGTGTCGCCCGCCGCCGGGCCGAACACGTCGCTCCACTTGACACGATATTCGCCGCCTGCGGTCGCCGCGACGCCCCACAACGTGTGGTCGGGCGAAGAGCAACAGTCCCACGCGGCCACGTCGTGGATCTCGTGCAGCGCGCCGCCGATGTGCAGCAGCAGGTTCGGCGTTCCGAACCGAGCCTGAGCGACGACGTCAGGCCTGTACGTGCTGCCATAGTTGGCGAGCACGCCGTCGTACATGTCGCGCCGGCTGCCGTCTTCGAGCGCGATGCTGGCCGAGACCGAATTGTTCGAGCCGGCGACGTTGTCGACGCGATAGGTGTAGGAGACCGCCGGCGTGTTCACCAGTGACGAATAGCCGGGGGAGATCGAGTAGCCCCAGCGCGCGAAGCCGAACATCGACGGCTGAATGCCGACTTCGAACCCGCCGAGACGCACCCACGCCTGATCGACCAGGCCTTCGGCAATCGAGCCGTTGACGGCGTTGTTGGAGACGTAGCCGAGGTCGCCGTTGTCGTTCTTCTGCAGTTGCCCCGCGGCGCGCACGTTCACATATCCGATCAGCGCGCCATAGTCGGTCTGGCGCATCGCCACGAAATTGACTTGCCCGTCGACGCCCGGATAGGGAGCGTCAGTCTGCTTCGAGAAGTTCTTGTCGTAATAGTAGAGGATCGGCACGCCGGCGAGATAGGAGCTCGACGGCAGCCGCTGCCCGACCAAGCCGATGTCGTGGCTCGCGAAGTCCTTCGCGACGAACCCCATCACGTCGTAGCCGGCCTTGGCGCAGAAGCCCGTGTCGCCGAGCTTGAAGAATCCCGTGCCGTAGCCGGCGCACTCGGACGCCTTGCCCTGGTCCTTCGACGCGGCCGGCGCAGCCCCCGCAGCCCCCGCAGCCCCCGCCTCAGGCGTGTCCGCTGCGAGGCCCGCCGCCGGCGCCATCGCGCAGATCGCTCCGATCGCCCCGAAAAGCGCCTTTGCCCCTCTCATCGCCGCCCCGTTTCACGCTTGATGGCTTCGAAAAGTCAGTGAGTCCTGCCGAAAGTGCTGATGAGCGTGTTGCCTGACCCAGTCAGCGCGAGAATGCTCACGCCGCCGCTATTGAACTCGGACAGGAAGCCGATGTTGGTCTGCTGCCCGCTGTAGCCGGGCGTCGCGCCGAGAACCGCGCCGAAATTGTATTGCTGGGTCACGGCCGCGATGTTGATCGCGCCGGCCTGGGTGATGGCGGAATTGTTGTCGCGCTTGGCGCGCTGATTGACTTCGGCGACATTGATTTCGCCCGATTGATCGACGACTGCGTTGTTATCGGCGCCGCTCTGATTGACGGTGATCTCGGTTGAGACGGCTCCGGGCGCGATCAGGGCGTAATTGTGGACGTTGGTCTGGGTGATCGTCGTCGATTGGATTTGGAGGGGCTCGGCGCTTGCGGCGCCGCTCACGCCGACGGCCAGCCCGGCCAGGACCAACATGCGCAACATCGTCGAACTCCCTGTTGTCTGACGGACGTTTCAGCGGCGGCGCGACATGAAGCCGGCGCGTTGGCTCGAAGGCAGAAAGGACGGAATGCTGTCGCCGCAGATGAAGATGCGGCGCAGGCCGGCGGTCAGCGCGGCGAAGGCCGGATAGTCGGCGGCCGTGAGATAGTCGCTGGCGTCCCTGTCATTCAGGACGCCTCCAAGGCACGCGACCGAAGGGGCCGCAACGGGCGCCGCCGCCTCGGTCTTGTGGACCGCCGCCCAAGCGCTGTCCGCCGCCAGCGGCGAGGCGCCGACGATCACGAAGGCGACGACGACGCAAAGACCATCGAGAAAGCGTCGCATCCAGGTCTCCCCAAACCGGTCGTTCACCGCTGCGCGCAGATCCGAGGCCCGCGCGCAGCGGCAGACTTCTCAGGCGCCACAAGGTCGGCGAAACGCAGCCCCAGCCCCCGCGGCTTGCTTCCGCCGTCGATCAGTTCGGCGTCCAGGAGAACGAGCTGCCGATCGGCGCGTGGGCGTCGCCGGTGTTGATGACGACGGTCGGGGCCGAATCCGGGGCTTGGACGGTCGCCAACGCGCCTTGCGCGACGAGCGCGACGTCGGCGCTGCCGTTTCTGCCGCCCTGGAGGACGGTCGAGTGGTTGGAAAGGAAGACATTGACGTTGACATGGGTGGAAGACGCCAACGCCGGCGTCGCCATTGCGCCGCAGACGACCGCGACAAGAAGGAGTTTCTTCATTGCGTTCCTCATTTGTGACCTTGTACCGGCAGGCTGAGCCGCCGTTAGCTATGCACGCTAACGCATGAGGAGTATTTCTGCCGAGAATGCACGTTAGGGTTGCATTCACGACAATACGCGACAACTGCCGCGAACATGCGGAAAGTCGCGTCAAGTCGTCACATTGTTGCTATGATATCAAACGCATGGCATGGTGTTGCAAATCGGGGACACCGACGTGCTTTCGCCCGCGGCATTGGTTTCGCCGGCGTCTCGGCGGCCACAACCCAGGCGCGAATCAGGGGATGGCCGCGCTCAGGGCGCGACGGCTTCGATCTCGTCGTAGCGCTTGAGTCGGTAGATGATCGCCGACACCAGCCAGGCGAAGACGAAGACGCCGACCACGACGTAGCCGAGGGCGCCGAAATTGTCGTTGAGCGCCCCGACAGCGCCCCAGAAGCCGGCCCGCTCGGTCAGGCCGAAATGGCCGCCGATCAGGTTCAGCGTCTCCAATCCGCCGACGATCGCCGCCACCGCCACCGACGCGGCGGTGATGGTCAGGTTGTAATAGAGCTTGCGGATCGGCTTGGCGAAGGCCCAGCCATAGGCGCCGAGCATCACCACGCTGTCGGTGGTGTCGAGCAGCGTCATGCCGGCGGTGAACAGGGCCGGGAAGACCAGGATCGACCAGATCGACAGGCCCTGCGCCGCCTGGGTCGCCGAAACGCCGAGCAGGCCGACCTCGGTCGCGGTGTCGAAGCCGAGACCAAACAACAGACCGATCGGATACATCTGCCAGCTTTGCCTGACGACGCGGAACAGACCGCGGAACAGTCGCGCCAACAGGCCGCGGCCGGCGAGCGCGAGGTCGAGATCCTCCTCGACGAAACCCTCGCCGCGGCGAACCGCTGAGAAGCTGCGCCATACCGAAACCAGCACCGCGACATTGGCCGCCGCGATGGCGAACAGGAACAGGGCCGAGACCAGCGTGCCGGCGACCGCGCCGAGGGTCTTGAAGGCGGCGAACCGATCTTGCAGCGCGGTCGCGGTCAACGCGATGGCGATCGTCAGGCCGACGACGATGGTCGAATGGCCGAGCGAAAAATAAAGGCCGACGCCAACCGGCCGCTGGCCCTGCTGCATCAGCTTGCGGGTGACGTTGTCGATCGCGGCGATATGATCGGCGTCGAAAGCGTGGCGCAGGCCGAAGCTGTAGGCGAGCGCCGCCGTGCCGAGCAGGATCGGATAGGCGTGAAAAGCGGAGAAAGCCCAGGCCCAGGCGCCGAAATTGGCGGCCAGCAGCAGCCCGTAGACGGCGAACGTCCGGCTGCGCGTCGATAGGCCGCCCGAGCGAAGTCGGGCCAAACCGCGGATCATAACCCTCGTCTCCAGCGCGCCGCGGCGCTTGCCTGCATGCAAGCACTGCGGGGCGACGCCTAGGATGACGGAAATCAAACCCCATGGCGAGCGCCTAGCCGACAGGGGGGGCGCGATTGGCCAGAATGCCCGTTCAGCGCAGCAGCTTGAACGCATGGGGCGACCAGTCGCCGCGGGCGACGCCGGGGATGCACCACAGCATGCACAAGGGCTCGATCGCCCGCGCCGCCTCGACCGGACCCATATCGGCGATCTCCCAGCCAAAGTCCTCGACCAGCTTGGCGACGGTCTTCTTGGCGCTGTCAGCGTCGCCGCACATGAACATCGTCGGCTTGCCGCCGGCGAACTGCGGATCGACCATCTGCCCCGCCCCGACCGAGTTGAACGCCTTGACGAATTGCGCCTTCGGATAGGCCTTCTGCAGCCGCTCCATCAGCGAGTCGGTCAGGCTGGTGAAGAACGACAGCACGCCATGGACCGGCGGGCCGCCGCCGATCGGGTTGGTCGCGTCGATCACCGGTTTGCCGTCGATATTGGCGGCGCCGATCAGCTTCAGCGCGTCGAGCGCCGCCGCCCCGGCGACCGCGAGCGCGACGACCTCGCCGAAGGCCGCGGTCTCGGCGAAGCCGGCGATCTTCGCGCCCTTGTGTTGGGCCGCCCAGTCTTTCAGCTTGCCCGCATCGCGCGTGCCGATCGTCACCGCGTGGCCGTGCTTCAGGAATCCGGCCGCGAGGGTCTTTCCGACCACGCCGGAACCAATGACGCCGATCTTCATGCCTTCCTCCTCCGCCCTTCGGCTACGGGATTCACACGAGTGATTTGCCGTGGGCGATTGCGTAGCCGTCGAGCATAGCCGCCAAGCGGCGCCAGCCGTTGGCCATGGTTTTGGGTCCCGGCGGCTTGTAGTAGCCGTTCC
>JBEKVR010000138.1:0-13183 GCA_049513815.1 Roseiarcus sp. | reverse complement strand
CAACGCGCCCAAAACGCCGCTTCCCGCCCTGAACAGGTCCAAATCCGTTCAACCCGTTTCCGACGCCGCCCAATCAACGAGCGCCAGCCAAAAACGCATAAAGTCACAGCCTCTCAGGATGAGGAGGCCTTTTGGCGGCGGACGCGGCCGATGACCGGGTTCACGGGCGCCTAGATCGGCAATCGCACGCTGGCGCGCAGGCCGCCGAGCGGGCTGGTCGACAACGTAATCTCGCCGCCGTGCGAGCGCGCCACGTCGCGCGCGATCGCCAAGCCGAGGCCGGAGCCGCCTTCGTCCTGGTTGCGCGCTTCGTCGAGCCGGTGGAACGGCCGGAACACATCCTCGCGATGTTCGGGCGCTATGCCAGGTCCATCGTCGTCGACGAAGATGGTGACGAAGCGCTGCTCGCGCACCGCCTTGAGCGCAATCGTTTGGGCGTGGCGCTCGGCGTTGGCGACCAGATTGCCGAGACAGCGCTTGATCGCAATCGGCCTGACCCTGACGTTGAGATCGCCGTTGGCCTCGACTTCGACCCGCGCGCCATGGCGCTCGGCGTCGACGCGCAAGCCGTCAAGGACGCCTCGAAGATTGGTCAGTTCGGTCGGCTCGCCGGCGTCGCCGCGCGCAAAGGCGAGATAGCCCTCGAGCATGCGCTGCATCTCGTCGACGTCCTTCTGCATCGGCTCGACTTCGGCCGATTCGTCGATCACGGCGAGCGACAGCTTGAAGCGGGTGAGCATGGTGCGCAGATCGTGGCTGACGCCGTTGAGCATCGCCGTGCGCTGCTCAGTGGCGCGTTCGATGCGCCGTTTCATCTCGATGAAGGCGTAGCCGGCCTGGCGCACCTCGCGCGCGCCGCGCGGGTGGAACTCGGCGTCGCGGCCCTTGCCGAAGTCCTCCGCCGCGTCGGCGAGCTTGAGGATCGGCCGGATCTGGTTGCGCAGAAACAGGATCGCCACCGTCACCAGCACCAACGACGCGCCGAGCATCCACAGGATAAAGATGTGGATGTTCGGCTCGTAGGCGAGGCTGCGGTGGGTGACGAAGCGCAGCACGCGCCCGCCGAGGTTGACGCGGATCTCCATCAGCCCGGAACGTCCGACCGTGTCGACCCAGAACGGCAATCTGACCTGGGCGCCGAGCTCCTCCGGCAGGGCGCGGGTCAGCGGATCGAGGACGTTGAAGAAGGTTTCCGGCATTTTCGGCGGCAGCGGACCGGGCGGCAGCGATTCGACGTCCATGTGGAAGCGCGCGGCGATCACATGCAGCTTCGGGTCGTCGGCCCCCGGCGGCAAGCCGGCGTACAGATCGACCATCGCCCCCACGTCGCGGGCGACTGCAGCCGACAGGCGGTGGGTGACGATGTCCCAGTGGCGCTGCATGAAGACGTAGGCGACCGCGGTTTGCAGCAGCACCATCGGCACGATAACGATCAGCAGCGAGCGCGCGTAGAGGCCCTTCGGCAACAGCTCGGCGAGGCTGCGCGCGCCCCAGCGCCAAGCCCGGCGGAGTTGCGAGAGCGCGCTCAGCGCCAGCCTTGCCGCGGCGATCATCCGTCGGCGAGCAGGCGATAGCCTGATCCGCGCGCCGTCTGCAAGTAAACCGGATTGGCGGGGTCGACCTCGATCTTGCGACGCAGGCGGTTGATCTGGACGTCGACCGTGCGCTCTTGCGCCGCCGCGCCAGCGCCCGAGAGCGCCTCGCGCGACACGCTGGCGCCGGCGCTGGCGCATAGCAGCCGCAAAATCTCGCGTTCGCGCTCGGTCAGACGGACGATCTCCGCGCCGTTGCGCAGTTCGCCGCGCTCCAGCGAGAAGCTGAAGGGGCCGAAACGCGCCACCGCGCTGTCGCCCTTGGGCGCCGGCGCGCGGGTGCGGCGCAGGACCGAGCCGATGCGCAGCAGCAGCTCGCGCGGCTCGAACGGCTTGGCGAGATAGTCGTCGACGCCGATCTCGAGGCCGCGCACCCGGTCGGCCGCGTCGGAGCGGGCGGTCAGCATGACGATCGGCACGTCGGAGTGCTTGCGCAGGCTTTCGGCGAAGGCGAAGCCGTTTTCGCCCGGCATCATCACGTCGAGAACGATCAGGTCGAAGGAGAGGTTGGCGAGAAAGTTGCGCGCTTCGGCGGCCGAGGCGGCGACCGTGACGCGATGGCGGTGCTTGGAGAGATAGGCCGACAGCAAGTCCCGCAGGCGGCGGTCGTCATCGACCACCAGCAAATGGGCGGCGTCGTCGGCGAGCTCGACGGCGCTCATTTCGCCGTTCCCCGCCCCGAGGCGATCAGCGCCATGACCCGTTCGCGCTCTGGCGCGTCGATCATCGCCTGCAGGAAGGTCGACGCCATCGTTCTCGCGCCCGGGCCGACTTCCTCGAGCGCGGCGGTGAAGCGGCGGGTCTGCAGCTTGGCGAGGTCGTGCGCCAGCTTTTCGCCCGCTTCGGTGGCGTAGAGCTGGCGATGCCGGCGGTCGATCGCGCCGGCGCGCGCGTCGATGAAATTCTTGGCGACGAGTTCCTTGAGCACGCGGTTGAGGCTCTGTTTGGTGATCTTGAGGATGTCGAGCAGCGCGGCGATGGTCAAGCCAGGGTGGCGGCTGACGAAATGCAGCACGCGATGATGGGCGCGGCCGAATCCGAAGGCTTCAAGCAGCCGATCGGCGTCGCCGACGAAATCGCGGTAGGCGAAGAACAGCAATTCGATCAGCTCGTAGAGCGGCGCCTCCTCCCGGGCCGCGACCGAGGTGGCTGCGGCGCGGCCGCCGACGCGCGTGGGTTCGGCCATTTAGGTCAGCATTGTTGACATATTGTCCGGCTCCTGCTAGCAATTGCCGCCAGACCTGCGGGGCTATTTAATCCGCGCCGGGATAAAATCAAAACCTGACCGGCTAAACCGAGGAGCGCGCCATGGCGGCCCAGACTTTTGACGATCGCGACGGCTGGATCTGGTACGACGGCAAGCTCGTCCCCTGGCGCGACGCCAAAGTGCATGTTCTGACTCATGCGCTCCATTACGCCAGCGCCGTTTTCGAAGGCGAGCGCGCCTATGGCGGCGCCATTTTCAAATCGACCCAGCATTCCGAACGCCTGCGCCATTCGGCGCGCGTCCTCGATTTCGAGGTGCCCTACAGCGCCGCCGAGATCGACGCGGCAAAGGCGCAAACGCTGCAGAAGAACGGCTTCGTCGACGCCTACGTGCGGCCGCTCGCCTGGCGCGGCTCGGAGATGATGGGCGTCTCGGCCCAGAATAGCACGATCCATCTCGCTGTCGCCGTGTGGGATTGGCCGAGCTATTTCGACCCCGCCCAACGGATGAAGGGCATCCGCCTCGACCTCGCCGAATATCGCCGGCCCGATCCCGCGACCGCGCCGTCGCTGGCCAAGGCGGCGGGCCTGTACATGATCTGCACGATCTCCAAGCATCGCGCCGAGCGGCGCGGCTACGCCGACGCGATGATGCTCGACTGGCAGGGCCGCGTCGCCGAATGCACCGGCGCCAACATCTTCTTCATCAAGGACGGCGTCATCCACACGCCGACCGCCGACTGCTTCCTTGACGGCATCACGCGCCAGACGGTGATCGAGCTGGCGCGCCGGCGCGGCGTCGAGGTCGTTGAGCGGCGCATCATGCCCGAAGAGCTGGCGGGCTTCGGCGAGTGCTTCATCACCGGCACGGCGGCGGAGGTGACGCCGGTCGGCGAAATCGCCGGGCACACGTTCACGCCCGGGGCGCTGACCGCGGCGCTGATCGACGATTACGCCGCCGAGGTGACGCCGAAATCGAAGGCGGCGTAAGCCGCCTTCATCCCACCGCGCTGACGAAGCTGTCGAGCACCATCTTGCGGCCGGCGCGATCGAATTCGACCGTCAGCTTCGGCCCGTCGACGGCGACGACGTCGCCGTTGCCGAACTTGATGTGGAACACCCGCGCGCCGACCGCGAACGACCCCGACGGCGTCTCGCGCGCGACGACCCGACCCTCGATGACGCGCGGCGACGCCTTTGTCTCGCGCCCAGCGTTGGCTTGGCCGGCGTTGGCTTGGGCGCGCCGCCAGCCCGGCGTCTCGTAGCGCGAAGCGAAGGTCGGCTCGCGATCGAAGCGCGAGGCGGCGAAGACCTCGGGCCCGCCCTGGGCCTCGACCACTTCGACATGATCGGCCGGCAACTCGTCGATGAAGCGCGACGGCGCCGAACTCTGCCACAGACCATGTACGCGACGGTTGGCGGCGAAATAGATCTTCGCCGCGCGACGCGCGCGCGTCAGCCCGACATAAGCGAGGCGACGTTCTTCCTCGAGCCCGGCGCGGCCGTTCTCGTCGAGCGCGCGCTGGTGCGGGAACAGGCCTTCCTCCCAGCCGGGCAGGAAGACGATGTCGAACTCCAGCCCCTTGGCGGCGTGCAGCGTCATGATCGAGACGCGATCCTCGCCATCGCCGCTCTCCGCCTCCATCACCAGCGAAACATGCTCGAGAAAGGCGGCGAGGCTGGGAAACTCGCCCATCGACCGCGTGAGCTCCTTGAGGTTCTCCAGCCGCCCTTCGGCGTCGGCGGTGCGCTCGGCTTTCCACATGTCGATCAGGCCGCTCTCCTCGAGAATGGTCTGGGCGAGTTCGTCGTGCGGCGTCGTTTCGACCGCGGCCGCCCAGCGATCGAAATCGCGTAGCAGGTCGCGCAGGACGTGGCGCGGCCGCGCCTTGAGCTCTTCGGTCTCGATCAGCGCGCGCGCCGCGCGCATCAGCGATACGCCGGCGCTGCGCCGGTAGGCGTGCAGCAGGTTGAGCGTCGCCTCGCCGAGACCGCGCCGCGGCGTATTGTGGATGCGCTCGAAGGCGAGGTCGTCGTCGGGCTGGACGACGCAGCGCAAATAGGCGAGCGCGTCGCGAATTTCCGCCCGCTCGTAGAACCGCGGGCCGCCGATCACCCGATAGGGTACGCCCAGCGCGATGAAGCGTTCCTCGAACTCGCGCATCTGGAACGAGGCGCGCACCAGGATCGCCATTTCCCTTAGCGAGGCGCCGGCGCGCTGCGCCGCTTCGATCTCGTCGCCGATGACGCGCGCTTCCTCCTGGCTGTCCCACACGCCGCCGACCGTCGGCTTCTCGCCCATGCCGGCCTCGGTGTAGAGCGTCTTGCCGAGGCGATTGTGATTGTGGGCGATGAGACCGGCCGCGACGGCGAGAATGTGGCCGCCGGAGCGATAGTTGCGCTCGAGTCGGATCACCGTCGCGCCGGGGAAGTCGCGCTCGAAGCGCAGAATGTTGTCGACGTCGGCGCCGCGCCAACCGTAGATCGACTGGTCGTCGTCGCCGACGCAGCACAGGTTGCGATGGCCTTGGGCCAATAGCCGCAGCCACAGATATTGAACGACGTTGGTGTCCTGGTATTCGTCAACCAGCATGTAGCGCCACCGCCGTTGATAGTCGGCGAGGATTTCCGGCCGCTCGCGGAACAATCGCAGGCCTTCGAGCAGCAGATCGCCGAAATCGACGGCGTTGAGCGACTTGAGCCGCTCCTGATAGAGCCGGTAGAGCGCCCCGCCGCGGCCATTGGCGAACCCGGCCGACTCGTCGGCCGGCGCATGCTCGGGATCGAGGCCGCGGTTCTTCCAGCGGTCGATCAGCGCCGCCAGCGCGCGCGCCGGCCAGCGTTTGTCGTCGACGTTCTCGGCCTGCAGGACCTGCTTGAGCAGGCGCAATTGATCATCCGTATCGAGGATGGTGAAGTTCGGCTTCAAGCCGACAAGCTCGGCGTGGCGGCGCAACACTTTCGCGCCGACTGAGTGGAAGGTGCCGAGCCACGGCAGGCCGTCGGCGACGCCGGTCAACAGCCCGACGCGCTCGCGCATTTCGCGCGCCGCCTTGTTGGTGAAGGTGACGGCGAGGATCTCGTGCGGTCGCGTGCGCCCCGAGGCGATGAGATGGGCGATGCGCGTGGTCAGCACCCGCGTCTTGCCGACGCCGGCGCCCGCCAGCACCAGCACCGGCCCATCCAGCGCCTCGACCGCGCGGCGCTGCTCCGGATTGAGGCCGGCGAGATAGCGGGCGCTAAGATGCGCGGAAGCGCGCGCCGACAGCCGCAGCTCCGCCTCGGGCGGGGCCGGGTCGGGCCAGACCGGGACTGGAGAGGAATCGCGGACCATGGCGAATCATGCTTCGCCAGGCCGCGCCACGCAACGAGAATCGCCGCGCCCCGCAAAGGGAAGCGGTTCCCCGCTCCCCTTAAGGTCAATTCCAGTTGTTGATCTGGATCGCCGCCGGCGTGAGGATCGCGGCGAACAGGCCAGGCAGGAAGAACAGAATCATCGGCACGGTCAGGGTCGGCGGCAGCGCCGCGGCCTTCTTCTCCGCCGCGTTCATGCGCTGGTCGCGACTCTCCTGGCCGAGCACGCGCAGCGCGGCGCCGAGCGGCGTGCCGTAGCGTTCGGACTGGATCAGCACGGTGGTCAGCGAACGGATCGATTCGAGGCCGGTGCGGGCGTTGAGATTCTCGAACGCAGTGCGCCGATCCTGGAGATACGACATTTCAGCCGCGAGCAGGGTCAGCTCTTCCGCCATCTCGACGCTTTCGACGCCGATTTCGCTGCTCACCTTGCGCACCGCATGCTCGATCGACATGCCTGATTCGGCGCAGATCAGCATCAGGTCGAGCGTGTTGGGATAGGCGCGCTCGATCGACTTCTGGCGCTTCGTGGTGGCGTTGCGCAGATAGATCTCCGGCGCCTTGATGCCGAGGTAGACCGCCGCCATCACGCCGCCGAGCTTGATCGCCAGCGGCTGTTGCCAAGCGGCGATGACGAAGATGTAAACCGCCGCGAGGATCGCAAAGCCGATCGGGGCGATGAGCCGGCCGGCGACGAAGGCGTATTCGGCCCCGGCGCCGCGGAAGCCGGCTTTGGCCAGCGTCTCCTTGGCCGTCTCGGTGCTCAGCCAGCTCGTCAAGTTGAGCGTGTCGACCAGCCGCTTGAGCATCGAGCTCGGACGCGAGCGCAACTGGGTCCGGTTGTCCTTGGCCGCGAGGCGTTCGCGCTCGCGCTGGCGGATGCGTTCGCGCTCGTCCGAGACCGCGCGAATGCGGCGCGACAGATTGTCGGTTTGCAGCATCGGCACGACAACGGTCAGCGCCGTCGCCGCACAGCCGAGCGCGGCGAGCAGGAACGCCATGAAGTGCGCGTCGCCGAGCCGGTTGAGGACGAGATCGAGCATCGCCTGTCTCCGCCTAGAAGTCGAAGCTGATCATCTTGCGCATCATCACCACGCCGATGCTCATCCAGAAGCAGGCGATCGCAGCGACGATGCGGCCGTGCTGGGTCATCCACAAGAGGCTGATGTATTTCGGCGACGAGAGGTAAAGCAGCAAGGTGACGACGAACGGCACGGCGCCGATGATCGCCGCCGAGGCCTTCGCCTCCATCGCCATCGCCTTGATCTTGCCCTTCATCTTCTTGCGCTCGCGCAGCGTGCGCGACAGGTTGCCGATCGCTTCGGACAGGTTGCCGCCCGACTTGCTCTGGATGCCGATGACGATCGAGAAGAAGTTGGTCTCGCTGACCGGCACGCGCTCGGCAAGCTTCTCCGCCGCCTCGGGGAGCGGCAGGCCGAGCGTCTGCGATTCGACCACTTTGCGGAATTCGGAGCGCACCGGCTCCGGCGATTCGTTGGCGATGATCCTCAGCGTGTCGCCGAGCGGCAGACCGGCCTTGACGCCGCGCACGATGATGTCGAGCGCGTTGGGGAAGATATCGACGAATTTGTTGATGCGCCGCATGCGCAACCGCGCCAGCACGAAGTTGGGCAGTCCGAGCGCGGCCGTCAGACCGACCAGCCCGGCGAGCGGCAGACTGCCGGACTTGATGAAGACGAGCAGCGTGAACGCGACGGCGACGCCCGCCGAGATCATCAGGAACTGCCGCTTGTCGATCGGCAGGCCGGCCTGCGCGATGCGGGTGGCGAGATCGGGGCCTTTGCGTTTCGACTTCTTCTCGAGGTCCTTGAGGCTGTCGGAGATCTTCTTCTTGTTGGCGGCGCGATCGGCGACGGCGGTGGCGGCCTTCTCGTCCGACTTCTGCACCGAGGCGCGCCGCACATCGGCGCGCGAATTACCGCCGGCGAAGACGAACGCCACCCCGCCGAGGGCGAAGATCGCCAAGCCTGCCGCCAGAACCGTGTGGTTGATCATTGCTCCACCCTCGCCTCGAACGCTACGGCTCCACACGGATCTCCGACTCGTCGAGCGCGGCCGCCAACCGTTGCTCTTCGCCGAAGTATCGCGCGCGATCCCAGAAACGCGGTCGGCCGACGCCGGTGGAGCGGTGACGGCCCAGCAGCTTGCCCTGCGCGTCTTCGCCGAGAATGTCGTAGACGAACAGGTCCTGGGTGATGATGACGTCGCCTTCCATCCCCATCACTTCGGTGATGTGGGTGATGCGGCGCGAACCGTCGCGCAGTCGCGCCGCCTGGATGATGACGTCGACCGAGGAGACGACCATCTCGCGGATGGTGCGCGAGGGCAGGGAGTAGCCGCCCATGGTGATCATCGATTCGATGCGGCTCAGCGCCTCGCGCGGCGAGTTGGCGTGCAACGTGCCCATCGAGCCGTCGTGGCCGGTGTTCATCGCCTGCAGCAGGTCGAACGCTTCCGGTCCGCGCACCTCGCCGACGATAATGCGCTCGGGACGCATACGCAGGCAGTTCTTCACCAGATCGCGCATCGTCACCTGGCCAACCCCTTCGAGGTTGGGCGGCCGCGTCTCCAGCCGCACCACATGCGGTTGCTGCAACTGCAGTTCGGCTGCGTCTTCGCAGGTGATGACCCGCTCGTCGGGCTCGATGTAATGGGTGAGGCAATTGAGCAGCGTCGTCTTGCCGGAGCCGGTGCCGCCGGAGATGATGACGTTGCAGCGCACGCGGCCGATGATCTTGAGGATCTCCGCGCCGGCGGGCGAGATCGAGGCGAAGCGGACGAGCTGATCGAGGGTCAGCTTGTCCTTCTTGAATTTGCGGATCGTCAGCGCCGCGCCGTCGATCGCCAACGGCGGGGCGATGACGTTGACGCGCGAACCGTCGAGCAGACGCGCGTCGCAGATCGGCGAGGCCTCGTCGACGCGACGACCGACCTGGCTGACGATGCGCTGGCAGATGTTCATCAGCTGGGCGGCGTCGCGAAAGCGGACGTTGGTCAACTGGATCTTGCCGCCAACTTCGATGAAGGTCCGGCTGGGGCCGTTGACCATGATGTCGGCGATGTCGTCGCGCGCCAGCAGCGGTTCGAGCGGGCCGTAGCCGAGCACGTCGTTGCAGATGTCGTCGAGCAGGTCCTCCTGCTCCGAGATCGACAGAACGAGGTTCTTGATCGCGACGATTTCGTGGACGATGTCGCGGATTTCTTCGCGCGCGCTGTCCGGATCGAGCTTGGCCAACGCCGCAAGGTCGATCGCCTCGATCAGCGCGCCGAAAATCATCGACTTGGTTTGGAAATAACCGTCGGAGCGGCGATCCTGCGCGCCACGGGGGCCGGTTTCCGGCGCGACGGCGGCGGCCGGCGAGGTCGCCTCGACGCGCGCCGGCTGCGGCGCGACCGGGATGGGCGGCGCCGGGCTCAGGCCGGGATTGGAACGCTTGCCGAACATCTTTCTTTCCCTGCGTCAGCGTCCGCGCCGGCTGGCGCGGCGACCGGCGGCGATCAACCTTTCTTGCCCATCAGTTTGGCGAGGAACGGATCGAACAGGCCGCGCTTGGCGCCGCGCGCCTCGGCGCGGCCGGCGAGCTTGGCGGCGAGATCGCCGAACATCTCGGTGACTTTTCCCTTCGGTTCGATTTCGGCGATCATCTGGCCGTTGTTGGCGGCGGCGCCGAACAGCTTGGGTTCGTGTGGAATGGCGGCGAGCGGCTCCGCCTCGATCGTCTTGGCGAAGTCGGCGAGCGCGATTTCCGGCCGCTTCGGCATGCCGACGCCGTTGAGGACCAGGCGCGGCGGATAGTCGTTGGGCCGCGCGCCGCGGATCGTGTCGATGATGTTCTTGGCGTTGCGCAGGTTGGCGAGGTCGGGAGCGGCGACGACGATCACTTCGTCGGCGGCGATCAGCATTCGTCGCGTCCAGGCGGTCCAGGCGTGCGGCAGGTCGAGCACGATCCACGGCGCGGCGGCGCGCATGGTGTCGACCACCGAATCGAATGAGGTTTCCGTGAAGTCGTAGACCCGGTCGAGCGTCGCCGGCGCGGCGAGCAGGTGCAGCCGATCGCCGCATTTGGACAGCAGGCGGTCGATCAGATTGGAGTCGACGCGCTCGGGGGCGAACACCGCTTCGGCAACTCCCTGGGGCGGATCCTGGTTGTAGTCGAGCCCGGCCGTGCCGAAACCGAGATCGAAATCGGCGATGATCGTTGGCGACTCAAGGTCGCCGGCCAGCGCCCAAGACAGATTATGGGCGACGGTCGAGGCGCCGACGCCGCCCTTGGCGCCGATCACGGCGACAACGCGACCGAGCGGCTTGGCTCCGGGAGCGCGGAACAGGTTGGAGACGGCCTGGACGAATTCGACCGCCGTGAACGGCGAGACGAGATATTCGCTGACGCCGCGCGCCATCAGGTCGCGGTAGAGGATGATGTCGTTGACCCGACCGAGCACGATGACCTTGGTGCCCGCGTCGCAGAAGTTCGACAATTCCTCGAGCTGGTCGATCAGGATGTCGCGGTTGGCGGTCGCCTCGAGCACGATGACGTTCGGCGTCGGCGCGCTGCGATAGGCTTCGACCGCCGCTGAGGCGCCGCCCATGTTCTGCTTGACGTGGGTTTTGGCCATGCGACGGTCGGCGATCGCGGTTTGAACGATCGCCGCGGTCTCCGGCGTCTCGCAGAACGCCTGGATCGACACGCGCGGCACCGGATCGATTTGCGGGATGGCGCCCGAACGCGGCGAAGGCTCGATGGAATCGACTGCCTGTGCGCGCATGATCAACCTCCCCCGCCGACCTGGCCGATTGGCGTATTCTTGATCGTCCAGTCGGTTCCGGGATCCTTGCCTTCGCGGACGTCGCCGATCGCCCTGAGTCGCATCGTGACGTCGCCGGGGCCGCTGGCGCGGCTCTGCGCCAGATCGCGCGGATCAGCGACCTGGGCGGCGAGCGTTGATTGGGTGGCGCAGCCGAAATTGGGGTAGGAGTCGTTCTTCCAACCCTGGATCGAACTGCCCGAGGCGAGGTCGGCCGGCCAAACGCCGCACTGTCCTTGCACCGTCGCCTTCAGACCCTGAAACACCAGCCTGACTGGCGAGGCGCGATTCGCTTCGGCGTCCGGGTACGAGCCGACCGAGACGTAGCCGCGCAGGCCGGCGCCAGCCAGCGCGCGCCGGATCTGGTCGATCGCCCGCGCGTCGCGGCCCCGCTCGCCAGCCGGAGCGAGAATGGCGATCCGCCCGTCGCCGAACTCGCGATAGCGTTGAGCGAAGGCGCGGATGTTGTCGATCGACTGCTGGTCGAGCGCGCCGCCGGTCGGATAGACGTCGAGCGTGGTCGGCGCCTCCGCGACGACGATCGGATAGCGCGCGTGGTAGTCGCCGGGCGGAACCGAATCGTTGGAGGCGTAGTTGACGCCGCAGCCGGCGAGCGAAGTCGTCGCCGCGAGGAGGAGCGCCGCGCAACTGAGCGGGCGCACGGGGGAGCGACGAGGAAGCAGCAACGACATCGGGAGGCTTTCCTTGGCGATGAACGGCATGGGCTTCGTGTCCGCCTCAGTCAGTGATGAAACCCACCCGGCCGGAATAGCCGGGCATGGGTTGCAGGGCGCCGGAGGTCGAATAGATGCGGTTGACGCGGCCGAGCAGCCAGGCCTGCGGATCGCTCGCGTCCTGGAAGTTTTGGTCAGGCCGCGCCACCTGGTTCGGGTCGATCGCGTGGACGATATAGGGCGTGACGATGACGAGGAGTTCGGTCTCCTGCCGCTGGTAGTCGCGCGAGCGGAAGAGGCTGCCAAGGACCGGCACGTTCATGAGGCCGGGAACGCCGGTGATCGCTTGCTGCGTCTGGGTTGAAATGAGGCCGGCCGACGCGATCGATCCGCCTGACGGCAATTCGACCGTCGTCTCGTTCTTGCGGGTCCGGAAACCGGGAACGCTGGTGATGTCCGTCACCGCCATCGAGTGCGAGGTGTCGACGTCGGTGACTTCGGTCGCGATCCGCAACTGGATTCGCGACTGAGACAGGACCACCGGGGTGAAGTTCAGGCTCACGCCGTAGGGCTGCTGGACGATCGACGGCGTGCAGGCGCCGGCGCTGCAACTCTCGCCGTTGAGGATTGGAATGGTGCCGCCGGCGAGGAATTTCGCCGATTCGCCGGAGACCGCAGTCACCGTCGGCTCGGCGAGGGTGCGCGCGACGCCTTGGCGCTCGAACGCCTGCAAAGTCGCCGACAGGTTCATTCCCGCCATGGCCCAGCCAATCGTCGCTTCGGTCGAAGGCGCGGCGTTGACGGAGAACGGATTGGAGATGGCGAAGTTGTTCTCGCCTTTGCCGCCGTTGCCGGCCATGTTGACGCCGAGCTGCTTGACGATGTCACGGCGGATTTCGCTGATCGTCACCCGCACGCTGACCTGGTCGAGGCCGCGGATGGTGAGCGAATTGATCACCTTGCCGGTCAGCGGGGTGCCCGACGGCGCGACGCTGACCTGCATCGACGCGCCGCCGCCAGCAGCCGGAGCCGCCTGCGAAGCGTTCGACGCGCCGCCCAGCACCGAGGTGCCGACGAAGCCGCTGGCGATGTCGAGCGCCTTCTGCGCATCGCCCGCCGATGCGACCGAGCCAATCAGGATGATCGAATCGGCGACCGTCTTGACGGTGATCTCGTTGCCCGGCAGCGCGGCGTTGAGCAGTTGCTGAAGCTCGCCGATGTCGCGGCCGACCGTCACGTCAATCGCCGCGATCTTGCTGCCGTCGGCGGCGAGGGCGAAGATCGTCGTCTGGCCGTTGGCGACCGCGGCGACGTAGAGGCGCCGCGCCGAGCGCACCACGGCGTTGGCGACCTTCGGATCGCCGACGAAGATTTCGGTGGCGTCCTGCGGCAGGTCGACGATGACCGAGCGGCCGACGCCGAGCTGTAGCGACTTCCTCGTTTCGCCCGCCGCGACGACATAGGAATTGGGCGCGGCGCCGTCGCCGGCCAGCGCGCTCTGCGGCGTCGTGGCGGCGAGCGCCGCCGCGA
>JBEKVR010000137.1:0-13227 GCA_049513815.1 Roseiarcus sp. | reverse complement strand
CGACCTGTGGCAGTTGCACCGCATCGACCCCAAGGTGCCGCGCGGCGAGCAGTTCGACGCGATCCGCTCGCTGATCGCCGACAAGATCGTCCGCTTCGTCGGCCTGAGCGAAGTCTCGGTCGAAGAAATCGAAGCGGCGTCGAAGGCGTTTCCGGTGGCGACGGTGCAGAACCGCTACAATCTCGCCGATCGCGACAGCGAGGCCGTGCTCGACCATTGCGAGAAGGAAGGCATCGGCTTCATCCCGTGGTTCCCGCTCGCGGCGGGCGAACTCGCCGGGCCGGGCTCGGTGCTGGCGGCGACGGCGCGCGCCCACGGCGCGACGCCGGGACAGGTGGCGCTCGCCTGGCTGCTCAAGCGCAGTCCGGTCATGCTGCCGATCCCCGGCACCTCTAAGGTCGCCCACCTCGAGGAGAACGTCGCCGCGGCGGGCGTGACCCTGTCCGACGCCGAATTCGCCGCGCTGGACAAGGCCGGCCGCGCCGCCTGAGCGTTGGGCCGGAGAGACGCGTCGAATTCAACTCAATTCGAGCGTTCTTCCCAATCGGTCCCTAACGCGGACCTGCTAATCCCCGCGCCGAGTTGGGCGTGGGGGCCCACTCGCCGTCCCGTAAGCAAACGCCAGGACGGCGCGTCGCCGTTCGCGACTGGGTCTCGAGGGGGTTGCCATGGGCCGCGATCGTTCTTCGACTTCAGGTTTCACCGTCATCGCCGCCGCCGCCGCGGCTGCGGTCGCCTACTGGATCCTCAGCGCCCAGGAAGCGCCGACCCTGCCCTTCGCCATCGCTCAGTACACGCTGCTCGCCAGCCTCCTGATCGGCGGCCTTGACGGTCTGACGAAGTGCCGCGCCCGCCGCTGAGCCTCGCCTCCGACCGCTAGCTTCGGCAATCGTTCTCATGTAAACTATCGCCTCCAGGGAGGGGGCGATGGACGAGGCGGACTATGTCGTTCTCGGCGGCGGCTCGGCCGGCAGCGGTGCTGGCGAGCCGGCTGAGCGAAGACCCGGGCGCGACCGTCGCCCTTTTCGAGGCCGGCGGCACCGGCGACAATTGGGTGGTCGATACGCCTCTCGCCGGCGTGTTGATGGTCCCGACCAAGCTCAACAACTGGGCCTACGAGACGGTCCGGCAGCCTGGGCTCGGCGGCCGACGCGGCTACCAGCCGCGCGGACGGGCGCTCGGCGGTTCGTCGGCGATCAACGCGATGATCTACACGCGCGGCCGCCCCAGCGACTACGACGCTTGGGCGGCGCTCGGCAATCCCGGTTGGTCCTACGCCGAGACCCTGCCCAACTTCCTCAAAGCGGAAAACAACGAGGCCTTCGCCGACCCGTTCCACGGCCGCGGCGGCCCGCTCGACGTCGCCAATTCGCGCTCCGACAATCCGTTCCATCAGCGCTTCCTCGACGCCGCGCGCGAGGCGCAATTCCCGCTCAATGACGATTTCAACGGCGCGCGCCAGGAGGGGCTCGGCCTCTATCAGCTCACCCAGATCAACGGCGAGCGCTGCAGCGCCGCGCGCGCCTATCTCAGGCCGCACCTCGGCAAGCGGCCCAATCTGCGCGTCGAGACGCACGCCCGCGCGCTGCGGCTGCTGTTCGACGGCAAGCGCGCAGTCGGCGCCGAAATCCTCCAGCGCGGCGTCAAGCGCGTGGTGCGGGCGCGGCGCGAGACGATCGTTTGTCTCGGCGCCTTCGGCTCGCCGCAACTGCTGATGTTGTCGGGCGTCGGCGACGCGGCGGCGCTTCGCGCGCTGGGGGTCGCGCCGCTCGTCGACCTGCCGGGCGTCGGCGCCAACTTGCATGACCACCCCGACGTCGTGCTCGGCTACGCCTCGCGCTCGCGCGACCTGGTCGGCCTGTCGTTCGGCGCGCTTGCGCCGCTCGTCTCGGCGATCGCGCGCTATCGCCGCGAGCGGCGCGGCATGGCGACGACCAATTTTGCCGAGGCCGGCGGCTTCCTCAAAACGCGACCCGATCTCGCCGAGCCCGACGTCCAACTCCATTTCGTCGTCGCGGTGGTCGAGGACCACGCGCGCAGGCTGCGCTGGGGCCGCGGCATGACCTGTCACGTCTGCGCGCTGAAGCCGAAGAGCCGCGGGTCGCTGAAGCTCGCCGGCCCCGACCCGCTCGCCGATCCGCTGATCGATCCCGCCTTCCTCGCCGAACCCGAAGACATCGAGACTTTGGTCGCGGGCGTCAAACTGACGCAGCGGCTGATGAACGCGCCGTCGCTACGCGCCCATTGGACGCACGCTTTGTTCGGTTCCGCCGAGGCAAAAAGCGACGATGAAATCCGCGCCTTCCTGCGCCGCCGCGTCGACACCGTCTACCACCCGGTCGGAACCTGCGCGATGGGCCCCGACGCGAAGACCGCGGTCGTCGACGCGAGCCTCAGCGTCCACGGCCTCGAAGCCTTGCGCGTCGTCGACGCCTCGATCATGCCCGAAGTCGTCGCCGGCAACACCAACGCGCCCGTAATCATGATCGCCGAAAAGGCGGCGGAGATGATCAAGGCGGGCTAACCGCGCAGCGGGCGCCAGGAAGCCGATCGCCCTCTTCCCCCACGTTTCGCCCCGCCCGGCTGCGCTTGCCCTTGGCTCTATATCGATCTAGGTCTTGCGCCCAGCGGCGCCCGGCGTGGCGGCGCGAGGTGGGGAGGAGCGCCATGGCGAAACCGATCATCGTTGTCGACCCCAGCCCGCGGGAACTCGACGAGATTTTCGATTCGGCAGCCTGGGCGCGGCTCGAGTCGCTCGGCGCCCTCGAAGTTCACCGGGGCAAGGGACAGATGCCGGCGGCGCGTCTCGAAGCGATCCTGCCGGAGATGGAATTGCTGATCGGCCAGAGCGACATGCCGAAAGCGCGCCTCGACCGCGCGCCGAAGCTGCGCGCGATCGTCAACGTCGAAACCAATTTCCTGCAGAACGTCGACTACGAGACCTGCTTCGAGCGTGGAATCCACGTGATTACGCCAAGCTCGGCGTTTGCGCGACCGGTCGCCGAGATGGCGCTGGGCATGGCCATCGACCTCTGTCGCGGGATCAGCGCCGCCGACCGGGCGATGCGCGCGGGCAACGAGAAGTGGCTGCTCGACGGCGCCAAGGGCTGTTTTTCGCTCTACGGGCAACCGGTCGGGCTGATCGGTTTTGGCGACCTGGCGCGCGCCTTCGCGCCGCTGCTTGCGCCGTTCGGCTGCCCAATCAAGGCTTACGACCCGTGGGTGTCCGACCATTTCATGGCCGGCTTCGGCGTCGCCGCCGCTTCGCTCAACGAAGTGCTGTCGACGAGCCGCGTCATTGTGGTCTTCGCCGCCGTCACCAGCGAGAACCAGGGCTTCCTCGGCGAGCGAGAATTCGAGCGCGTCCAGCCTGGTTCGGTCGTGCTGCTGATGAGCCGGGCCGGCGTCGTCGACTTCCCCGCGTTCCTGCGCGCTGTCGAAACCGCTCGTTTCCGCGCCGCCACCGACGTCTTCCCGGTCGAACCGGCGCCCGCCAGCGAGCCGGCGCGCCGCGTCGAGGGACTGACGCTGTCGCCGCATCGCGCCGGCGCCCTGCCCGATTCGCTGTTGGAGATCGGCCGCCAGACGGTCGCCGACGCCGAGCTGATCCTGCGTGGTCTGCCGCCGCTGTCCTGCCGGCGCGCCCAACGCGAGACGGTCGCGCGCTCGCGCAGCAAGCCGGTGGAAAAGAGCTGAAGCGCCGCCGCTTGACTCGGTCGATCGCCGCGGCTTAGTCTCTATAACGTTATAGAACAATGGCCGACGCGGCGGAGGGGGAGAGAGCGCGTGGCAAGGAAGGCGCCGACCATCCGCGACGTCGCGCTGCGCGCGGGCGTTTCGGTTGCGACCGCCTCCAACGCCGTCAACGGCAACCGGCCGGTCGGCGAAGTGAGCCGCGGCAAGGTGCTCGAAGCGGTGGCGGCGCTCGGTTATCGGCTCAATCGCGCCGCAAGTTCGCTGCGCGGCGCCCCCAGCCGCCTGATCGGCATGGTCGTCCCCGACATCGCCAACGTCTTCTTCGGCGAACTGGTGCGCGACGTCGAAGAACTGGCGGAGAAGGACGGCTACGACCTGCTGCTCGTCACCACCAGCGAGGATCCGGCGATCGAGCGGCGGCGCATCGAGGCGCTCGTCTCACGCCGCATCGACGGGCTGCTGGCAGTGCCGGCGCGCGACGACACCGTAGCCTCACTGCTGAGCGGGCCGGACGGCGCCTTCATGCCGCCGACCGTGCTCATCGACCGCGGCGATCCGTCGCCCGGCCTCGACACGGTGGCCGCCGATTGCGCCGCCGGCGGCTACGCGGCGACCCTCCACCTGATCGGCCTCGGTCATCGCGACATCGCCGTGCTCGCCCACACCACCCAGCTCAATAACATCACCGCGCGCATCGACGGCTATCGTGGCGCTCTGCAGGACTCTGGCCTGCACAGTCGCGAGCGGATCTGCGTCGGCGGCCATTCGCTCGACACGCTGCGCGGCGCGGTCGAGTTTGAACTGCATCGCGCCGATCCGCCGACCGCGATTTTCGCCCTGACCAACGTCTCCGCTCTCGCCGCCATCAAGGCGGCGCGCGGACTGGGGCTCGACATCCCCGGCGACGTGTCGATCGTCGGCTTTGACGACTTCGACTGGATGCTGGCGCTGCGCCCCTACCTGACGACGGTCGCCCAGCCGATCGGCGACTTCGCCGTCCGCTCCTGGCGCCGCCTGATCGACCGCATCAACGGCGAAGGCGAGCCGCCGGGGCTGCGCATTGAACTTCCCTGCACCCTGAAGGTGCGGGAATCCACCGGGCCCGCGCGCATGCGGCTGAAGACCGTAGCGGCGACCTGAAGTCGAACACAGCGAAGCGTAATGGGAGGAAAGTGATGAGAATGGGTATGTTGAAGATTCTGGTCGCCGGCGCTTCGGCTCTGGCGTTGACCCTCGCCGTCGCCGGATCGGCTAGCGCGGCCGACAAGCCGCTCTACGGCGTGCTGATGAAGACCCTGTCGAACCCGTTCTGGGGCGCGATGGAAAAGGGCGTCGAGGAAGGCGCCAACAAGGCGGGCGTCGACTATTTCCTGCAGGCGGTCGAGTCCGACCAGGCGGCGGAGCCGCAGCTCAACACCTGCAACACCATGCTGGAGAAGAAACCAGCGGTGATGATCACCGCGGCGATCAATTCGACGATCCTTCTGCCCTGTCTGAAGCACGCCAATGAGTTGAAGATCCCGGTTGTCGATCTCGACGGCAATCTCGATCCCGAAATCACCAAGAAAGCGGGCGTCGACGTCGCCTTCCACATCGGCTCCGACAACGAAGCGGCAGGGGCCAAAGGCGCCGACTACCTGGTCAGCGTCCTCGGCAAGGACGCCAAGGGCCCAGTGCTGGTCATCGAAGGCCTGTCGGGCAACATCACCGGCGCCAAGCGCGCGCACGGCTTCGCCGACGAGCTGAAGAAAGCGGCGCCCGGGTTGAACATCGTCGCCTCGCTGCCTGGCGACTGGGACAGCCTGAAGGCGGCCAACATCACCAACGACACGCTGCAACGCAATCCTGATCTCGTGGCGATCTTCTGCGCCAACGACGACATGGCGCTCGGCGCGGTGGAGTCGGCCCGCTCGGCCGGCAAGGACAAGCTGATCGTCATCGGCGTCGACGGCAACTCCAACGCCGTCAAGTCGATCCTCGCCGGACGGCTCAACGCCTCGGTGGCGCAGTTGCCTTACCTTGTCGGCATGCAGGCGGTTGAGAACGCCAAGAAGGTGCTGGCGGGCGAGAAGGTTCCCGAGTTCACGTACGTGCCGACCTTGGTCCTGACCAAGGCGGCGTTGGACGCCAAGTCCGACCCGATGCTGCAATACGTGAAGTAGCGGAATCGCTGCGCCGCCCGTCGGGCCCCACTCGCTCCCCCTCCCGACGGGCGGCGTCTTCGCCGACGCTTCCTCAAAGAGCCGCTAATGTCCGCTGTCTCATCCTCGCCCGCCGCCACGCGCTCCTGGCGCGAACGCATCTTCGGCGCCGCCGCGTTTCGCTTCGAGTCGCTGCTGGTGCTGGCGGCGCTGACCGCCATCATGGCGGTCCTGTCGCCGGTGTTCCTCTCGTTCTCGAATTTCTTCAACATCGTGCTGTCGACCTCGGTGTTCGGCGTGCTGGCGATCGGCATGACCTTCGTCATCTGCTCGGCCGGCATCGATCTTTCGGTCGGTTCGATCGTCGGGCTGTCGGGCGTCGTCGGCGCGATCGCCACCGCCAACCTCGGCTTGCCCTGGCCGGCCTGCATTGTCGCCAGCCTCGCCGCCGGCGCCTTCGCTGGCTGGGTCAACGGCTTCCTCATCACCAAAGGGGATATCCCGCCGTTCATCGTCACGCTCGGCATGCTCGGCGTCGCGCGCGGCACGGCGCTGGTGCTCAGCGACGGCGTGTCGATCTACGGCCTGCCGCCCGAAGTGGTCTATCTCGGCCAGGGACGCCCCTTCGGCGTCCCGGCGCCGGTCATCATCCTGCTGGTGACCGCGGTGGTCGCCCACGTGCTGCTGATCCACACCCGCTTCGGCGTCTACGCGCAGGTCATCGGCGACAACGAGGTTGCGGCGCGCGCGATGGGCGTGCGGGTCGAGCGCCACAAGCGGCTGCTGTACGCGCTCTCCGGGCTGCTCTCCGGCCTCGCCGGCCTGCTGTTCGCGGCGCGCGTCAATTCCGGCGAGCCGACGGCGGGCCTCAACTACGAACTCACCGCCATCACGGCGACGATCATCGGCGGCACCAACCTGTTCGGCGGCCGCGGCAGCATCGTCGGCACGATCATTGGCGCGCTGATCATGGGCGTGCTGCAGAATGGTCTCAACCTGCTCGCCGTCAGACCGTTCTATCAGCAGATCGCCATCGGCGCGGTGCTGGTGCTGGCGGTGTGGCTCGATCGCATCAATTCCAAGGAGGGCCGGCGGCGATGAGCCTTCTCGAGCTCCACGACGTCCGCAAGAACTTCGGCGCGATCGAGGCGTTGCGCGGCGTCACGTTCTCGGTCGAGGCCGGTTCCGTGGTCGGCCTCGTCGGCGACAACGGCGCCGGCAAATCGACGCTGATGAAGACGATCACGGGCATCCACCGCCCGGACAGCGGCGAGATCCGTTTCGACGGCGCCTCGCTGGCCGGCAGGGACCCCGGCGACATTCGCAAGGCCGGCATCGAAATGATCTACCAGGACCTCGCGCTGGCGCGCATGCGCGACGTCGCCGCCAACATCTTCCTCGGCCGCGAGCTGACGCACAACGTGCTCGGTCTGAAACTGATCGACGTCAAGCGCATGCGCGTCGAAGCCGAGGCGATGATCGCCAAGCTCGGCGCGCGGGTGAAATCGGTGACCCAGATCGCCGGCCTGCTTTCGGGCGGACAGCAGCAGTCGGTGGCGATCGCCCGCGCCCTGACCTTCAACCCCAAGCTCGTCATCATGGACGAGCCGACGGCGGCGCTGGCGGTGCGCGAGATCGAGCATGTGCTCGAGCTCATCCGCACGCTGGCCTCGCATGGCATCGCGGTCATCCTCATCAGCCACCGCCTGACCGACGTCTTCGCCGTCTGCGACCGCATCGTCGTGCTGCGCCAGGGCGCGGTGATCGCCGACGATCCGACTGCGCAGACGACGATGAACGCCGTCGTCGCCCATATCGTCGGCGCGACGGACGTCCCCCATCAAAGAGCCGCGAGATGATCCGTCGCCGGCAAGCGCGACCTGGACCAGGCGGCCTAGCCGGGTAAGCCGGCCCTCATTAGAAAGCGACAATGGCGCATTTCGGCAATGTGGAGGCGCAAATGAAATTCGGCATCTATTACTCGTACTGGGAACAGGAGTGGAGCGCCGATTGCCTGAAATACGTAGAGAAGGTCGCCAAGCTAGGTTTCGACGTCATCGAAATCGCCGCTCACCATCTGAACAGCTATAGCCCAGCGCATATCGCCGAAGTCGCCCGCGCCGCCCGCGACAATGGCGTCACCATCACCGCTGGGCTGGGTCCGTCCGCCGAAAAGAACCTGTCTTCCGCCGATCCGGCGATCAGAACAGCGGGGCGGGCGTTCTTCGAAGAGACGCTCGCCAACCTGGCCAAGCTCGATATTCACGTCATCGGCGGCGCCCTCTACTCCTACTGGCCGATCGATTATTCCAAGCCTGTCGATAAGGCGGGAGACCGCGCCAGAGGCTTGGAGGGCATTTCCGGCCTCGCGGATTTCGCCGCCAATCTCGGCGTCGACCTCTGTCTGGAAGTGCTCAACCGGTTCGAGAATCACGTGCTGAACACCGCCGAGGAGGGGGTCGCCTTCGTTCGCGAGGTCGGCAAGCCCAACGTCAAGGTGATGCTCGACACGTTCCATATGAACATCGAGGAGGACAGCTTCGGCAAGGCGATCCGCACCGCCGGCCCGCTGCTCGGCCATTTTCATACTGGCGAGAACAACCGCCGCGTTCCCGGCAAAGGTCGGCTGCCTTGGCACGAAATTGGGACCGCGCTGCGCGAGATCGGTTACGACGGGGCGGTGGTCATGGAGCCGTTCGTCAAGATGGGCGGACGCGTCGGCAGCGACATCAAGGTTTGGCGCGATCTCAGCGAAAACGCCGACGAAGCCCAGATGGACGAAGCCGCGCGACAAGCGTTGGCGTTCTCGCGATACGTGCTGGGGTGAGGATCGTCGCGGGTCCGTTGCCGCTGATTTCCACGGGCGCCGCGAACCAGGCGCGGCCTCTGGCGGCCGGGCGCGTGCGACCGCGACGAGGCGACGCAGATCGGCGTGCCGTTCCTGCGCAGCCTCTCCTTGGCGATCGGGCTGATCGAGGGTCCATGCGCCGCCTGACGGGCGCTCACCCGTTCGGCAGATGCCGCGCCAGCGATTCCAGCACCGCCATGCGCACGGCGACGCCCATTTCGACCTGCTCGCGGATCAGCGATTGCGCCCCGTCGGCGACGAGCGAGTCGATCTCGACGCCGCGGTTCATCGGCCCCGGATGCATGACAAACGCGCCCGGCTTGGCGTAGGCGAGCTTCTCGGCGTCGAGCCCGTAGTAGCGGAAATATTCCTTGGTCGAGGGGATAAAGGCGCCGCTCATGCGCTCGCGCTGCAGCCTGAGCATCATCACAATGTCGGCGTCCTTCAATCCCGACTTCATGTCGCGATGGACTTCGACGCCCATGTTCTCGATTCCCGCCGGCAGCAGGGTCGACGGGCCGACGACGCGCACATGCGCGCCGAGCGTGCCGAGCGCCAGGATGTTGGAGCGGGCGACGCGCGAATGCAGGATGTCGCCGCAGATCGCCACCGTCAGCCCCTCGATGCGGCCGACGTTGCGGCGAATCGTCAGCGCGTCGAGCAGCGCCTGAGTCGGGTGCTCGTGGGCGCCGTCGCCGGCGTTGATCACCGAACAGTCGACCTTGCGCGCCAGCAGATGCACCGCGCCCGCCTGGCTGTGGCGCACGACGATGATGTCGGGCCGCATCGCGTTGAGGGTGATCGCCGTGTCGATCAGCGTCTCGCCCTTCTTCACGCTCGACGCGCCGACCGCCATGTTCATCACGTCGGCGCCGAGTCGTTTGCCGGCGATCTCGAACGACGACTGGGTGCGGGTCGAGGGCTCGTAGAACAGGTTGATCTGCGTGCGGCCGCGCAAAGTGGCGCGCTTCTTCTCGACCTGGCGCGAAATGCCGACAGCCTCCTCGGCGAGATCGAGCAGGGACACGATCTCGTCGCGGGTCAGGCCCTCGACGCCGAGCAGGTGGCGGCGGTCGAAGGCGGCAGGCGGCAGCGTTGACGTCATGCGGAGCCAACCCTATATGCGCCGCGCCGCGACCAGGCAAGCCGTCCAGGCGGCGGGAAACGGACCGGCTGGCGGTCAGCGGACCGGCCGCCTTTGCGACGCCCATTTGACAGGCAGCGTCGCCTCAACCATTTTCCGCGCCCTAACCGGCCTGGCCGGAGCGGCGCCATTCCCGCCCCATAGCCTTCAAGATGAAGGCGTTCAAGGACTGCAAGGCATGAAGGTTGTCATCGTCGAGTCGCCGACCAAGGTCAAGACGATCGGCAAGTATCTCGGCAAGGACTACGACGTCTACGCTTCGTTCGGCCACGTGCGCGACCTGGCGGCCAAGGACGGCTCGGTCGACACCGAGCACGACTTCGCCATGCGCTGGGAGGTGGACGCCAAGGCGGCCAAGCGACTCAACGAGATCGCCAATGCGGTGAAGGGAGCCGACCGCGTCATTCTCGCCACCGACCCCGACCGCGAAGGCGAGGCGATCTCCTGGCACGTCTATGAGATCCTCAAGGCCAAGAAGGTCCTCAAGGACAAGCGGGTCGACCGCGTCGTGTTCAACGCCGTCACCAAGGATGCTGTCGCCGCAGCGATGCGCAACCCGCGCGAGATCGACGAAGCGCTGGTCGACGCCTACCGCGCCCGGCGCGCGCTCGACTATCTCGTCGGCTTCAACCTCTCGCCGGTGCTGTGGCGCAAGCTGCCGGGCGCGCGCTCGGCCGGGCGCGTGCAGTCGGTCGCGCTCAGGATCGTCTGCGACCGCGAGGTCGAGATCGAGAAGTTCGTCGCGCGCGAGTACTGGTCGATCGTCGCCCATCTGGCGACCAAGGCCGGCGCGCCGTTTACCGCGCGCCTCGTCGGCGCCGACGGCAAGAAGATCAACCGCCTCGACGTCGGCTCGGGCGCCGAGGCGGAGGCGTTCAAGGCGGCGCTCGAAACCGCGCGCTTCGGCGTCGCCACCGTTGAATCGAAGCCGCAGAAGCGCCACCCCTATCCGCCCTTCACCACTTCGACGCTGCAGCAGGAGGCAAGCCGCAAGCTCGGCTTCGCGCCGGCGCGCACGATGCAAATCGCCCAGCGCCTCTATGAAGGCGTCGACGTCGGCGAAGGCGCCGCCGGCCTCATCACCTATATGCGCACCGACGGCGTCGACCTCGCGCCCGAGGCGGTCGCCGCGGCGCGCAATGTCATCGCCAAGGACTTTGGCGACGCCTACGTGCCCGCCGCGCCGCGCCGCTATACGGTCAAGGCGAAGAACGCGCAGGAAGCCCACGAGGCGATTCGTCCGACCGACCAGCGGATCCGGCCGCGCGACGTCGCGCGCCGCCTCGAGCCCGACCAGGCCAAGCTCTACGAGCTGATCTGGAACCGCACGCTCGCCTGCCAGATGGAGAGCGCCGAGCTCGAGCGCACCACCGTTGACATCCTCGCCGAAGCGGGCAAGCGCCAGCTCGAATTCCGCGCCAGCGGCCAGGTCATTCGCTTCCCCGGCTTCCTCGCGCTCTATCAGGAAGGACGCGACGACGAGGAAGACGAGGATGCAGCGCGGCTGCCGGCGATGGCGGCGGGCGAAGCCCTGACCAAGGAGCGGATCGAGGCGACGCAGCACTTCACCGAGCCGCCGCCGCGCTACACCGAAGCGACGCTGGTCAAGCGGATGGAGGAGCTCGGCATCGGCCGCCCCTCGACCTACGCTTCGACGCTCGCGGTGCTGCGCGACCGCGACTATGTGCGGATCGAGAAGAAGCGGCTGATCCCCGAGGACAAAGGCCGCCTCGTCACCTCTTTCCTCGAAGCCTTCTTCGCCAAATACGTCGGCTACGACTTCACCGCCGAGCTCGAAGAGAAGCTCGACAAGATCTCCAACAGCGAGATCGACTGGAAAGCGGTGCTGCACGACTTCTGGGTCGATTTCTCGCAGGCGCTCGGCGGCACCAAGGATCTGCGCACCAGCCAGGTGCTTGACAGCCTCAACGAGTTGCTTGGTCCCCACATCTTCCCCGCCCGCGCCGACGGCGGCGACCCGCGCCAGTGCCCGCTGTGCGGCAAGGGACAATTGTCGCTGAAGCTGGGCAAGTTCGGCGCCTTCATCGGCTGCTCGAACTATCCCGAATGCCGCTTCACCCGCGTGCTGTCGCCGACCGGCCAGGACGGCGGCGACGGCGAGCGGCCCGGCGTGCGCGCGCTCGGCGTCGATCCGGCGAGCGGGCAAGAAGTGACGCTGCGTTCGGGCCGCTTCGGCGACTATGTGCAGCTCGGCGAAGGCGAGAAGCCGAAACGCTGCTCGCTGCCGCGCGGCCTCGCGCCCGACGACGTGACGCTCGACAAGGCGGTCGGTCTGCTGTCGCTGCCGCGCGAAATTGCGCGCCATCCCAGCGACGGCGAGCCGATCTTGGCCGGCGTCGGCCGCTACGGCGCCTATGTCCAGCACGGCAAGACCTACGCCAATCTCGGCCGCGACGACGACGTGCTGGAGATCGGCGCCAACCGCGCCATCGACCTCATCGCCGCCAAGGAAAGCGGGGCGAGCAGCCGCTTCGGCGGCGATTCCGGCCGCGCGCTCGGCGACCATCCGACGCTCGGCGGGGCCGTCTCGGTGCGCCGGGGCCGCTTCGGCGTCTACGTCAATCACGGCAAGGTCAACGCGACGCTGCTGCGCGGAACCGATCCCGGATCGGTGACGCTGGAGGAAGCGCTGGCGATGCTCGCCGCCAAAGCCTCCGGCGGCCCGGGCGGACGCGCGATCGGCGAGCACCCCGACGGTGGGCCGATCACGCTGCGCGCCGGCCGTTTCGGCGCTTACGTCAATTGGGGCAAGGTCAACGCCACCATCCCCAAGTCGACGCCGCCAGAATCGATCACCCTCGCCGAGGCGCTCGAGCTGCTCGCCGAGCGCGAGGGACGGCCCGTGCGCAAGGGCAAGGCGCCGGCGAAGAAGTCCGCCGCCAAGAGCAAGAAACCCGCCGCCAAGGCGAAGAAACCCGCCACGCCGCCCAAGGCCGCCGCGAAGTCAGCCCCGGCCGCCAAGACCGCAACCAAGACAGCTCCTGCCGCCAAGCCGCCGGCGAAAAAAGCGGCGGCGAAAAAAGCGGCGGCGAAGAGCAAGCGCAGCGCCTGACGCAGCGCCCTCCTCGCGACTGGTCAAATTCCGAAGTTTGGTTCGCCGGTTCAGATGGCCGGCGTCGATCCAAATCGGATCTTCCCCTGCCGCGCCGGAACGGCGGAAGTTGGTCGAGAGGGGATTGGCGCCTCCCGGCGACCGAATTGTTTAAGCGGAAATTCGCTCCTGCTCGGCGTCACTGTGTTTCGGCGTCAAATCCGACACGATGACGTAATTGCGGGGCGGGCGTGGCGCTCGGTACGCTCGGTCCTCAGGCAATCCCGTTCGTCGGAGGGCATCGTGAAACAATATGTCGGATTGGACGTCTCGCAAAAGGAGACCT
>JBEKVR010000136.1:0-13312 GCA_049513815.1 Roseiarcus sp. | reverse complement strand
GATTGAGCGATGGCGACGAGCGATAAGATCCAAGTCGATCCCGTCACCGGCCAGACGACGACCGGGCATGAGTGGGACGGAATCCGCGAGCTGAACACGCCGCTGCCGCGCTGGTGGCTGTGGACGTTCTACGCCTGCATCCTGTTCTCGATCGGCTACTGGGTGGTCTATCCCGCGTGGCCGGGCATTTCCGGCTTCACCCACGGCCTGTGGGGCCAGTCGTCGCGCGGCGACGTCGCCGCCGACGTCGCGGCGATCCAGGCGCAGCGCGCGGTCACGGAAGCGGGCCTCAAGGACGCGACGGTGGCGCAGATCGCCGCCGACAAGAAGCTGCTCAGCCTCGCGCTGGCGCACGGCAAGGCGGCCTTCGCCGAGAATTGCGCGGCTTGCCACGGCGCCGGCGGCCAAGGCGGCAAGGGCTACCGCAACCTGACCAATGAAGACTGGCTGTGGGGCGGCAAGCTGGAGGACATCCAGCAGACGGCCACGCACGGCATTCGCGACTATACCGACAAGGACACGCGCCAGAGCGCGATGCCCGCCTTCGGCGCGATGGGCATCCTGAAGCCGGACCAGATCCACCAAGTCGTCAGCTACGTGCGCACGCTCAGCAAACTCGAGCCTGAAGCGGGCGTCGACGTCGCCGCCGGCAAGCAGATCTTCACCGACAACTGCGTCGTCTGTCACGGCGAGGATGGCAAAGGCAAGCGCGAGTTCGGTTCGGCTAACCTGACCGACGGCTTCCAGCTCTACGGCTCCGACTTCAAGGATCTGATCCAGACGGTGACTTTCGCCCGCAACTCGACTATGCCGGCTTGGGGCGCGCGCCTCGATCCGGTGACGATCAAGACGCTGGCGGTCTTCGTCCACAACTTGGGCGCCGGCGAGTGAGCGCAGCGGAAAAGTACGAAGGCGCAGGAGGAGGGCCCGAAGTCTATGACGAGGGCCCTCTTTACGCTTCTGCGGCCAAAGTCTATCCGCAAAAGGTCAGCGGAACTTACCGCCGACTGAAATGGGCGCTGCTGATCGTCTGCCTCGGGCTTTACTACGTTCTGCCCTTTGTGCAATGGGACCGCGGGCCGAACGAGCCGCATCAGTCGGTGCTGATCGATCTGCCCCACTCGCGGTTCTATTGGTTCTTCATCGAGATCTGGCCGCAGGAAGTCTACTACTTCACCGGCCTGCTCATCCTCGCCGCGCTGGCGCTGTTCCTGTCGAACGCGCTATTCGGCCGCGTCTGGTGCGGCTACTTCTGCATCCAGACGGTGTGGACGGACCTCTTCATGTGGGTCGAGCGTCTGGTCGAGGGCGACCGCCGCGACCGCATCCACCTCGACGCCGCGCCGTGGAGCGCGTCCAAGATCGGCAAGCGGGTCGCCAAGCACGGCCTCTGGCTGCTGATCGCCTGCGGCACCGGCGGGGCATTTGCGCTCTATTTCGCCGACGCGCGGACACTGGTCGTCCATCTCGCGACGCTAAAGGCGCCGCTGGTCGCCTATGTGTGGATCGGCATCCTCACCTTCACCACCTATTACTTCGCCGGCCACATGCGCGAGCAGGTGTGCCTCTACATGTGCCCGTGGCCGCGCATCCAGGCGGCGCTGACCGACGTCGACGCGCTCAACGTCGCCTATCGCCGCGACCGCGGCGAGCCGCGCTTGTCGCTCAAGGACGCCGCGCGGGCGCGCGCCGCCGACAAGCCGGCCGGCGATTGCATCGACTGCCTGCAATGCGTCGCGGTGTGCCCGACCGGCGTCGACATCCGCAAGGGCTCGCAGCTCGGCTGCATCCAGTGCGGCCTGTGCATCGACGCCTGCGACGCGGTGATGGCCAAGGTCCACCGACCGACCCGGCTCATCGCCTACGACACCGACGAGAACATCAAGCGCCGCGCGCGTGGCGAGGCGCCGATCTACAAGCTCGTGCGCTCGCGCACCATCCTCTACGTCGTCGTCATCGCCATCGTCGGGTCGCTGATGGTCTACAAGCTGACCACCCGTCAGCACATGGGCCTGAGCGTGCTGCATGTGCGCGCGCCGATGTACACGCTTGCCCACGATGGGCTGGTGCGCAACGGCTACACGCTGCGCTTCTCCAACAAATGGAGCGAGCCGCACGAGTTCGCCCTCGCGGTGAGCGGCGTCCCCGGCGCGACGTTCAAGAGCGAAGAGGCCGACACGACGCCCGATGGGCGGCTGAAACTCACCCTCGATCCCGACGCGACGCTCGAGGCGCAGCTCTACGTCACCGCGCCGCTGGCTTCGGCCGCGACTGCGGGCGCGCCGATCACGATGACCGCAACCGACCTGAAGAACGGCGAGACCGCGACGGTCTCCGACCATTTCTTCGGCCCGTAGAAGGTTGCCGCAATGTGCTGCGAGGGGTTAGACATCATGCTGCTCAATTCGGACGGCGCCATGGCCAAGCGCGGCATTCCCGGACGCACTGATTTGACGCGGCCGCTGACCGGCCGCTCGGTCGTCGTCATTCTCGGCCTGTTCTTCGGCGTGATGTTCATCGCCAACGGCGCGCTGATCTACACCGCGCTGTCGACGCTGCACGGCGAGGAGATGGAGAACTCCTACGACGCCAGCCAGGCCTACAATCGGCAGATCGCCGCCGCGCGCGCCCAGAACGAGCTCGGCTGGGTCGCCGACGTCAACACCCGCCAGGAAGGCGACGGCGAACGGGTGGTCGCTGAATTCCGCGACCGCAACGGCGCGCCGATCGCCGGCCTCGACGTCAAGGCGCGCTTCGTCCATCCCTTCGACCGCTCCGCTGACCGCGAGGCGCTGCTCGCTTCCGACGGCGAAGCCTACGAAGGCGTCGCCGGCCCGTTGCACGCCGGCCGCTGGACCCTGGTGATCGAAGCGCGCCAGGACGGCCAGGTGAAGTTCACCAGCGACAACAAGATCACCTTGGCCGAAACGACGGCGGGCGATTGAGGCCGTCAATCGACTAGGGCGTGATGCGTTCGGGTCGAAGGACCTCCGTCGTCGTTGCGAGCAAAGCCAGGCAATCCAGGCCTAGAGATTGCGGCGGCGGCTTCGTCTGGACCGCTTCGCCGCCGTTCGCGATGGCAGTGGAAAGTGGTTCGACGCAAAAGCGATATGCTTTAGAATGCGGCGCGCCGTTGACGCCGCTGCGACGGCGCAGGAGCGATCGAGCGTGAGCGAGACGCAGGACCTTTCCCATTTCGTGCGCTATCCCGCCGAGGGCGTGGCGGCGATGGATCTCGTCGTCGAAGGCGTCCACTGCGGCGCCTGCATCACCACGATCGAGAAGGGGCTGGCGCGCGAGAACGGCGTGCGCGGCGCGCGCGTCAATCTCGCCAGCAAGCGCGTCACCGTCGAATGGAGCGAGGGTGAGCTCAGGCCCGAGGCGATCATCGATCGGCTGAGCAGTCTTGGCTATGCAGCCTATCCGTTCGCCGCCGCCAATCTCGACAATGTCGAGGCGGCGGAGGAGCGGCGCCTGCTGCGCTGCCTCGGCGTCGCCGCCTTCGGCGCGATGAACGTGATGCTGATCTCGGTTTCGCTGTGGTCGGGCGCCGCCGACGCCAGCGGCTGGGCGACGCGCGACTTCTTCCATTGGCTGTCGGCGCTGGTGGTCCTGCCATGCGTCGCTTACGCCGGGCGGCCGTTCTTCGACAGCGCAATGAAGGCGCTACGCCAGTTCTCGTTCAACATGGACGTGCCGATCACCATCGGCGTCACGCTGGCGCTGGCGCTGTCGGTCGCGCAGACGGTGCAGCACGCGCGCGAGGCCTATTTCGACAGCGCGATCATGCTGGTGTTGTTCCTGCTCGCGGGCCGCTATCTCGACCAGCGGATGCGCCGGCGCACGCGCGACGTCGCCTCCAATCTCGCGGCGATCAAGGCGGAGACCGCGACCAAGCTCAACGCTGACGGCGAGGCGTGCGAGACGCCGATCGCCGCGATCTCCCCCGGCGACCTGGTGCTGGCGCGCGCCGGCGACCGCATCGCCGTCGACGGAATGGTCGAGGACGGGCGCTCTGAGATCGACCAGAGCCTAGTGACCGGCGAAACCGCGGCGATCGCCGTCGGGCCGGGGGCGATGGTCTACGCCGGCACGCTCAACCTCGCCGGCGCGCTGCGCATCCGCGTCAGCAAGGCCGCCGAAGGCACGCTGCTCGACGAGGTCAATCATCTGCTCGAGCGCGCCATCGAGCAGCGCTCGTCCTACGTGCGGCTCGCCGATCGCGCCTCGCGCCTTTACACGCCGGTCGTGCACCTGACCGCGCTGACGACGTTCATCGGCTGGGTCCTGCTTGGCCTATCGTGGCAGCCGGCTTTGGTGATCGCCATCACCGTGCTGATCATCACTTGTCCGTGCGCGCTCGGGCTCGCCGTGCCGGCGGTGCAGGTGGTGGCGGCGAGCGCGATGTTCCGCCACGGCGTGATGCTCAATTCCGGCGACGGTCTCGAACGGCTCGCCGACGTCGACACCATCGTTTTCGACAAGACCGGCACGTTGACGCTGCCGCAGTCGAGCCTCGCCAACCGCGACGACTTCACGCCTGCCGAACTGGCGCTGGCCGGTTCGCTGGCGCTGGCGAGCAAGCACCCGCTGGCCAAGGCGGTCGCCGCCGCGGCGAACGCTGCCGACCCGCTCGCCGCCCACGAATTCCCCGGGCAGGGCGTCACCGTCTTCCACGAAGGCAAGCGGCTCAAGCTCGGCTCGCCCGCCTATTGCAAGGCCGAGGCGGAAGCGGCGACAGTCGCCGCGCAGTGGCCCGATGCGTCGCTGATCGCCTTCCGCGGCCCGGAGCGCGCAGTCGTGTTCGCCATTCGCCAGGCGCCGCGCGTCGACGCCGCCGCCGTCGTCGCCGGCCTCGCACGCGAAGGCTATGCAATCGAGATCCTCTCCGGCGACCGGCCGGAAGCGGTCGAGAAGGTCGCGCACGAGCTCGGCTTCACGCGCTTTGCCGCCGGCCTCAAGCCGGCCGACAAGATCGCGCGGTTGAAGGCGCTGCGCGAAGCGGGCCGTCACGTGCTGATGGTCGGCGACGGGCTCAACGACGCGCCGGCGCTCGCCGCCGCCAACGTGTCGATCTCGCCGATCTCCGCCGCGCATCTGACCCAGGCCCAGGCCGACGCGGTGTTCCTCGGCGAACGCCTCGCGCCGATCGCCGAGGCGCTGCACATATCGCGCAAGGCCAAGGCGCTGATGATCGAAAACCTGTGGCTGTCGGCGATCTACAATTTGATCGCCGTGCCGATCGCCATCCTTGGGCTGGCGACGCCGCTGATCGCCGCGCTGGCGATGTCCGGCTCGTCGCTGCTGGTCACCGGCAACGCGCTGAGAGCGCGGAAAGCGCGGGCGCGCGCATGAACGTCCTCGTCTTCTTGGTGCCGCTGGCGATCGGACTGGGGCTGATCGGCCTGTTTGCGTTCCTGTGGGCGATGAAGACCGGCCAGTTCGACGACCTCGACGGCGCCGCCTGGCGGGCGATCTCCGACGACGATTTGCCGGACGACGAGGATAAGAGCAAGAAGTAGGGCCTATTGCGCCGCCCTTCGTCGCGGGCGCAAGGAGATGGCGATGCAGCTCACGACGGTTCGGATCGACAAGCCGGAGGCGACCAATTTCATCCTCGGCCAGACCCATTTCATCAAGTCGGTCGAAGACATCCACGAGGCGCTGGTCGGCGCCGTGCCGGGCATCAAGTTTGGCCTCGCCTTCTGCGAGGCTTCCGGCAAATGCCTGGTGCGCAGTTCCGGCACCGACGCTGCGATGATTGCGCTTGCCGAGAAGAACGCGATGGCGCTCGCCGCCGGGCACAGCTTCATCGTCTTCCTCGGCGACGGCTTCTATCCGGTCAACGTCCTCAACGCGCTGAAGATGGTTCCGGAGGTCTGCCGCATCTTCTGCGCGACCGCGAATCCGACCGAGGTCATCGTCGCCGAGACCGACCTGGGCAGGGGATTGCTCGGCGTCATCGACGGAGTTTCCCCGAAAGGCGTCGAGGGCGCGGACGACGTCGCGTGGCGCAAGAATTTTCTGCGGCAGATCGGCTACAAGCTGTAAGCGGCGAAGCCAGCGCTTGAGGGACTGGCCTTCGGTCTGGGCGCTACGGCGGCGTTACGCTGACAGTGCAACTGTCGCCATATCCTTCATTCAGGGCACCCCATCGCATGCTCGGCCTGGAGGATCGTCGCGGCGTTGGCGAGTTCGATTGCGTTGAGCCCGAGCGCATTGGCGTTGCTGCTGACGCAGCCCGCGTTGCCGAACGTCGCGATCGCGCGCGGCGTCTGGAAGCAATAGCCGTGCTGCGCATAAATGCGGTTGCGCATCAGGTAGAGAAATTCGCAATTCGGCCCGCTCGTCAGTTCGCCGACGCGAAAACGATCGCGATCGGTGCAACCGAACACGTCGTAGCAGTCGGCCGCCGCGGCGCCGCCATAGACGACCAAAGCGAAGAAAGCGGCGGCGCGAAACATTGAGTTGCGCATCGTCGGCGAGTCCTTCTGTTCGGGATGAACGCAAGATTATAGCAACAGCTGCGTCAATCCCCAATTCGCCATGACAGCGACGCCTGGATAAACTTCCATTTCGTCGCCCCACCGGCCTCTCGTCCTCGCGACCTGCGGCTGCGGTTGCGAGAGCGGGGGATCCGCAGCGCGCCAGCTCGCCTCGCAAAGAGCGGATATTGCAGCGGGAATCGCGTTAGCCTTGCTCCGCGCCCGCCAATTTGCGACAACCTCGCCCCACGCTCTCACCCCAAAAGGCGATCGCCATGCCCGCTCTGCGCTCCCGCACCTCCACGCACGGCCGCAACATGGCCGGCGCGCGCGGACTCTGGCGCGCCACCGGCATGAAGGAGGGCGATTTCGGCAAGCCGATCGTCGCCGTCGTCAATTCCTTCACCCAGTTCGTGCCCGGCCACGTCCACCTCAAGGACCTCGGCCAGCTTGTCGCCCGCGAGATCGAAGCGGCGGGCGGGGTCGCCAAGGAGTTCAACACCATCGCCATCGACGACGGCATCGCGATGGGCCACGACGGCATGCTCTATTCGCTGCCGAGCCGCGAAGTGATCGCCGACAGCGTCGAGTACATGGTCAACGCCCATTGCGCCGACGCGATGGTGTGCATCTCCAATTGCGACAAGATCACCCCCGGCATGCTGATGGCGGCGCTGCGCCTCAACATCCCCGCCGTGTTCGTCTCCGGCGGGCCGATGGAGGCGGGCCAGGTCACACTCAAGGGCAAGACGTCGCGCGTCGACCTGATCGACGCGATGGTCGCCGCCGCCGACAGCAAGGTCAGCGATGAGGACGTCAAGACGCTCGAGCGCTCGGCCTGTCCGACCTGCGGCTCGTGCTCGGGCATGTTCACCGCCAATTCGATGAACTGCCTCACCGAGGCGCTCGGCCTGTCGTTGCCCGGCAACGGCACGGTCGTCGCCACCCACGCCGACCGCAAGAAGCTGTTCGTCGAGGCCGGCCATCTGATCGTCGATCTCGCCCAGCGCTATTACGAGCAGAACGACGAGAGCGTGCTGCCGCGTTCGATCGCCGGCTTCAAGGCGTTCGAGAACGCGATGAGCCTCGACATCGCCATGGGCGGCTCGACCAACACGGTGCTGCATCTGCTCGCCGCCGCCTACGAGGCGGAGCTCGACTTCACCATGGTCGACATCGACCGCCTGTCGCGGCGCGTGCCGGTGTTGTGCAAGGTCGCGCCGTCGGTCCCCGACATCCATGTCGAGGACGTCCATCGCGCCGGCGGCATCATGGGCATTCTCGGCGAGCTCGACCGCGCCCATCTGCTCAACCGCGACGTGAAGATGGTCCACGCCGAGTCGCTCGATCAGGCTTTGGCGCGCTGGGACGTCAAGCGCGGCGCGTCGAAGGCGACGCGCGAGTTCTTCTCCGCCGCGCCCGGCGGCGTGCCGACCCAGGTCGCGTTCAGCCAGGCGGCGCGTTGGGAGTCGCTCGACGAGGATCGCGAGAAGGGCGTCATCCGCGACCTCGACCACGCCTATTCGAAGGACGGCGGCCTTGCGGTGCTGAAGGGCAACCTCGCGCTCGACGGCTGCATCGTCAAAACGGCCGGCGTCGACGCCAGCGTGCTCAAGTTCGAAGGGCCGGCGAAAGTGTTCGAGAGCCAGGACGACGCGTCGCGCGGCATTCTCGCCGGCGAAGTCGTCGCCGGCGACGTCGTCGTCATCCGCTACGAGGGCCCGCGCGGCGGGCCGGGCATGCAGGAAATGCTCTACCCGACGAGCTACATCAAGTCGAAGGGCCTCGGAAAGACCTGTGCGCTGATCACCGACGGCCGCTTCTCCGGCGGCACGTCGGGCCTGTCGATCGGCCATGTTTCGCCCGAGGCGGCTGAAGGCGGCGCGATCGCGCTGGTCGAGCCGGGCGACCGCATCGCCATCGACATTCCCAACCGCACCATCGAGCTCAAGGTCGCCGCAGCGGAGCTGAAGCGGCGGCGCGCGGCGATCGAGGCGAAGGGCAAGGACGCCTGGAAGCCCGCCGCGCCGCGCCCGCGCAAAGTGTCGAAGGCGTTGCGCGCCTACGCCGCCTTCGCCACCAGCGCCGCGCGCGGCGCGGTGCGCGAAGTGCCGTGAGGACCTGAGACGCGGAAGTCGGTGGGGGGAGTCGGCTCAGGACTTCGTCAAGTCCGCGGTTGCGCCTCCGGCGATCCTGACGAGTTCGGCGCGCTGGATCTCGAGCGTGGCCCCCGCGCGACCGGCGCCGCAGAAGATCGTTTCGAGGGCGAGCGTCTGCTGATCGAACAGCACGGCGGCGCCAAGAACGGGAAGCGGGGCTACGCCGCCCGGCTCCATGTCGAGATCGCGAGCGAGGTCTTCGGCAGTCGCCATTTTCAGCTCGTCACGGCGTACGCCGAGCGCGGCGGCGATCTTTTTGTAATCGGCGCGCGCGTCGCCGCGCAGCGCAACGATTGCATAGGCGCCGGTCGGCAGTCGGAACGCGAGCCCCTTGACGGTCGCCTCCGGATCGAACGGCAGGGCGACTTTTGACTCGGCGAAGGATACGACCGGCGCATGACGATGGAGGCGGTAGTCAACCGCAGCGGCGTTGAGGAATTTCTCGATTTCCGGGCTCATCGCCGGCGCCTTGTCTTTGTCGTCGCGCGGGCAATCTAATCCTGCGCGCGCCGCATGTTGCGGCCGATCACGATTTCGTCAAGCGCGGTCGTCGTAACAGACAATCGCTTCGCGCCGCGAAATGCGGGACGTTATGCAGGACGCGATTTGCGCTACCGTTGGGGCGTCAACAGGGAGCAAACCATGCAGAAGCGTAGACTGGGTCGCACGGATCTTTCGATCGCGCCGGTGGTGTTCGGCGGCAATGTGTTCGGCTGGACCGCCGACGCCAAGACGGCGTTCGATCTGCTCGACCGCTTCCGCGCCGCCGGCCTCGACGCGATCGACACCGCCGACGTCTATTCGGCCTGGGCGCCGGGCAACAAGGGCGGCGAATCCGAGACGATCATCGGCGACTGGCTGCGCTCGCGCGGCGCCCGCAGCGCAATGACGATCGTCACCAAGGTCGGCTCGCCGATGGGGCCGGGCAAGAAGGGACTTTCCGCCGCGTATATCGAACAGGCGGTCGAGGCGTCGCTGCAGCGGCTCGGCGTCGAGACGATCGATCTCTATCTGTCGCATCGGCCCGACGATTCGGTCCCGCACGCCGAGACGCTCGGCGCCTACCAGCGGCTGATCGCCAAGGGCAAGATCCGCTGGTGCGGCGCGTCGAACTTCAGCGCCGCGCAGCTTTCCGCCGCGCTTCAAACGTCGCGCGCGCAGGGCCTGCCGCGCTACGAAGTCCTGCAGCCCGAATACAACCTCTACGATCGCAGCGGTTTCGAAGGCGCGCTCCGGGACCTGTGCGTCGCCGAGGAGATCGGCGTCATCACCTATTACAGCCTCGCCAAAGGATTCCTGGCCGGCAAATACCGCAGGCCCGCCGACCTCGGCCAGAGCCCGCGCGGCGGCGGCGTGCGCGGCTATCTCAATCCGCGCGGCCTGCGCATTGTCGACGCGCTCGCCGCCGTGGCGGAGCGGCATGGCGCCAAGTCGGCCGAGGTGGCGCTGGCGTGGCTGATCGCGCAGCCGGGCGTCACCGCGCCGATCGCCAGCGCGACGACGCCGGCGCAGGTCGACAGCCTGATTCGCGCCGCGACGCTGACGCTGTCCGCCGACGATCGCGCCGCGCTCGATACGGCGGCGGCGCCGGCCGCCTGAGCGAAGCCGCCAGCGTCAAAAGCCGAGGTCCGCCAAGCGATTCCAGTGGTCTTCGGTCGCCCGAAAAGGTGCGTCCGATTGTCGCGCGGGCGATTGAGGGGGATCATTTTTTGGTCTGCGCCGGCTACGGTGCGCGCGACCTTGCTAAGGGAGTGGATCGCCCATGTTGTTGCTCGACCTCGAATCGTTGCAGCTTGCGCCGCTGTCGCGTGAGCCGTTCACTTTCACCGTCGTGAAGGACGCGATTCGCCCCGCCGACGCAGCGGCGATCCGCGACGACTTTCCCCGCATCGAAGACTCCGGCCTGCTGCCCGTCGAGGCGACGCATTACGGTCCGATGTTCCGCCGGCTGATCGACGAACTGAAGAGCGAAGAGACGGCGCGCGCCTTTTCCGAGAAATTCGGCGTCAATCTCGTCGGCCGACCGCAGATGATCACCGTGCGCGGCCGCTGCGCCGCCAAGGACGGCCGCATCCACACCGACACGCCGACCAAGCTGATCACGGTGCTGATCTACTTCAACGACCAATGGGAGGCGAGCGGCGGCCGCCTGCGCTTGCTGCGCTCGCCGACCGATCTCAACGACATGATTGGCGAAGTGCCGCCCGATCTCGGCACGATGATCGCGTTCCGTCGCTCCGACAAATCGTTCCACGGCCACGAGCCCTACGAAGGGGTGCGGCGCTACGTGATGATCAACTGGATGACGACCGACTTCGCGGCGAAGCGCGAATTGTTGCGCCACCGCGTCTCCGCCCGCGCCAAGCAGGCGATGAAGCTGCTCGCGCCGCGCCGCGCCGCCAAGGCGGGAGGGGCCCGTGGCTAACGGTTCCGCAGTTTCGGCGAGCCTGATCGGCTGCTTCGACGCGAGCCAGTTCTCGCCCCAGCCGTTCCGTCATTGGCTGTTGTCCGACATTCTGCCGGTTGTGGTGTGCGACGGAATCGACGCGCTGCCGGCGCGGGCCGCGAACATCGACGATACGCTCGGCAAGCGCGAGACGCACAACAGCTCGCGACTGTTCTTCGGTCTCGACAACCGCCGCCGCCATCCGGTGTGCGACGCGCTCGCCGCCGGTTTCCAGTCGGCCGCGACGGTCGAGCGCATCGAACGATTGTGCGAAATCGAGCTGCGCGACAAGAGCCACCTGCGCATCGAATATTGCCTCGACACCGACGGCTTCTGGCTCGAGCCGCACACCGACATCGGCGCCAAGCTGTTCACGATGCTGGTCTACCTTTCGACCGAGCTGGGCAGCGAGGCGTGGGGCACCGACATTCTCGACGCCAATCTCAACCTCGTCGCCGTCGCGCCGTACACGCGCAACGGCGGGCTGATCTTCGTGCCGGGCGGCGACACCTGGCACGGCTTCCACCGGCGGCCGATCAATGGCGTCCGCCGGTCGCTGATCATCAACTACGTCAAGCCCGAATGGCGCAGCCGCCACGAGCTGGCGTATCCCGATCGCACCGCCGGCGCCTGAGCCGGCGAAACGATCTCCCACGCGGCGCGTCGCCTTTCGCGCCGCTCCCTCGGCGTGCGGACGGCGCGACGCGCCGCCCCACGCCATTCTTTTTTGCGGCGTCGCCAGTGAAGAACCAAGGTCGGCTTTGGAGAGTCTGCGCCTCTCGACGTCAACTGGAGCGTGAAGCGCTCGAGTTGAAACGCCTATGCCGTCATCGCGAGCGATAGCGAAGCGATCCAGACTAAGCCGCAGCGCCAATCCCCAGGTCTGGATTGCCTCGCTTTACTCGCAATGACGATTCCATCTGATCGCATTCTGCCCTAATGGGCCATGCCGAGCTTGTTCTGATGCACGACGAGGCAGACGTAGGCGGCGGAGAGCAACGGCGCGCCGATCCCCGCCTTCGCGCCGCGGCGGATGAGATCGCCGACGATCGCCTCGGCCTCGATCGGTCTGCCGCTCTGCAAGTCCCGGAACATCGACGCCGCCAAAGGCGATCCCTTTTCGGTCAGCATCGCTCGCACGCCGGTCAGGAAGCCGTCAGACGGCGGAACGCCGACCGCAGCGACGATCGCGGCGACTTCGCCAAACAGCTGGAGCGTAAACGCCGCTCCACCCGGACACGCCTCAACCTCGCCGATCGATCCGCGCATCAGGCAGGTGGTCGCGGCCAGCGACGCGAGGAAGGTCCACTTCCCCCACATCTCGCGTTGGATCGCCGGCGAAAGTCGGGCGCCGATCTCCGCCGACCGCATGAATTCATCCAATGACGCAATGCGAGGCGTCAGCTCGCCGTCGAGTTCGCCATAAACGATGTTCTGCAGGGTCGATAGCTGGACGACGCGGCCATCGTCATCGAGCGTCGTCGACACTTGCAAGGCGCAGCCGACGACGTTGTGCGGGCTGAAGCGCCGCGCCAGAAGGTCCATGTGGCCCATGCCGTTGAGTACCGGCAGGATCATGCTCTCCGGGCCGACCGCGGGCGCGAAATCTTCCATCGCGGCCTCGAGCTGATACGCCTTCACGGTCAGCAACACCGCGTCGTAGGTCCCTGCGAGGGTCTCCGTCGTGACGACCTTTGGCTGAAGCGTCGCGTCGCCGTATGGGCTGACGATGCGCAGTCCGGTCTCTTTCAGTTTCGCCGCCCGCGCCGGGCGCACGAGAAATGTCACGTCGCGCCCCGCCTGGGCGAGACGCCCGCCAAAATAGCCGCCGGTCGAACCGGCTCCCACCACCAAAAGACGCACGACGCCGCCCTCTCTCCAATTTGCGGCCCAGCCTAGAACTAACTCGCCTGTCAGGCCAGATGCGCCGATGTCGCTGTCAGGGCATGACGCGTTCAAGCCGAATCATCGAGGTCGTCATCGCGACCAAAGCGACGCAATCGAGACGAAGGGATTGCGGCCGCGGCTTCGCCTGGATCGCGCCGCCGTCGCTCGCGACGACGGTCGGAACCGCATCGAAATAGAGACAACTGGCTCTACTTCGGCGTGAAGGTCAGCTCTTGCGCGCCGGCGCGCTTCAGCGCCTCCTCGTCGCCGGCGAGCGTGATCGATTTGCCTTCGTTCCACAGCGGCGCCAGATCGCGATAGTGCGGCGAGAAAAT
>JBEKVR010000135.1:0-13373 GCA_049513815.1 Roseiarcus sp. | reverse complement strand
TCGGGCGCGCTCGCGCCCGACTCCGGCGTGGTGCGGCTCGGGACCAACGTGGCGATGGCCAAGCTCGACCAGCGGCGCGCGTCACTGTCGCCGACGACAACGCTGTCCGACGCGCTGACCGGCGGCGGCTCGGACTATGTGCAAGTCAACGGCGAGCGCAAGCACGTCGTCGGTTACATGAAGGACTTCCTGTTTTCGCCCGAGCAGGCGCGCACGCCAATCGGCAAGCTGTCGGGCGGCGAGCGCGGTCGGCTGACGCTGGCGCGCGCGCTGGCGCAGCCGTCGAACCTGATGGTGCTCGACGAGCCGACCAACGATCTCGACCTCGAGACGCTGGAGCTGTTGCAGGAACTGCTCGGCGATTATTCCGGCACGATCCTGATCGTCAGTCACGACCGCGACTTCCTTGACCGGATTGCAACCTCGGTGGTGGCGGCCGAGGGCGACGGACGCTGGCGCGAGTACGCCGGCGGCTATTCCGATCTCGTCGCGCAGCGCGGCTACGGACTTTCCGGCGCGCGCGTCGCCGAAGCTCCAAGGATAGAAAAGGCGCCGACGCGCGAAGTGGCGGAACGGCCGGCGGCGAGGCGCAAATTGTCGTTCAATCAGAAACGCGCGCTCGAACTGCTGCCGGGGCGAATCGCGGCGCTGCGCGATGAGATCGCGACATTGGAGGGCAAGCTCGCCGACGTCGATCTGCACGGTCGCGATCCGACCGGCTTCGATCGCGCGACGCGCGCCTACGCCGACAAACGCGCCGAACTCGAGCGCGCGGAAGACGAATGGCTCGCACTCGAAATTTTACGCGAGGAGCTCGAAGCTTAGACGGCGAGCGCGGTTTCGACGATCCGCGCGAAATAGGCGATGCCGTACGGCAGCGCGGCGTCGTTGAAGTCGTATTCGGGATGGTGCAGGCCGGCGGTGTCGCCGTTGCCGAGCCAGACGAAAGCGCCGGGCCGCGCTTCGAGCATGAATGAGAAATCCTCGGCGCCCATCACCGGCGGTTGGTCGGTTTGCACATTGTCGGCTCCGAGCGCCTCGCGCGCGACGCCGGCGGCGAAATCGGTCTGCTTCGCCGAATTGATCGTCACCGGATAGTTGCGGCGATAGTTGAGCGTGACGCTGACGCCGCAAGCGGCGGCGATTCCGGCGACGATGTCGCGAAAGCGTCGCTCGGCGAGGTCGCGCACCGCCGGCGACAGCGTGCGCACGGTGCCTTCGAGCTCGGCGGACTGCGGCAGGATGTTGTCGGTGTTTCCGGCGGTGAAGCGCGCCACCGAGACGACGCAGGAATCGAGCGGGTCGACGTTGCGCGAAACGATCGTCTGCAAGGCGGCGACCATCTGCGCGCCAGCGAAGATGACGTCGACGCAATTGTGAGGAAATGCGGCGTGGCCGCCCTTGCCTTCAAGCTTGATGACGAAGAAGTCGGCCGACGCCATCGCGGCGCCTTTGCGAATCGCCATTTTGCCGACTTCGAGTTTCGGCGCGTTGTGCAGCGCGTAGACTTCCTCGATGGCGAAATCTTCCATCAGTCCGTCGTCGACCATCGCCTTGGCGCCGGCGCCGCCTTCTTCGGCCGGTTGGAAGATGACCACCGCCGAGCCGGCGAAGTCGCGGGTGGCGGCGAGATAGCGCGCCGCGCCAAGCATGATCGCGGTGTGGCCGTCGTGGCCGCAAGCATGCATGCGGCCGGGAACGGTCGAGCGATAGGGCAGGTTGGTCGTCTCGACGATCGGCAGCGCGTCCATGTCGGCGCGTAGGCCGATCGCGCGTGCGCGCGCGCCCTTGCGGCCCTTGATGACGCCGACGACTCCGCTCCGACCGACGCCGGTGCGAACTTCGTCGCAGCCGAATTCGCGCAGCCGCTCGGCGACGAAAGCTGCGGTCTGATCGAGATCGTAGAGAAGCTCGGGATGGGCGTGGAGATGGCGGCGCCAGCGCTGGGCGTCGGGGACAAGCTCGGCGATGGCGGGGCTTACGATCATGAGCGGCGCACTCCGGAACGGGATGCGCCAAATGGCGGTGACGCTGCGTCACTGTCAACGCTGCCGCCCGGTTCGGAGCGCAATCCGACGGACGGTCCGGGCGGCGAAAGCAGGGCGTTAACAGCGCGTTGACGCTGCCGACAGGATTGGCGGGCGCCGTAACCGTTTGCCGACGCGCGCGACGCTAGGGTCGAGGCGCAGAAGAGCCCGAAGACGGCGAGGGTTCGACATGACCGGCGAAACGGCGCACGGCCTCGGGCCGTTCGACCCCTATTGGACGGACGAGATCAAGCCGCCGCGGCGCGGTTCTGGCTGGCCGCGCCGTCTCGTCTTCGGCTTGGGGGCGGCGCTGGCGATCGTTGGCGTCGCGGCGTTGGCGCCGTTGCGGCCGCCGGGCGAAAGCGCTGGGACCAGCGTCGTAGCGGCGTCGCCGCCGAGTGAGGTCATCGATCTTTCCGCTGTGCCGGCGCTCGCATTCGACGGCGTCGCAGCGGACCAAATCAGACACGAAACCCGTCTCGATCGCGCCGGCCCGGGCCGCAGCGATACGCTGAGCGTCGGCCGAGTCGAAGGCTCAGGTCCGGCGCTGCGGGTCGAGACCTGGCGCTACGGCGCGCGACGGACGGCCCTCAGCCTGTTCGTCGCTGCTGCGGAGACGGCGGCCGCCGGCGGCGCTGCGGTCGAACGGCTCGGCGCGACGCAAACGCTCGCCAGCGCCTCGGGGCCGATCGAATGGGCGGGGCTGACGCTGGCGGGCGGCGGCGACCGCGGCTGCGCGGCGTTCCGGCTCGCGCCGCGCGTCGGCGGGCTCAGGGGCGTCGTCTGCGCCGCGGCGGGCGCGACGGTCGACGAGGCGGCGCTCGCCTGCGTGATCGAGCGATTGAGCCTGACGAAGGCCGGGCGCGAGGCGGGTTTCGCCGACGTGCTGAAGCCCGGACCGGCGCGCGGCGCGAATTGCCGCACGCCGTTCGACTGAGCCCTTAGGCGCCGCGCTCGAAGGCGGCGACGATGGCGTCGCCCATCTCGCTCGTCGACACGACGCGGCTGCCCTCGGAGCGGATGTCGGCGGTGCGCAGACCGTTCGCCAGCACGGTGGCGATCGCGGCGTCGAGCCGGTCGGCGACTTCGCCGAGGCTGAAGGAATAGCGCAACGCCATGCCGAGCGAACCGATCATTGCGATCGGATTGGCGAGACCCTTGCCGGCGATGTCAGGCGCCGAGCCGTGCACCGGCTCGTAAAGCGCCTTGCGCTTGCCGGTCTGCGGATCGAGGTCGCCGAGCGAGGCCGACGGCAGCATGCCGAGCGAGCCGGTCAGCATCGAGGCGACGTCGGACAGCATGTCGCCGAACAGATTGTCGGTGACGATGACGTCGAACTGCTTCGGCCAGCGCACGAGCTGCATGCCGAGCGCGTCGGCGAGCTGATGTTCGAGCTGGACGTCGGGGAATTCGCGCTTGTGCAGGGCGACGACGACCTCTTTCCACAGCACGCCCGACTTCATTACGTTGTGCTTCTCGGATGAGGTCACCTTGTTGCGGCGCTTGCGCGCGAGATCGAAGGCGACCCGGGCGATGCGCTCGATTTCGAACGTGTCGTAGACCTGGGTGTCAATGGCGCGCTTCTGGCCGTTGCCGAGATCGATGATCTGCTTCGGCTCGCCGAAATAGACGCCGCCGGTCAGCTCGCGCACGATCATGATGTCGAGCCCCTCGACGACGTCGCGCTTCAGCGACGAAGCGTCGGCGAGCGCCGGATAGCAGATCGCCGGACGCAGATTGGCGTAGAGCGCGAGGTCCTTGCGCAGGCGCAGCAGTCCCGCCTCCGGCCGCGCTTCATAAGGGACATTCGCCCACTTCGGCCCGCCGACCGCGGCGAGCAGCACCGCGTCGGCCGCCTGGGCGCGCGCCATGTCGGCTTCCGAGATCGCCGCGCCGTGCGCGTCGTAAGCGCATCCGCCGACCAGACCCTTCTCGGTTTCGAACCGCGCCAGACCGAGCCGCGCGCAGGCGCTGGCGACCTTCTCCACTTCGGCCATCACTTCGGGGCCGATGCCGTCGCCGGGGAGAAGGAAGAGCTTGTAAGTCGCCATGACGCGCCGTCGCTTTGTTGGGGATGCGACGCTTGCTAGACGATTTCGGCGCCGGGGAAAAGCGCCGTGAGGAAAAATGACCGCATGCGGCCTCCTCATCCTTCGAGACGCCCGCTGGCGCGGGCTGCTCAGGATGAGCTGGGTGGGTGAGTTTGGCTGGGCGCCGCAAAGCCCTCACCGTGAGGAGCCCGCGCCAGCGGGCGTCTCGAACGGCGAGGGCGTCGCGAAAATATGATAGACCGTCGGCGAGGCGAGGCGCGCAAGGGCGAAGCGGTGACGACGATCAGCAACATGACGGCCGACGCCTTCGTCAAGCGGCCGCCGCGCGACATGCGCTTCTTTCTCGTTCACGGCTCCGACGAAGGGCTCGTCCACGAGCGCGTCAAGACGCTGGTCGGCGTGGCGCTGCAGGGCGCCGCCGATCCGCTGTTGCTGACGCGTCTCGACGGCGACGTTGTGGCGCGCGATCCCGGCGCGCTCGCCGACGAAGTCTATGCGGTGTCGATGTTCGGCGGCGCGCGCGCGGTGTGGATCGAAGCGCAGGCGCGCGATCTGCTGCCGGCGCTGACGCCGCTGTTCGCGCGGCCGCCGGTCGATTGCACGATCGTCGTCGAGGCGGGATCGCTGAAACGCGGCGCTGCGCTGCGCAGCGCGTTCGAGAAAGCCGACAACGCGGCGTCGATCGAATGCTATCCCGACGACCGGCGCACGCTCGGGCCGCTGATCGACGCGGAGGCGCGCGCCGCCGGCATGACCATCGCGGCGGAAGCGCGCGACTATCTGGTCGGGCTGATGGGCTCGGACCGCGGCGCGACGCGCGGCGAAATCGCCAAGCTCATTCTCTATGCGCACGGCAAGCAACGCATCGAGATCGGGGACGTCGAGGCGATCGTCGCCGACGCCGCGCCTTCGACGCTTGATGCGGCGATCGACGCCGCGCTGATCGGCGATAGGGCGGGACTCGAGGCGGGCGCCGGGCGCTATTTCGCCGACGGCGGCGACCCTGGCTTTCTCGTCACGCGCCTGGCGCAGCGGCTGACGCTGCTGCACCGACTGCGGTTGGAGATGGAGGCCGGCAAGAGTTTCGAGACGGCGGCGCAGGGTCAGAACCTGCGCATATCGCCGGCGGGTCGCGCCGCGCTGGCGAAACAGGCGGAGCGCTGGTCGGCGGCGATGGCCGCGCGGCGCCTGCCGGCGGTCGCGGCGCTTGCCGGACGAGTGCGGCGCTACCCGCGGCTCGCTGAGGCGGTGGCGCTGCGGGCGTTATGGGCGCTCGCGTCCGGGCTGAGAGCCCAGCGCGAAATACAACGGACCGAACACGTAGAATAGCCTTCGCGACGACGCCCTCAGCGCGGCAGTTGGCTCAGCCGCCGGCAGAAATCGTCGAGCTGGTCGAAATCGCGGAAGGCGATCTTGAGCTCGCCCGCCTGGCCGGAATGACGGATCGTCACCTGCGTTCCCAGCGCCAGGCCGAGCTTCTCTTGCAGCGCGCGCGTGTCGGCGTCGATCGGCGTCGCGGATTTGGCGCCGCGAGGCCGCGGCGAATGCTCGGCGCGTTCGGCGAGCCGCTCGACCTCGCGCACGCTCAGGCCGCGCGCGACGATGCGGTCGGCGACCGCGTCGGGATCGGCAAGCGCCAGCAGGGCGCGGGCGTGGCCGGCAGTGATCTTGCCGTCGGCGAGCAACGCGCGGCTGTGCTCGGGCAGGCCGATCAGCCGCAGCGTGTTGGCGACATGGCTGCGACTCTTGCCGACGATGCGCGCGATGTCGGCGTGCGAATATTTGTAGTCGGCGCCGAGCTGGGCGTAGCCGTTGGCCTCTTCGAGCGCGTTGAGATCGGCGCGCTGGACGTTCTCGACGATCGCCAGTTCGAGCGCCTCGCGATCGCTGACGTCGATGACGACGATCGGGATCTCGTGCAGTCCGGCGCGTTGCGCCGCGCGCCAGCGCCGTTCGCCGGCGATGATCTCGTAGGCGTCGGCGATGCGCGGAACCGGCCGTACGATCACCGGCTGGATGACGCCGCGCTCGTGGATCGAAGCGGCGAGTTCGTCGAGTTCGTCCTCGCGGAACGCCTTGCGCGGGTTGCGCGGATTGGGCCGCAGGAATTCGATCGGCGCCTTGCGCGGCGCGCCGCGCCCGGCGGTCGGCTCTTCGCCGGCGTCGCCGATCAGCGCGGCGAGGCCGCGGCCGAGGCGCGGGCGGTGATCGGCGTGGCGGGCGGCTTCATCGGCCATCGAATTCTCCATACCGCGGGCGCGCGGCTCAGACGGCGCGCCAGCGGCCTTCGCGTTGAATGACTTCGGAAGCGAGCTTGAGGTAGGCTTGGCTGCCGGCGCATTTGAGGTCGTAGAGCAGCACCGGCTTGCCGTGCGACGGCGCTTCCGAGACGCGCACGTTGCGCGGAATGACGGTGTCGTAGACCTTGTCGCCCATGAAGGCGCGCACGTCGGCGACGACCTGGCTGGCGAGCGAATTGCGCGGGTCGAACATCGTCAGCACGATGCCGTGGATGGTGAGCGCCGGATTGAGCGAGCGGCGCACCTGGTCGACCGTCTTGAGCAATTGCGACAGGCCCTCGAGCGCGAAAAATTCGCACTGCAGCGGCACCAGCACCGCGTCGCTGGCGGCCAGCGCGTTGATCGTCAGCAGGTTCAGCGACGGCGGGCAATCGATCAGGATGTAGGTGATCGGTTCGTCGTCATTGTCGCGGGCGAAGAAGGTCTTCAGCGCGTTCTTGAGCTTGTAGGAACGATCGGAATCGCCGGCGATCTCGAGTTCGACGCCGAGCAGGTCCATGGTCGAGGGCGCGATCATCAGCCGCGGCACGGCGGTCGGCGTGACGACTTCGGCGACCGTGCGCTCGCCGACCAGCACGTCGTAGGTCGAAGCGATGCGCGACTTGCGGTCGATGCCGAGGCCGGTCGAGGCGTTGCCCTGCGGATCGAGATCGATGATCAGCGCGCGTTCGCCGATCGCCGCCAAAGCGGTGCCGAGATTGATCGCCGTCGTCGTCTTGCCGACGCCGCCTTTCTGATTGGCGAGCACGAGGATGCGCGGCAGGACAGCCGGCTTGGCCTCGGCGGCTTCGTTGACGGTCGGCAGGACGTCGCTCATGAACGGGCCTTCAAACGGCTGCGCGCCCGAAGAATCGCCGCTTCGGGGTCGAGCTTGCTGGCGAAAATGTCGATCGTCAGATCAGGCGCGGCGGGAAGGGCCTCGAGCTGCGTCTCGGCCGAGCGTCCGCGCGGAAAAACCCCGACCGCGCCGTGCATGATCCACACCTTGGCCAATTCGACCAGTCGCGGCAAGGGGGCGAAGGCGCGGGCGACGACCGCGTCCACAGGCAGCAGGCTTTCCGGGGCGATGGCCTCGACGCGGTCGGCGTGAATCTCGGCCGGCGCGCCGGTGGCGCGCGCGACTTCGCGCAGAAACGCGCATTTGCGCCGGTCGCTGTCGATGCAATGGACGCGCGCGCCGGCGACGTCGGCGAGCAGGATCGCGATCACCATGCCGGGAAAGCCAGCGCCCGAGCCGAGATCGACCCAGCGCGTCGCATCGGGCGCGAGCGGCAGGAGCTGGGCCGAATCGGCGATATGGCGCGTCCAAACCTCGGCGAAGCTCGCTGCCGAAATGAGATTGGTGACGTTCCGCCAGCGGGCGAGCAGATCGACATAGATCGCCAGCCGCGCCTCGGCCTCGGGGGAGACCGGAACCAGCGCCAGCGCGCGGGCGCGGTCGGCGTCCGCGGAGGGGTGTTTCACGTGAAACGCCGCCTCACCTCCGGCCCCTCTCCCGCGAGCGGGAGAGGGGGGACGCCCTTCTCCCGCTTGCGGGAGAAGAGCCTGCCCCCGGGCGGAGACCCGGGGGTGGCGCGAAGCGCCGGGTGAGGGGCGGTCACGCATCGATGCGTTCGCGCCCGCGGCGGCGCGCATGCGCGGCGATCAGCGCCAGCGCGGCGGGCGTCGCGCCCTCGATGCGGCCGGCCTGACCGAGGCTCGCGGGGCGCGCGGCGAGGAACTTCGCCTTCAACTCATTGGAAAGGCCCGACAGGCTGGCGTAGTCGAGGTCGGGGGGAAGCGCCAACGCCTCGCTGCGGCGATGGCGCTCGATGTCCGCCTCCTGGCGGTCGAGATAGACCGCGTACTTGGCGTCGGCTTCGAGCCGCCGCGCCAGTTTCGGCGGGATGTCGGCGAGTTCCGACCAGACGCGCGCCAGCGTCTCAAGAGTCAGATGCGGCTGGGCGGCGAGTTCGAAAGCGGAGCGGCGCACGCCGTCCTGGTTGATCGCCACGCCGGCGGCGGCGAGCGCGGTCGGCGCCGCCTTGGCCGCCTTCATCATCGCCCGGCCCGCGTCCAGGCTGGCCGTCTCGGCGCGGTGGAAGGCGGCGCGCGCCGCTCCGACGCAGCCGAGCGCGTTTCCCTTCTCGGTCAGCCGTTCGCTGGCGTTGTCGGCGCGCAGCGACAGCCGGTATTCGGCGCGCGAGGTGAAGATGCGGTAGGGCTCGCTGACGCCCCGCGTGACGAGGTCGTCGATCATCACGCCGAGATAGGATCCGGCGCGGTCGAAGCGCGCGGCGGCGAGCCCGCCGGCCTTGCGCGCAGCGTTCATCCCGGCGACTAGCCCCTGCGCTCCCGCCTCTTCGTAGCCGGTGGTGCCGTTGATCTGGCCGGCGAAGAACAGACCGGCGATGCGGCGCGTCTCCAGGCTGGCGTCGAGTTCGCGCGGGTCGACGTAATCATATTCGATCGCGTAGCCGGGCCGGACGATGCGCGCGTTTTCCAGTCCGGGGATGGTCGCCACCAGCGCCGCCTGCACTTCGGCCGGCAGCGAGGTTGAAATGCCGTTGGGATAGACGGTCGTGTCGTCGAGTCCTTCCGGCTCGAGGAAGATCTGGTGGCTGTCGCGGTCGGCGAAGCGGACAACCTTGTCCTCGATCGACGGGCAATAGCGCGGGCCGCGGCCGGAGATCGCGCCGGAATAGACGCCGGTGCGATGGGCGTTGGCGCGCACGATCGCGTGGCCGGCGAGGTTGGTGCGGGTGATGTGGCAGCAGACCTGCGGCGTGACGATCGCCTCGGTCAGCGCCGAGAACGGCTCGGGCGGATCGTCGCCCGGCTGGACCTCGAGCTGCGCCCAGTCGATCGTCGTCCCGTCGAGCCGCGGCGGCGTGCCGGTCTTCAGCCGGCCGAGCGCGAAGCCAGCCCGGCAGAGCGAATGCGCCAGTTCGACCGACGGCCTGTCGCCGACCCGACCGGCCGGGGTGCGCTGTTCGCCGAGATGGATCACGCCCTTGAGGAAGGTGCCGGTCGCGACGACCAGCGCCGCGCAGGCGAGCTCCCGACCGTCGGCGAGTTGGAGGCCGCGGATCGCGCCGTCGACGATGACGAAGCGGCTCGCCTCGGCCTCGATCACCGTCAGGTTCTCGGTCTCGACGATCAGCCGCTGCATCGCCAGGCGATAGAGCTTGCGGTCGGCCTGGGCGCGCGGCCCCTGCACCGCCGGGCCCTTGCGCCGGTTGAGGACGCGGAATTGGATGCCGGCGGCGTCGGCGGCGCGGCCCATCAGCCCGTCGAGCGCGTCGATTTCGCGCACCAGATGGCCCTTGCCGAGCCCGCCAATCGCCGGATTGCAGCTCATCACGCCGATCGTGTCGAAGCGCTGGGTGACCAGCGCCGTGCGCGCGCCGACGCGCGCCGCCGCCGCCGCGGCTTCGCAGCCGGCGTGGCCGCCGCCGATGACGATGACGTCGTAGGAACCGGACATCGACCTAACCTACCTCGTCATGACCGGGCTTGACCCGGTCATCCAGGCGCGAACCTGGAAGGGAAGACCGCTCACTGACGCCCCCTGCGACGCCGCTTGGATGGCCGGGTCAATCCCCGGACTTGATCCGGGGACGGCCATGATGGCGAAGGAGGGCGGTGTTTCACGTGAAACAGAATTCATTTACCAACGCACAGTCGCTTGAAGATTTCGCCGAGCACGTCTTCGACGTCGATCCGGCCGGCGATCCGTTCCAGCGCCCGGGCGGCGAGCCGCAGGTCCTCGGCGACCAGCTCCAGCTCGCCTTGCGCCGGCTCGAGCGCGCGCTCGAGCGCCGCAAGCGCGTCGGCGTAAGCAACCCGGTGCCGCTCCAGCGTAATCAGCGCCGGCGCCGGTCCGGTCATTTGCTCTGCCGCGACATTGGCGATCGCGTCAAGCAATTGTTCGATTCCCTCGCCGGTGACGGCCGAGATCCTGATCGCACCCGCCTCCGCCCACGCGCCGAGGTCGGCCTTGGTCGCCACCAGGATCACCGGGCCGACGCCGTCGAAGCCAGGCGCGTCAAATGCGGCGGAGTCGCTCAGCCACAAAGTCAGGTCGGCGCGCTCGGCGCGCCGTCGCGCGCGCGCCACGCCTTCGCGCTCGATCGGATCGTCGGATTCGCGCAAGCCCGCCGTGTCGACCAGCGTGACGGGAAAGCCGCGCAGGTCGAGCGAGGCCTCGACGAGGTCGCGCGTCGTGCCGGGCATGGCGGAGACGATCGACACGTCGCGTCGCGCCAGCGCATTCATCAGCGTCGACTTGCCGACGTTGGGCGGGCCGGCGATGACGACGGTGAAGCCGTCGCGCAGCCGCTCGCCCGCGGCGGCGCCGGTCAGCGCCGCCAGCGTCCGCGCCGCCGCTGCGGCGACAATCACGCGCGCCTCGTCGAGCGACAGCGCGTCGGAATCCTCGACGTCGGAAAAGTCGATCTGCGCCTCGATCAGCGCCATCGCCTCGGCAATCGCGGCGCGGATCGCCTCGGCGTCGCGGCTCAGCGCGCCGCCGGCGATTCGCAGCGCCTGCCGTCTTTGCGCCTCGGTCTCGGCGTCGACGAGGTCGGCGAGGCCCTCGACCTCGGACAGATCGAGCTTGCCGTTCTCGAACGCGCGCCAGGCGAATTCGCCCGCTTCGGCGGGGCGCAGACCGGGTAGGCGCGCCAGCGCGGCGACGATTCCGGCGACCGTCGCGCGGCCGCCGGTCGCCTGCAGCTCCGCCATCTCCTCGCCGGTGAAGCTGCGCGGCGCGACGAAGCGGATGACCAGCGCCCGGTCGAGGGTTTCGCCGCTGGCGGGATCGCGCAAAGTCGCCAGCGTCGCCATACGGTCGGGAAACGCCTTGCCCGGCGCCAGCGCCGCCAGCGCCGCGGCGCAGCGCGGGCCGGAGACGCGGATGACGGCGATCGCCGCGCGTCCTGCGCCGGAAGCGGGAGCGAAGATCGTGTCGCGCGAAGCGGGAAGGAAAGGCGCGCCGGCCATGACCGCGAAATCCTCTGCGCGCCGAAACGGCGCGACGCGCCTTCTATAATGCACACGGCGAATTGCGTCGCCGCCGATTGCGTCGGTCGGCGAATCTCCCCAAATGCAGAGTTCGCAATCTGCCGGAGGGAGCCCGATGCTGGTCGACGGACAATGGAGCGGCGATTGGCAGCCGGTGCAGGCCAAGGACGCCAAAGGCGGCTTCGTCCGCCAGACGTCGTCATTCCGCAATTGGGTGACGCCAGACGGCGCTCCGGGTCCGACCGGCGAAGGCGGATTCGCCGCCGAGGCGGGCCGCTACCATCTCTATGTCGCGCTGATCTGCCCGTGGGCGTCGCGCACCCTGATTGCGCGGCGGTTGAAAGGACTCGAGGGCGTCGTCACGGTCACTGTGGTCGATCCGGTGATGACGGGGCAGGGCTGGCGCTTCGGCGACTACCCGGGCTCGGGCCCCGACGTCGTCAACGGCGCGACCTATCTGCACGAGATCTACACGCGCGCCGACCCGCATTACACCGGCCGCGCGACGGTCCCGGTGCTGTGGGACCGGGCGAAGCGGACGATCGTCAACAACGAATCGGCCGACATCGTTCGGATGTTCAACGCCGGCTTCGGCGCCCTCGCCGAATCATCGCTGGACCTTTATCCACATGATATTGCTAGCGAAATAGACGCGCTCAACGACCAGATGTATGACGGGCTCAACAACGGCGTCTATCGCGCCGGCTTCGCCACGACCCAGGTCGCCTACGAAGACGCGTTCAAGCAGGTGTTCGCGACGCTTGACGCGCTCGAGGCGCGGCTCGCCGACGGACGACGCTTCCTGTTTGGCGATCGCTTCACCGAGTCCGACATCCGCGCTTTCGTCACGCTCGTGCGCTTCGACGTCGCCTATCACGGCGTGTTCAAATGCAACCGCAAGCGCATCGTCGATTACCCGGCGCTGCAGGCCTATCTGCTGCGCTTGCTCGACTGGAATGGAATTCGCGAGACCGTGTCGATCAACCACATCAAGCGCGGCTACTATTCGATCAAATCGCTCAACCCGAACGGCATTACGCCGCTCGGGGCGGACATTCCGGGATTGACGGATCGCGCCTGAGCGCGCCGCGCTTGAGGCTCACTTATACGGCGGCGTGCAGACGACGTACTGGTCGGCGACGACGTCGTGGTCGCCCTGCTTCTCGCGCTGAAAGTAGAGATAGCAGATGCTCAGCGCGCCGGTGCGGTAGTCGACCCGGAACACGCCGCCTTCCTGCTCGTGGCGCGTCGCGATGAGCCCATAGTCGCTCGGCTCCTGCTTGGTCGCGCCGTCGCCGCCGCGGTAGCACACCGTGATGCCGAACGCGCCCGGCTCGATGTCGGTCTTGCCTGGATTGTGGGCGTACTGGCAGGCGATGACGTCGCCGGTCAGCTTGTCGAGCCGATAGACGAGCGACAGGTTGATCTGCGGCGCGGCGAGGAATTCGAACTGCGGCGCCGCCACGGCGGCGCCGGTCGCCGCGACGAGGGCGGCAAGAAGGAAGAGCAAGCGTCGCATCGCCGAACCTCGCGCTGGAAGCGAATCACCGGCGCAAGTGTAGAGTGCGGCGCGTTTGGAGGGAATCGCCGTCGCAGCGCGGCGCGCGCCGCACGACGACAAGGATTGCGATCTCGGCTTACCCGCCGCCCTCGTCGTTCGAGACGCGCCGCCGAGTCGGCGCTGCTCACGAAGATGGGGATCGGGTTCGCGCGCGGGGACGCGTCAATCCGTCAGCACGTCTTTCGACGCGACGGTCGAATCGGCGTTGAGCCGATAGACCAGCGGCACGCCGGTGGCGATCTCGAGCGCCGGAATCGTCTTCTCCGTCATGCCGTCGAGCACCATGACCAAAGCGCGCAGGCTGTTGCCGTGGGCGGAGACCAGCACGCGCTGGCCGCGCAGCACCGCCGGCAGGATGTGCTGGCAATAGTAGGGCAGCGCGCGCGCCACCGTGTCCTTCAGGCTTTCGCCGCCCGGCGGCTGCACGTCG
>JBEKVR010000134.1:0-13434 GCA_049513815.1 Roseiarcus sp. | reverse complement strand
CTGCATCGACGAAACGCCGACGTCGAGCGCGACTCCGTCGACGGCGTCGAAGCCGCAACCGCGGGCGATCGCATCGAGTTCGGCGAAGCGGCCCTCGACCAGCGTCAGCCGGCCGGCGGATTCGGCGACGAGCGGCGCTCCGTCGGCGACCGCCGCCGGATCGCGGTCGATCGCGACGACGCGCGCGCCGTTTTCGAGGAGCGCGCGCGAATAGCCGCCGGCGCCGAACGTGCCGTCGACGATGACGCCGCCAGGGCGCGCCGCCAGCGCGCCGAGCGTCTCAGCGAGGAGCACGGGAACATGGCGGGCCAGTCCGCCGGCGGCGATCTTGTCTTCGCCGCGGCCCGCTTTCATGCGCCCGCCTCCTTCGCCTTGACGCCGAGTTCCGCCCGCAGCCGCCGCACGCGAGCCTTGGCCTCCTCGAGATGCGCGGCGAAGCGTGACGGCTCCCAGATCTGAAACTTGTGGCCGTGGCCGACGAAGGCCGCTTCGTCGGTCAGCGCCAAGGCGGCGCGCAGGCGCTCGCCCAGGACGATGCGACCCTCGGAATCGAGGCGCAGGATCTCGCTGGCGCCAAGCAGCGCGGTCGCCAGATCCTCGCGCTCGCGCGAATAAGGCGGCTTCGACTCGAGCAGCGCGTCGATTTCCTTGAGCAGCGCCTTGCCGCCGCAGTCGAGCGCCGGCGCGTCGAGCGCAGGCTGAACGAACAGCCCGTCGAACCCGTCCTTGGCCAGAACCGCCCGAAACGACGCCGGCACCGAGATTCGCCCTTTGGCGTCGAAACGGTTGACGAAGTGTGAGAGGAAGAGATCCATGCGCCCGCCCTCCCGCGAGGCCGTGTGCAGCCATAGCCGGCGCCGGCGCGCTCAGGCGCGCCGCCGACCGCGCGCGGCGACCTTCAGGCGGGATTTCTTGGGCTATCATGGGCTTCTATGGGCGTCAACGAAACTCCGGCCGCGCCGACTGCAAGCGCGGCTGCGCCGCCCATTAGGGGTTGTTAGGGTTAAGACTCGGTTAGAAAATGACCATTCGCGCGCCGCGGGCCGCGCCGCCGCGACGTCAGCCGACCCCAACCGCCGTCCGGCGCGGGAGGAAACCGATGAACGCCGTCCCCGCCGTACTCGCCGTCGCCATCGCTCTCGCCCCCATCGCGGCCGCCGCCGAGGAGAGCGGGCCAAGGGCGGCGGGAGGCGCGCCGACCGTCGCCGTCAGCGGCCAGGCGAGCGAAGACGCCAAGCCCGACGTCGCCATGGTCAGCCTGTCGATCGAGGTCGAGAAGCCGACCGCCGCGGAGGCGGCGAACGAGAACGCGCGCCGCGCCGAGGCGGTAATCGCCGGGCTGAAGGCGGCCGGCGTCGACGCCAAGGATATCGCCACCGTCGGGCTCTCGCTCTATCCGGTATGGAGCAACAGTCAGAACCAGCCGCGCGTCGTCGCCGCCTATCAGGCGAGCAACCGCATCGCGGTTCGGGTTCAGCCGCTCGATAGGGTCGGCGCGCTGATCGCCCAGGCGGTCGCCAACGGCGCCGATTACCAGGGCGTCGGCTTGGACGTCTCCGATCGCGAGGCGCGCGAGGACGCACTGCGCGTCAAGGCGGTCGAGAACGCCGCGCATCGCGCCGAGCTCTATGCGCGCGGCGCGGCGATGAAGCTCGGGCCGCTGCAGTCGATCCACGCCGACGCGGCGCAGCCCGTCTACCGACCGCTCGCCGAGGCCGCCCACAGCCTCAAAGCGGCCGGCGCGCCGACTCCGCCGCCGATCGAGGCCGGCCTGATCACGCTGACCGAGGTCGTCTCGGCAACCTGGGCGCTCGCGCCGCGCTGAGCGCATTTTAGCCTGCGGCGCGAAACCCCTCGTACCCGGCCGCGCGCAGCGCGCAGGCCGGACAACGGCCGCAGCCAAATCCCCAATCGTGGCGGCGGCTGCGATCGCCCTCGTAGCAGGTGTGCGTCTCTTCGCGCACGATGTCGATCAGCGTCTCGCCGCCGAGATCGCGCGCGAGCCGCCACGTCGCCGCCTTGTCGACCCACATCAGCGGCGTTTCGACGACGAGCCGCGTCGCCATGCCGAGGTTCAGCGCGACCTGCAGCGCCTTGATCGTGTCGTCGCGGCAATCCGGATAGCCCGAGTAATCGGTCTCGCACACGCCCGTCACCAGCCGTCGGATTCCGCGGCGATAGGCGAGCGCGGCGGCGAAGGTCAGAAACACCAGATTGCGGCCGGGCACGAATGTGTTGGGCAGGCCGTCGGCGCGCGCGGCGATGGCGACGTCGCGCGTCATCGCGCTGTCGGAGACCTCGGCGAGCGCGGCGAGATCGAGGACATGGTCGTCGCCGAGCTTGCGCCCCCAATGCGGGAACGCCGCGGCGAGCGCCGCGCGCAGCCTGGGGCGCGCCTCGAGTTCGACCCGGTTGCGCTGGCGGTAGTCGAAGCCGACCGTCTCGACCCGGTCGAAGCGGTCGAGCGCCCAGGCCAGACACGTCGTCGAGTCCTGGCCGCCGGAAAACAGCACCAGCGCGTTTTGCTCGTCCATCGCTTTGTCCCAATTCGACCGACGGCGCTCTACGACCGGTAGCGAAGCGCGTCCAGTATCAGCGTGAAAGCCGGGCTGGGCTGGCGACGGCTCGGATAGTAGAGATGGTAGCCGGGAAACCGTGGGCACCAATCCGCAAGCAGTTGGACGAGACGCCCCTCGGCGATCGGCTTCGTGCAGACGTCCTCCGGCACGAAAGCCAGGCCGTAGCCGTCCAGCGCCGCCGCCAGGATCTGCGGAACGCCGTTGAAGGCGAGCTGTCCGTCGACTCGAACCCTGATCTCCTCGCCGTCCTTTGCGAACTCCCAAGCGTAGAAGCCGCCATAGGTCGGCAGGCGGAGATTGATGCAGGCGTAGTGCGTGAGATCCCGCGGCGTCGCGGGCCGAGTGCGGGTCTTGAAGCAAGACGGCGCGGCGACGACGATCATGTGCGCGTCGGGGGCGATGCGGACGGCGACCATATCCTTCTCCACCTGCTCGCCGAGGCGCACGCCGGCGTCGAAGCGCTCCGTGACAATGTCGGTCAGAGCGGACTCCGCGTTCAGTTCGACTTTGATGTCGGGATAGTTCTTGAGGAGTTTCGACAGGACTGGCCACAGGACGGTGTCGATCGCGTGCTGGCCCGCCGTGATGCGGAAGCTTCCGGCCGGCTTGTCGCGAAACTCGCTCAAGGCGGCGAGCACGGCCTCGATGTCGCCGATCGCCGGGCCGAGCGCGCCGAGCAGGCGCTCGCCCGCCTGGATCGGCGCTACGCTGCGGGTGGTGCGGGTCAGCAGACGCATGCCGAGCCTCGCCTCCAGCCGTCAGACCGTGTAGCTCAGGGCAGACTGCGAGGTCCCCAGCCTGGCCGCGGCGCGGGTAAAGCTTCGCTCCTCGGCGACGGTGAGGAACGCCGTCAGGTCGCCCAGCTCCTCGCGCCGCATTTATGAATCTCCAATATGACCGCTATCTCGATGTAGCGTCTAGTCGCGGCAATGCTTCTCTCCTATGTCTGGGACCGTCAAGGGCGCCGCCAGCTGACTGAAGTCCGATCCGGTTGGAATACATTGCGCGGGCGTTCAGCCCGGAAAGGAGTTCGACCATGGACATCATGCGAAGCGGCTCGCGGCCGTCCGCCAAGGGGCCTTCGGACTGGTTCACCGGAACGGTTCGAATTGATCCCCTGTTTAGCGCTCCCGCCCCGGCCCGCGTCGCTGGCGCGACGGTCACCTTTGAGCCGGGCGCTCGGACGGCGTGGCACACCCATCCGCTCGGCCAGACTTTGATCGTCACCGCCGGCTTTGGGCTGGCCCAGCGAGAGGGCGGCCCGATCGAAGAAATCCGCCCCGGCGACGTCGTCTGGTTCGCCCCGGGCGAGAAGCACTGGCACGGGGCCTCGCCGACGACGGCTATGACCCACATCGCCGTCCAGGAGGCCCTCGACGGCAAGGCGGTCGACTGGATGGAGCCCGTCGGCGACGCGCAATACGCGGCCGGACGCGGCGCGCCGTCAGCTTAGGGTCGGTCTGGAGGACGAAATGCAGAAGCGGAAACCGGGACCGCCCGGTCTCGAGGTCTCGGCCATCGGCCTCGTCGGTCACTGAACGCGGCCCCTGGGGGAGCAAGTCGCCGCCCAACAATACGCGCCGCGCGCGCAATTCTTCGAACGGAAATGCAATGACACAGGGCATCAAAGACAAAGTCGTCGTCATCACCGGCGCGAGCAGCGGGCTCGGCGAGGCCGCCGCCCGACAGCTCGCCAAGGACGGCGCCAAGCTGGTGCTGGGCGCGCGCCGCATCGACCGACTCCAGGCGCTGGCCAAGGCGCTTTCGCTCGGCGGCGACGCCGTCGTTCAGACCGACGTGACTGATCGCGACCAGGTGAAGCGTCTTGTCGACCGTGCGGTCCAGGCGCACGGCCGCATCGACGTGATCATCAACAATGCCGGCCTCATGCCGAGCTCCCGTCTCGAACGCCTGCAGATCGACGAGTGGGATCGCATGATCGACGTCAACATCAAGGGCGTGCTCTACGGCATCGCCGCCGCCTTACCCCATATGATCGCTCAGAAGAGCGGCCACATCATCAACGTGTCCTCGGTCGCCGGCCACAAGGTCGGCCCCGGCGGGGCCGTTTACTCCGCGACCAAACACGCCGTCCGCGCGCTTTCCGAAGGACTGCGCCAGGAGGTCAAGCCCTACAACATCCGCACCACCATCATCTCGCCGGGCGCGGTCGCCACCGAGCTGACCCACACCGTCACCGATCCGGTGGTCGCCGAGCGGATGCACAAGACTTACGAAGATGCGATCCCCGCCGACTCGTTCGCCCGCGTGGTCGCCTTCGCCATGAGCCAGCCGGAGGACGTCGACATCAACGAAATCCTCTTCCGGCCAACCGCTCAAGCATACTGAGAAGCACGAGCGCGCGACTGCGGCGGTTGACGGCGGCCTCCTCAAACTCCTCGCCCCTGGGCGCCGCGCGCACGTCGTCCGCGCGTGGCGCCTGGACAATCGCGCCCGCGTGGGGAAGGCTGGCGCGTCTCGCGCGCGACCTCGGTCGCCGCTTCGCCGGGCGCCCGCCATGGATCTCACAGCCTTCCGCGCTTCGCTCGCCCTCGCCGCGCCGCCGGAGGGCCTTAGCCCCGCGTTGCAGGCGCTGTGGTGGGAGGCCAAGGGCGACTGGGACAAAGCGCACGCGCTCGCCCGGGTCGACGAGGGCGGCGCCGGCGATTGGGTCCACGCCTATCTCCACCGCAAAGAGGGCGACGCCGGCAACGCAGGTTATTGGTACCGCCGCGCCGGCAAGCCGACGAGCCTAGCGCCGCTCGCCGAAGAATGGGCGGCGATCGCGGCTGCGTTGCTCGCCAAGCAAGTCTGAGCCCGTCCGGCGAGCGCCTTGTCGACATTGCAGGCGGACCTGACGCGCCCATATAGGTCGCTTCGCAGGCTGCAGGCGCACATGAGCTGGAACCCTTCTCTCGAACCCGGCTGTCCGGACGCGGTCGGCGCCGACGCGATCGAAACCCTGATCGTGCCGCGCGCACGCGACCTCGGCGACTTCGAGGTGCGGCGCGCCCTGCCCGCGCCGAAGCCTCAGATGGTCGGACCGTTCATCTTCTTCGACCAGGCGGGCCCGGCGGAATTCTTGACTGGGCAAGGCGTCGACGTGCGGCCGCATCCCCACATCGGTCTCGCGACCGTGACCTACCTCTATCGCGGCGAATTCCAGCACCGCGACAGCCTTGGGTCGAACCAGATCATTCATCCGGGCGCGCTGAACTGGATGGTCGCCGGGCGCGGCGTCACCCATTCCGAGCGCACCAGCGCCGCGACGCGCCGTGGGCCGCACAGCCTGTTCGGCGTCCAGACCTGGGTCGCCCTGCCCGAGGCGCAGGAGGACGCCGCGCCGAGTTTCGAGCACCACGCCAAGGACGCGCTGCCGACGCTCGAAGCCGACGGCGCGCGCCTGAGGCTGATCCTTGGCGGCGCTTACGGCCAGCGCGCGTCCGCCAGCGTATTCTCGGAGACCTTCTACGTCGACGCCGCGCTCGAGGCGGGCGCGCGCCTGCCGTTGCCGGACGATCATGAGGACCGCGGGCTCTACATTGTCGAAGGCGCGGTTACGGTCGCCGGCCAGACGTTCGAGGCGGGCCGCATGCTGGTGTTCCGCCCCGGCGACTCGATCACGATTGGCGCGGGCGAGACCGGCGCGCGGCTGCTGCTGCTCGGCGGCGCGACCCTCAGCGGCCCGCGTTACATCTGGTGGAACTTCGTCGCCTCGAGCCGCGAGCGGATCGACGCGGCCAAGGAGGAATGGCGCAAGGCGGAATGGGGCAAAGGCCTGTTTGACCTTCCGCCCGACGATCGCGACGAGTTCATCCCGGCGCCATCGCCGACCGTCCTGCCCGCCAGGTAGCGGAGAGGGACGGCCATCGTCGCGTCGGCGGTCGTCGAGGGCCGGTAAGCCGAACAGCGCTGCGGCTGTCGCGCGACATCGGGCCGCACCGCGGCCGTCCCGCGGCGGCCTATTCTGGCGGCCGTCGGCAACGCGTTTGAGAACGGCAATCGTCGTGAAATTGGTGCTGAGACTCGCCGGCGCGCTCGCGCTGCTCGGCGGCGTCGCTGTCGCGGTTGCGGGCTGTATCGCCTATTCGCGCCTGCCCGGCGTCGCCGACGTTGACGCGCTGATCGACACGATCGACGCGATCGCGATCGGCGCATTCGGCGCGCTCTTCGGCGCGGGCTTGATTGTCTACGCCGGCCGGGCGTCGAAACGCGACGCCTGAACCGACGCTGGAACGCAGAACGTCGCGGCCTCTCCCCTCAATCGAGGAAGAGAGGCCGCGCCTCCCTCAACTCACGCGAACTTGGGGTCGAGTTCGCCGCTCGCGTAACGCTTGGCCATCTCGGAGAGCGAGAGGACCTTCTTGATCTTCGGCGCCTGGCCAGCCGTGCCAAACTGCTCAAAGCGCAGCTTGCAGATCTTGATCATCGCGTCCTGCGCCGGCTTCAGATACTTGCGCGGATCGAACTCTTCCGGATGCTCCTGGAACACGCGGCGGATCTGACCGGTGATCGCCATGCGGTTATCGGTGTCGATATTGACCTTGCGCACGCCGTGCTTGATGCCGCGCTGGATCTCTTCGATCGGCACGCCGTAGGTTTGCGGCATCTTGCCGCCGAACTTGTTGATGATGTCCTGTAGATCCTGCGGCACCGACGACGAGCCGTGCATGACGAGGTGGGTGTTCGGCAGCTTCTTGTTGATCTGCTCGATCACGGTCATCGCGAGGATGTCGCCGGTCGGCTTGCGCGAGAACTTGTAGGCGCCGTGCGAGGTGCCCATCGCGATGGCGAGCGCATCGACCTTGGTCTCGCGCACGAACTTCACCGCTTCGTCGGGGTTGGTGAGCAGCTGGTCGTGGCTGAGCTTGCCTTCGGCGCCGTGGCCGTCTTCCTTGTCGCCCGTGCCGGTCTCCAGCGAGCCGAGCACGCCGAGCTCGCCCTCGACGGACACGCCGCCGAGATGAGCGATGTCGGCGACGGTCTTGGTGACGCCGACGTTATAGGCCCAGTCAGCCGGCGTCTTGCCGTCGGACTTGAGCGAGCCGTCCATCATCACCGAGGTGAAGTTGGCCTGGATCGCCGTGACGCACGTCGCCGGGCCGTTGCCGTGGTCGAGGTGCACGCAGATCGGAACCTGCGGATACATTTCGGTCAGCGCGTCCATCATGTGCCGGAGCATGATGTCGTTGGCGTAGGAGCGCGCGCCGCGCGAGGCCTGAATGATGACGGGCGCTTCGAGGGCGTTCGCCGCCTCGCCGATCGCCAGCGCCTGCTCCATGTTGTTGATGTTGAACGCCGGCACGCCATAGCCGTGTTCGGCGGCGTGATCGAGCAATTGACGAAGTGTAATGCGGGACATTTGTGTCTTCCTCTTGAGCCTATTTCGCGCGCAAAGCTTCGACGCCGGGCAGCGCTTTGCCTTCCATCCATTCCAGGAAGGCGCCGCCGGCGGTCGAGACATAGGTGAATTGATCGGTGACGCCGGCCGCGTTGAGCGCCGCCACCGTGTCGCCGCCGCCCGCGACCGACTTGATCTTGCCGTCGATGGTCAGGAAGGCGGCGGTCTTGGCGATCTGCATGGTCGCCGCGTCGAACGGCGGCGTTTCGAAAGCGCCGAACGGACCGTTCCACACCAGCGTCTTGGCCCGATTCAGAACCGCCTCGACGGCGACGATCGACTCCGGCCCGATGTCGAGGATCATCTCGTCGTCGGCGACATGATCGACGTCGACGAAGCGCGCCGGCGCATGCGCCTTGAACTCTTTGGCGACGTTGGCGTCGACCGGCAGGAGGATCTGGCATTTGGCCGTCTTGGCCGCCTCCAGGATCGACCGCGCCGTGTCGGCGAGATCCTTCTCGCACAGCGACTTGCCGACCGCCTTGCCTTGAGCGAACAGGAACGTGTTGGCCATGCCGCCGCCGATGATCAGAATGTCGACCTTCTTGACCAGGTTGCCGAGCAGCTCGAGCTTGCCCGACACCTTGGCGCCGCCGACGATGGCGACCACCGGCCGCACCGGCGAACCCAGCGCCAGCGTCAGCGCGTCGAGCTCCTTCTGCATCGCCCGGCCGGCATAGGCCGGCATGTGGTGGGCGAGGCCCTCGGTGGAGGCGTGGGCGCGGTGGGCGGCGGAGAAGGCGTCGTTGACGTAGATATCGCCCAGTTTGGCGAGCTCAGCGACAAACTCCGGCTCGTTCTTTTCTTCCGCCTTGTAATAGCGGGTGTTCTCCAGGCAGAGGATGTCGCCGTTCTTCATCGCCGCGACTGCCTTGGCGGCGACGTCGCCGATGCAGTCGGAAGCGAAGGCGACCGGCCGTTTGACCACCTCCGCCACCGCCTCGGCGACCGGCTTGAGGGTGAACGCCGGATCAGGCTTGCCCTTGGGACGGCCCAAGTGGGCCATGAGGATGACTTTGCCGCCTTTGTCGGCGATCTCGAGAATCGTCGGCGCGACGCGCTCGATGCGGGTGAGATCGGTCACCCGCCCGTTTTCGGTAGGGACGTTGAGGTCGACGCGCAACAGGACGCGTTTTCCCTTGACGTCAGCGGAGTCGAGAGTGCGGAAGGCGGACATCGCCAAGCTCCATGCGCTAAGCGGCGCGACAAAAGCCACTATTGAAAATTGGCGGAGCCGGCGAAGCCGCCGGCTCCGCACTCTTGGATTAGATCAGCTTGGCGAGCGCGACGGTCGTGTCGCCCATGCGGTTCGAGAAGCCCCACTCGTTGTCGTACCACGAGAGAATGCGCACGAACGTGCCCTCGATCACCTTGGTCTGGTCCATGTGGAAGACCGAGGAGCGCGCGTCATGGTTGAAGTCGATCGAGACATTGGGGCGCTCGGTGTAGCCAAGAATGCCCTTGAGCGGCCCGCTCTCGGCCGCCGCCTTGATCGCGGCGTTGATCTCTTCCTTGGTCGTGGCGCGCTTGGCGACGAACTTGAAGTCGACGACCGAGACATTCGGCGTCGGCACGCGGATCGCCGAACCGTCGAGCTTGCCCTTGAGTTCCGGCAGCACGAGGCCGACGGCCTTGGCGGCGCCGGTCGTGGTCGGGATCATCGACAGCGCCGCGCCGCGGGCCCGATAAAGGTCCTTGTGCAGCGTGTCGAGGGTCGGCTGGTCGCCGGTGTAGGAGTGGATCGTCGTCATGAAGCCGTGATCAATGCCGATCGCGTCGTTGAGCACCTTGGCGACCGGCGCCAGGCAGTTGGTGGTGCACGAGGCGTTGGAGATGACGAGGTGTTCCTTCGTCAGCTTGCTGTGATTGACGCCGTAGACGACCGTGAGGTCGGCGCCTTCGGCCGGGGCCGAGATGACCACGCGCTTGGCGCCGGCGGTCAAATGCATCCCGGCCTTTTCGCGCGCGGTGAAAATGCCGGTGCACTCGAGCGCGACGTCGACGCCGAGCGCCTTGTGCGGCAGCTGGGTCGGATCCTTGATCGCCGTCACCTTGATCTTCTGGCCGTTGACGACGAGCGAGTCGCCCTCGACGCCCACTTCGTGGGGGAAGCGGCCATGCACGCTGTCGAAGCGCAGCAGGTGGGCGTTCGTCTCGACCGGGCCGAGATCGTTGATCGAAACCACTTCAATGTCCTTGCGGCCGGACTCGGCGATGGCGCGCAGCACCAGTCGCCCGATGCGTCCGAACCCGTTGATCGCAACCTTTACCGCCATCTGTTACCTCCAGTTGATCTCAGGGCCCTCGACACACGCCAGGGCGAAGCGCGAACAGCGCGCCTTTTCGTCGATCCTCAGTCTAAAGTCTAGTGCGCACAACGCCTTCTCGGCGATCCCGCGCGCCCGACCCCGCCGCTCTCCAAGAGCGGCGAGGCCGTCGATTAGCAGCGAGTCGACGCGCGCGGATTGATCCAAATCCAGAAACGCGTGTCTTTTTGCCGCATTTCTCGTCAGGCGCCGAGCCGAGCGAGCGCCGCTTCGGCCACTTTCGCGGCCGTAATGCCAAAAAACTCGTAAAGTTGTTTGTACGGCCCGCTGGCGCCGAATGACGTCATGCCGACGAACGGGCCGTCGCCGATCAGCGCGTCCCAGCCCTGCCGCACCGCCGCCTCGACGCCGACCTTGACCGGCGCGTCGCCGATCACCTGCTTGCGGTAGCTGTCGCCCTGCTCGAAGAACCGGTCGAAACACGGCACAGAGACGACGCGCGCGGCGACGTTCTTCTCGGCCAGCAGCTTCTGGGCGGCCACCGCGATCGACACTTCCGAACCCGAGGCGAAGATCGACACCGCCGCCTTTTCCGGCGCCGCCGAGATTTCATAGGCGCCGAGCGCGGACAAATTTTCCGCGACATGGACCTTGCGCAGCGCCGGCAGATTTTGCCGCGTCAACGCGAGGATCGAGGGCGAATGCGACGCCGCCAGCGCCGCCTGCCAGCATTCGACGGTCTCGACCGCGTCCGCCGGACGCCACAGCAGCAGGTTCGGGATGGCGCGCAGTGCGGCGAAATGCTCGACCGGCTGATGGGTCGGCCCGTCCTCGCCCAAGCCGATCGAATCGTGGCTGAAGACATGGACGACGTGCGCCCCCATCAACGCCGCCAGACGCAGCGACGGCCGAGCGTAGTCGGTGAAGGCCATGAAGCTCGCGCCCGACGGAATGAAGCCGCCGTGCAGCGCCATGCCGTTGCAGGCGGCCGCCATGCCGTGCTCGCGGATGCCCCAATGGACGTAGCGGCCGGACATGTCGCCGGCGGAAATTTCGACCGTCGCCGGCACTTTGGTGTTGTTGGACCCGGTGAGATCAGCCGAGCCGGTGACGAGCTCCGGAACGACGGGCGCGATCACCTTGAGCGCGGCCTCGCCCGACTTGCGCGTCGCCATTTCCGGCGCGTCGACGGCGAGCTGGCGCTTGTAGGCGTCGACCGCGGCGTCGAACGCCGCCGGCAGGTCGCCGCGGATCCGCCGCTCGAACTCGGCGCGCCGCTCGGGCGGGAGCGCCGCAAGCGCCCGGCGCCAACGGGCGCGCTTGCCCTTGCCGCGCGCGCCGACGTCCCGCCAGGCGGCGAGGATGTCGTCGGGCACAACGAACGGATCGTAGGGCCACTTCAACGCCGCGCGCGCGCCGGCGATCTCGGCCGCGCCGGCCGCCTCGCCATGGGCTTTACTGGTGCCGGCCCTGGTGGGAAGGCCGAAACCGATCGTGGTGCGGCAGGCGATCAGGGTCGGCTTGTCGGCCCGCTTGGCGGCCTTGATCGCCTTGAGGATCGCCTGCGGGTCGTGGCCGTCGATGCGCAGCGACCGCCAGCCGGCTGAGCGGAAGCGCATGAGCTGGTCGACCGAGTCGGCGAGCGACGTCTTGCCGTCGATCGAAATGCCGTTGTCGTCGTAGAGCACAATCAATTTGGCGAGCTTGAGATGACCGGCGATGGCGATCGCCTCCTGACTGACGCCCTCCATCAGGTCGCCGTCCGAGGCGAGCACGTAGGTGTGATGGTCGACCACGTCGCCGAATTCGGCCGCCAGCATCCGCTCGGCGAGCGCCATGCCGACGGCGGTGGCGAGCCCCTGGCCCAGCGGACCGGTCGTCGTCTCGACCCCGAGCGTATGGCCGTATTCGGGATGGCCGGGGGTCTTGGAGCCAACTTTGCGGAACGCTTCCAGGTCGGTGATCGTCAGGCCGTCGCGACCGCCGACGCCCGTCAAATAGAGCAAGGAATAGAGCAACATAGAGCCGTGGCCGGCCGACAGCACGAAGCGGTCGCGGTCGGGCCATTTCGGATCGGCGGCGTCGAACTTGAGGACGTCGCGGAAAAGCACGGTGGCGACGTCCGCCGCGCCCATGGGCAGGCCGGGATGACCGCTCTTGGCCTTCTCGACCGCGTCGACCGACAGGAAGCGAATCGCGTTCGCCATCGCGTCGTGAGAGACCTGAGCCGTCATGTTTTCTCCGAGGGAAACGCGCGGCGCGTCCACCGCGCTTCATTGCGCCGCGTTGATAGGCGTGGCCGCATTCTCCTGTCAATTGCAGCATTGACGCGTTGACGCGCGCTTCATGCGTCGCGTAAACGTTGGGCTCTAAAGGATGGAGTCCAATGGCCCTCGGTCCTTTCGAGCCGTCGTTGAAACGAATGCGGGCGGCGGTCGATCTGCTTGAGGCGGCGGTCGAACGTCGGGTGCGGCGCGACGCCAAGCGCGGCGACTCTGATGAAGAGCTGGCGCTGATGCAGGACGATCGCGACCAGCTCGCGGTCGAGCTCGACGGCGCGCACAGCCGCAATCGCGCCCTCGAGGCGGCCAATTCCGAAGCGGCCAAAACCCTGGCGCACGCCACCGCCGCGCTCGAAGCGGTGATCGAGCGCATTCTCGCCGCCGACGGCGACTAGCGCGAGTTCGAAAGGCGGGCGGCGATGGCGCAAGTGGCGGTGACGATCGGCGGACGCACTTACCGGCTGGCGTGCAACGAGGGCGAGGAAGAGCATCTGGAGTCGCTGGCGCGCTTAGTCGACAGCAAATTCGATACGATTCACAAGTCCTTCGGTGAGATCGGCGACCAGCGGCTGATCGTCATGGCGGCGCTGACGATCGCCGATGAGCTCACCGAGGCGCGCGCCCGGATCGCCGCCCTCGAGGCGGAGGCGGGGCGCGGCGCCGATCGCGAGCGGGCCGGCCGGCATGACGCCGAAATCCAGGCCGTCGCCGTCGCCCAGGCGTTCGGCGACCTCAGCCAGCGGATCGAGAAGCTCGCGGCGACGCTGAGCGGCGCCGCGGCGAGCTAAGGGCTCGTTCAAGAACAATTGAATCGGGCTGGCTGGCGGGACATTGGGGCGCGACATGGGGGATTCGCGCCGGGACACGGAGCGGCTAGAATCTCGGCATGATCGACGAGACGGCGA
>JBEKVR010000133.1:0-13504 GCA_049513815.1 Roseiarcus sp. | reverse complement strand
CGCGGTCATTGGCCGAGCTTGTCGAGCATGGGTTGAGTGATCAGAGTGACGCCGTTCTCGGTGCGCCGGAAGCGCTTGGCGTCGAGTGCCGGGTCCTCGCCCACCACCATGTCATCAGGAATCGTGACGCCGGAGTCGATCACCGCTTTCGTCAGACGGGCGCGCCGGCCGATCTGCGCATAGGGCAGCACGACCGTCTCGTGGACGGTCGAATAGGAGTGCACGCGCACGCCGGTGAACAGCAGCGACCGTGAAATCGCCGCCCCGGAAATGACGCAGCCTCCCGAGACCAGCGATGAAATGGCGACGCCGCGCCGGCCGTCGACGTCGTGGACGAACTTGGCCGGCGGGGTGATCTCGCCATAGGTCCAGATCGGCCAAGCGCGATCGTAGAGATCGAGATCGGGGAGGATGTCGGTCAAGTCGATGTTGGCCGCCCAATAGGCGTCGACCGTCCCGACGTCGCGCCAGTAGATCACCGAGTCCTCGTTGGCGACGACGCAGGATTGCGAGAAATGATGCGCGACCGCTTTGCCCTTGGCGACGAGGTGGGGAATGACGTCTTTGCCGAAATCGCGCGACGAATTGGGATCGGCGGCGTCGCGCTTGAGCTCCTCGATGAGGAACTTGGTCTCGAAGACGTAGATGCCCATGCTGCACAGCGCCTTATCGGGCTTGCCGGGCATCGGCGGCGGCTCGGCAGGCTTCTCCAGGAAGGAGAGGATGGCGTCTTCTTCGTCGATGTGCATGACGCCGAAGCCTTTGGCCTCCTCGAGCGAGACTTCGAGGCAGCCCACCGTCACGTCGGCCTTCGACTCGACGTGCTGCTGGAGCATTTTCTCGTAGTCCATCTTGTAGATGTGATCGCCGGCGAGCACCACCATGTACTGCGGCGCGTAGCTCTCGATGATGTCGATGTTCTGATAGACCGCGTCGGCAGTGCCGAGATACCACATGGTCTCCGAGACGCGCTGCGAAGCCGGCAGAATGTCGAAGCTCTCGTTGCGTTCGGGACGGAAGAAGTTCCACCCGTGCTGCAAATGTCGGATCAGGCTGTGAGCCTTGTATTGCGTGGCGACGGCGATGCGCCGGATGCCGGAATTGAGCGCGTTCGACAAGGCGAAATCGATGATGCGGGACTTGCCGCCGAAGTAGACGGCGGGTTTGACGCGCCGGTCGGTCAGTTCCATCAGGCGGCCGCCGCGCCCGCCGGCCAACACATAGGCCATCGCATGGCGCGCGTAGGGAGCGCCAGACAACCGGTCCCTTGTCGCATCTCCGGGCTTCATATGCTCCTCCTACGAACTCTGGCCTGTTTCGACCTTCTGGCGGAGCTGGAGCTCACGTCGCTGCATAAGCGAGGAACAATGTCGCGAGCGGCGGCAGGGTCAGCGCGGCCGATGCGGGAAGGCCGTGCAGCGGACGCGCCTCGGCGTCGACGGCGCCCATATTGCTGACGTTGGAGCCGCCGTAGAGCGCCGCGTCGGTGTTGAGCGCTTCGCGCCACCGTCCGGGATGCGGCAATCCGATGCGGTAGTTCCGGCGCACCTCGGGGGTGAAGTTGCAAATGACCGCGACCGGGGGATCGCTTTCGTCGCCCATGCGCAGGAACGCCAGCACCGACTGCATTTCGTCGTCGACGACGATCCAGCGGAAACCTTGCGACTCGCAGTCACGCGCGTAAAGCGCCGGCGTTTCGCGATAGAGACGGTTGAGGTCGCGCACCAACGCCTGGAGGCCCTGGTGCGGCCAGAAGTCGAGCAGCCACCATGGCAAGGCCTTGTCACAATTCCATTCGTTGGTCTGGCCGAATTCCTGGCCCATGAACAACAGCTTCTTGCCGGGATGGCCCCACATGAATCCGTAATAGGCGCGCGCGTTGGCGAAGCGCCGCCATTCGTCGCCCGGCATCTTCCCGACCACCGATCCTTTGCCATGAGCGACCTCATCATGCGAAATCGGCAGGATGAAATTCTCGGCGAAGGCATAGAGGAGGCCGAAGGTCATCTTGTCGTGGCTCCAGCGCCGATAGATCGGGTCGCGCGACATGTATTCGAGGGTGTCGTGCATCCAACCCATGTTCCACTTGAAGCCGAAACCCAGGCCGCCGAGGTTGGTCGGCGTCGAGACGCCCGCGAAAGCGGTGGATTCCTCGGCGATCGTCATCGCGCCGGGGAACAGGCCGTAGACCAGCTCATTGGCGCGCTTGAGGAAGGCGATCGCCTCGTGATTCTCATTGCCGCCTTCGGCGTTGGGCAGCCATTCGCCGGGCTTGCGGGAGTAATCGAGGTAGAGCATCGAGGCGACCGCGTCGACCCGCAGACCGTCGACGTGAAAGCGGTCGATCCAATAGAGCGCGCTGGCGTAAAGGAAATTGGCGACCTCCCTGCGGCCGAAGTCGTAGATCGCGGTGTTCCAGTCGGGTTGAAAGCCCCTGCGCGGATCGGCGTACTCGTAGAGCGGGCCGCCGTCGAAATGCGCCAGCCCGTGCGCGTCGGTGGGGAAATGCGCGGGCACCCAGTCGAGGATCACGCCGAGCCCTGCCGCATGCGCGCGATCGACGAAGCGTGCGAACGCTTCGGGCTCGCCGTGGCGCCGCGTCGGCGCGAACAGCCCGATCGGCTGATAGCCCCAGGACGCGTCGAGCGGATGCTCGGTGACCGGCAGCAACTCGAGATGGGTGAAGCCGAGATCGACGACATAGGGAATCAGTTGATCGGCGAGCTCGTCGTAGCTCAAGAAGCGATTGTCGTCGCCGCGTCGCCATGAGCCGAGATGGACCTCGAAGATCGAAATCGGTCGGCGCCGCGCTTCGCCCCGCTTGCGGTTTTCCAGATAGTCCGCGTCGGTCCAGGAGAAATCCGTGGTGCGGGCGACGATCGAGGCGGTCGAAGGCCGCATTTCCGCCTCGAAGCCGAAGGGGTCGGCCTTGAGCGGCTGCACCACGCCGGAGGCCGAGACGATTTCGTATTTGTAGACGGCGCCGGCGCTCAAGTGCGGGATGAAGATCTCCCAAAGGCCGCTGTCGATGCGCTTGCGCATCTGACACTTGCGTCCGTCCCACTGGTTGAAATCGCCGACGACCGACACGCGCGACGCGTTGGGCGCCCAAACTGCGAAAACGACGCCGTCCGCGCCCTCGTGGCGGGCGAGCTGCGCGCCGAGGCGGCGATAGAGCTGCTTGTGCGATCCCTCGACGAGCAGATGGTCGTCGAGCGGCCCCAGCACAGGGCCGAAAGCGTACGAGTCTTCATACGAATCGACGCCCTCGGCGCGCGTGACTTCGAGCCGGTAGACTGGCTGTTCCGTCGCCCCCGGGATCAAGCCCTCGAAGAAATCGCCCTTGCGGCGCCCGAGCTCGGCGATCGGGGCCCCCTCGCGCGTGATCGCGCGCACGCTGAGCGCATCGGTGACGAACGCGCGGATGACCCATCCGTCGACAGTGAGGTGCGGCCCCAGTACGGCGAACGGGTCCTTTTGTCGCGCCGCGGCGATCGCGTCGATGTCCTCTTCTTTCGCCCGCCAATTCTTGAGCATGTCGCTCGTCCTTTCAAGCGAAGGGTCGGAACGGAGCGCGTCTATTGGTTGTTGGGTAGGGATCTCGAGGCGGCGTTCCAGAGCGCGATGACCGGCGTCTCGGGATGGGGAGGTTCGTGGCCGAGGATGCTGAGCGAAGTTGCGTCGAGCGCAACGCGCTGCCCTTCAAGCGCCGGCGCGCCGATCCATCGTGCGGCCAGGACGCGCCCGAATTGGCCATGCGAAAACAGCGCGACGTTCCCCTCCAGCGTACGAAGGCTACCGGAACTCCATACTCGCGAGGGCTGGTCATGAACGTTGCGCCGCACAAATAGCGATCCTCTCGATAGCGATCCTCTCGAGGTTGCGCGTTGCTTGCACGACAGCAAGAGCCTCTTCGGCAGCGACGATCCGCATACCGAATTGCGCAGGGAGTTCGTCAATTCCTGCTGAGAGCCCACCGAACTGGCCTTCCAGGGACTCTGATGGAGATGCGAACACCGCCGAAGGGAGTCGCTTCTCATCGAAGCGATAGCGCATGAAAGCACCTCGATCCAGCCCTGATGCAAGTCTAGCGCCGTCATCGAGAGGCGATAGCGTCGGAATATACCTAGGACAGGCGCGACCGAGCCGGCTCGTAAGGTGTGGATCGGCGGAGGGTGTGGATGCCGATAGGCGCTGCATCCGCGTGACGTGGCCTCGTCTCGACAACGTCAATCCTCGACGCCTATTCGCGCCGACTTCCCGATGAAATGCGGTCGCTCCTTGATGGGCCGGGAACCAGACGCGGAGTCCATCCGCTCAAGCAATCGTTCCGAACAACGCCCCATGATCGCGGTCACCGCCATCGCAAGGGCGCCCCACAGTCCGGCGCGCATTGTCCCAGTCACGACACTCGCCCCGCCGGCGCGGGCCGTCAGCGCCCCCAGAGCCGCCAAGCAAATGAGGGAAGTCGCCGACACAAAGATGACGACGTCCGGCAGAGGAACGATGGCCGCCGCAATGATGGGCACGGCCGCGCCCACGGAGAAGCTGACGGCCGGGTGATCGGTGCCTGGATCGGCCGCGCTTTTAGGGTCTCACATGGGAGGTCGAGCGCGTCGGGGCCACGCTCGCGCAAACAATGGGACCTCTGCTGAAGTCTGCGCGCATGGCGCTCTTCGTCGATCGCCATTTCGACATTGCCAAGGAGCGATATAGGGAAACCCATCCGATCCTAGCCGAAGCATTGGCCCAAAGACTGAAATCCGACGCGGTGCAGATCTGTCTGAACAGCGACGAAAAGCCTTGGAAAACGGGATTCAATGCGTCGTGGGCGCTCTCCATCCGATCATTTGACGCGTCGCTTGCTGACCGCGAGCCGGCAGCTGCTGACGCGTTTCTGCCAGCATAGGTAGTTTCCGGCCCTCCGCAATTGGACGGCGTTATGCGAGCTTTGGCGTGCTCGCCGACGCGCATCGTCGTTGGCGGCAGTCTCCGCATGGGGAACGAGAATGGGAATGAGTTCTTCTGTGACCAAGTTGACGGCTCCGAGGACCGCGCTCAAGGAGACTCGCTACAGCTCGATCGAAGACGCGCTCACCGGCGCCAATTTCATGCTGGGCGATGGGGCGCTCTCGGTTTGGATCGTCGATCGCGCCGCCCAGACGGGGTGGATTGCAAGTTCGCGCCCAAGCCTGGCGTTGCTCGGAACAGGGGCGTCGCCCGCGCCATTCGCCGCCAACCGGCATCTCGCCTCAGCAAGTCTGATTTGAATGTGTGAGCAGCAGGCACAATGATGGGACCGAACTTCCCGCGCCATTGGATGTGGTCAGAAGCAATTGAAATGCTTGATCGGGCGGAGCGTTTGCATCGCGAGATGTTTCGTCCAGCTCGAACCGCCTCCCGTGTTCCCACCTGGGAGCCTCCGGTCGATGTGATGGAAACCGAGAGCGCGGTGATTGTGCTGGTCGCCCTGCCTGGAGTCGAGCCCGGCAGAATCGATGTCTCGCTCGATCGCGACGTTCTAAGTCTCTCAGGAACTCGATCGTTTCCGAGAGAATTTGGCGCCCCGCGCTGATCCATCGTCTCGAACTTCCGCAGGGTCGATTTGAACGTCATGTGTCGCTTCCGCCAGGCGGATACGCCGCGGTGCGCAGCACGGCGGCCGACGGTTGTCTCACCATAGTCTTGGAAAAATTGGGGGCGCTCGGTGGTTGAGAGTCAGCTTCAAGGGCCGCTCGACGACACCGCCCCGGCAACGTCCGAAGTCGCCTCCTCCATGCCGCAGGACGCACTTATCATCGTACCGGTGCGCAACGCTGTCCTATTCCCGGGAGTTGTGCTCCCCATCACGATTGAAAGAGCGCTTTCCGTGAAGGCCGCGCAACAGGCGATGCGCGAGCAACGGCAAATCGGCATTCTCATGCAGAAGAACGCCGAAATCGACGAGCCGCTGGCCACCGATATGCGCGGCGTTGGCACGATCGCCAATATCGCGCGGTACGTCACGACTCCCGATGGAGCGCACCATCTCGTGACCCAAGGCGTGCAGCGATTCGAGATTGTCGAGTTCCTGGAAGGGCGGCCTTTTCTCGTCGCCAGGGTCCGGCCGATTGCCGAGCCGGAGCCTGCTCAAGCTTCAACCGAAGTCGAAGCGCGTTTCATCTTTCTGAAAGGGCAGGCGTTGGAAGCCCTGCAACTCCTGCCGCAAGCGCCCCCGGAAATGATCGCGGCCATCCAGTCCGAGGGTTCTCCCAGCCAGCTTGCGGACATGGTCGCCAGTTACATGGACGCGACGTCCGAGGAGAAGCAGGAGATTCTCGAAACTGTCGAAATTGGCCCCCGTCTGGACCTGGTTTCGCGGATACTGGCGCATCGCGTCGAAGTCATGCGAGTGACCCAAGCGATCGGTCCAGAGACGAAAGCGTCCCTCGACGCTCGCGGTCGTGAAATGCTGTTGCGTGAACAGATGGCGGCGATTCAGCGCCAACTGGGCGAGGGCGACGAAGGCAAAACGAGCGAGATGGCGGAACTCGGCCTGGCGATCGCCAAGGCCGCGATGCCCAAAGAAGTCGAGGATCAAGCGCGCAAGGAATTGCGTCGACTGGAACGCATGCCGGAGTCAGCCGCCGAGTACGGCATGGTTCGAGGCTATCTTGACTGGCTGATCGAATTGCCCTGGGGACTTCCCGAAGAAGCCACGATCGACATCGCGGTGGCGCGCCGCATCCTCGATGAGGACCATTTTGGACTTGAGAAGATCAAGCTACGAATCGTCGAATATCTCGCGGTTCGCAAGCTGGCGCCAAACGGAAAGTCGCCGATCCTCTGCTTTGTCGGGCCGCCTGGCGTGGGCAAGACTTCCTTGGGCAAGTCGATTGCTCGGGCGATGAATCGGAAATTTGTCCGCGTCGGCCTGGGCGGCATTCACGACGAGGCCGAAATTCGGGAGCATAGGCGCACGTACATTGGCACCTTACCCGGCGACATCATTCAGGCAATTCGCAAAGCGGGCGCCAGAAACTGCGTCATGATGTTGGATGAAATCGACAAGTTGGGCGATGGGCCCCACGGCGATCCCGCTTCGGGTCTCCTCGAAGTGCTCGATCCCGAGCAGAACAACAGCTTTCGCGACAATTACCTGGCTGTGCCCTTTGACCTTAGCCGCGTGACGTTCATTGCGACGGCGAACGTGCTCGATACGATTCCGGGGGCGCTTCGCGATCGCATGGAGGTTATCCGTCTGGCCGGTTATACAGCCTCGGAGAAATTTGAAATCGCGCGTCGTTATCTGGTCGATCGCCAAATGGAAGCGAATGGCGTGCTCGTAGGCCAAGTCGCGATTACGGACGAGGCGTTAGGCGACATCATCGCCCACTACACGCGGGAGGCAGGCGTGCGAAATCTCGAACGCGAGATTGGCAAGGCGCTGCGCCATGCGGCGGTTCGCATCGCGGAAGGGGAAGTCGGCGCAATTACGATTGGCGTCGAAGATCTTGCTGTCATCCTCGGGGCGCCGATCTTCGAGGACGAGGTGGCGTTGCGCGCCAGCCTGCCCGGTGTGGCCACTGGGCTCGCCTGGACGCCGTTCGGCGGCGATATCTTGTTTATCGAGGCGACCGGCAACCCCGGCGCCGGAGGATTTATCCTCACTGGCCAACTCGGGGAAGTGATGCGGGAGAGCGCCCAGGCCGCGCTAAGCGTCGTCAAGAACCGCGCGAATTCGCTGGGCATCGACCCCGTTCGATTTGCGAAGCTCGATATCCATATTCACGTGCCTGCCGGCGCGACGCCAAAGGACGGCCCTAGCGCCTGCGTCGCTATGTTTATGGCGCTAGTCTCTCTGTTGACCGGTAGGAACGTCCGGAACGACACAGCCATGACGGGCGAGATAAGTCTGCGCGGCCTGGTGCTTCCGGTCGGCGGCGTGAAGGAAAAAGTCATCGCTGCGCAGCGCGCCGGCATCAAACGCGTCATGCTGCCGGCGCGGAACCGTCGCGATCTCGAGGACATTCCTGGCGAGACGCGTCGGCAATTGGAGTTCATTTGGCTGGAGCATGTTGAGGATGCGGTCGCCGCTGGACTCGAGAATGCGAAGGCGCCTTTGGCATATCCGTCTGGCATATCCGCCGCCCAGTTCGCCAGCTCAACTAGCTGAGCTGAACGCCTAGCCGCTCCAGTGTTCCGGCGCAATTTCCTGTTCCGGCGTCCGCCTGTGTTTCTGCGCAGTGTTTGACCCACCAAATCGACGTCTAACAGGGAGCCAGCTCCTGATTTGTAAGTCGCCATGTCTATTCCAATTTTCGACGACTGAATGGGCCAGTGTTAGTCGTCGAGTCGTGGGTCACTTTCGCCCGCCGATTCACACACCGGACACGTGGTCCTGACGCTGCTGCGAGAACACGCCTCGCAAGCTGCTGCGAGCTGGCGGCAAGGACCGACAGCAGTCTCATGCAGCCTTTCCTCGCGACTTGGACATCATGCCGATCGCCATTCCGATACCCGCCGCAATCAGCACTGCCGTCAGAGGATCCCTTTCGATCCGACGTTCAAGATCCGCGGCGACGCCGCACGCGCTGTTCTGCGCGCGACCAGCCGCTTGCGAGAGCTGATCTCGCGCATCGCCTACCGCGCCTTTCACGGCGGCGCCCGCCGCATTGGCGCGACCGCGCATCAGTCCGGCGATCGTCTCGCTCAGGTTCGCAATATCGGCTCGCAGAGCCGCCAGATCAGCGGCGAAGTCCGCAGTGGCGCCGTCGCCTGAGTTGTCTGACATCGAGTTCTCCTGAGATTGACCGAGGGCGTGAGAAAGACCGACTGCGCATCGAAGCGTCATAACTGGGCGTTGGCAAGAATCGGAATGTACGCATGCGACCTTTCAATGTCCGCCGAGCATGCAAATTCCCGCCAAGGACTGACGCCGCCGGCGTGCACGCCCGGACCGGGGGGCAATCGACAACCATTGAAACCTGAACGGCGCCGATGTTTCGTAGGACGCGCATCGAAACGTGCGACCCCGACCGCTTGAGTTCAATGTCAACCGTGGCGTCGTTCAATCGAAGTTGGCGCAAGACAATTTGGTCAAAGGAAGGGGGGAACCGTGGGTTGCGGAAACGGATCGCTTTTGCGGCCGGATCGAATTCGATCCTAAGCGCCGCCTGAATCATCAGGAAGAGAGTGCCGCTGGCCTATGCTTGACAATATTGGGTCGAGCGGGGTCACCATGCGGAGCCGGCGCACGCCGCGGGCTATATGAAACGGCCGCCTGCCAGGCCAAGTAAGTAGAGTCCGCGAGTGTTCCTCGTTCCTGGGCCTGGACGCCGTCGCGCCGGCGGTGAATTGCCTAGAGCCGTCTGCATTTATGTTTCCGCACATTCGGCGTCTTTGATGTAGTTGGCGCATTCGACTTGGGAATAGGCGGCGAGGATTTGTACGATGGCGTCGGAAACGGTCGCGGCCGGCAAAGCTCGCCAAAACGCTCCGCGGACCCATTGAGTAGATTCCGACCCTCCCACACGTGCGCCTGCCTGGATATATCCAGCGGACCCGAAGATTGGGTCGGAGTTCCGAGCGGGGTTCGATCCAAGCTCGAGAAATGTATGATGTCCCGGCCACTCGCGTTGCCCGGGATCTGTGGTGATGTTGGAATGGAACCCGCCCAATGCCCCATGCGAAGTCGAAGCTGAAAGCCACGATTCCATTCATTCTTACGCTGCTCGGCGCGGGCCTATTCATGCCGCAGATCGACGAGGCGCTCGCACAGACCATGCGACCCTTCGCTGGGTTGTCGGGGAAATGGTCCGGTGACGGCTCCATTGTGCTGTCCGACGGGACGACCGAACGGCTGCGTTGCGACGCGACCTACGTCGAAAGCGGGGGCGGCGACAATCTCGATCAGAGCCTTCGCTGCGCGAGCGACAGTTACAACTTCGATCTTCACATCAGCCTCGTCGATAACGCCGGCGCGATCCTCGGAAACTGGAGTGAACTTAGCAGGAACATTCAGGGCGGAATTTCCGGACACGACTCGAAGGGCCTCATCCAGGTGATGACGAGAGGTCCGACCTTCACCGCCACCGTGACGGTCGCGACGCACGGGACCGAGCAATCAGTGAAGATTCGCGCGCAAAGCGGCGACCTCTCGCAGGTCACGATCACGCTTCACCATACGCGCTGAGGCTCCCAAAGGCAGCGTTGATCGCGGTTCCGGCTCATCCCGTGTCCTTTAGGCGTTCAGAACGGAGGCGAAGCATGGGTTCACAGAGTCTCGTTGTTTGCACAGCCGGCGAGGGGCAACTGACGATCGCCGGGTCGGGCGCTTGGACCGCCGACAACGCGACGCGCCTCGAGTCCTGCATAGACGACGCGCGTCCCAATGACGCGTCAAAGCTTGAAATCGACATGGGCGACGTCACGGAATTCGATACGTACGGCGCCTGGATTCTGGAGCGCTTGATGCGTGGTGACGGGCGACCGCGGCAAGTGTCGTTGGTTCGGCTGCCCGAAAAGTTCCACGGTCTCGTCGAAGACGTGCGCCGGACCAATCGAAGCGCCCCCGCGCGGCCCCAGCGGGTCGCTTGGCCTCTTGCGCGTCTGGCGGACATCGGTCGCGGCGTCGAAGTGGCGGGCGCGGAGGCGCTCCGATTGGCGGCCATGGTCGGCGCGCTCGTCGTGCTGTTCGGCGGCGCCCTGCTGGCGCCGCGACGCTTTCGTTTGACCTCGATCGTCCATCATCTCGACCGCGTCGGCGTGCGCTCTGTCCCTATCATCATTCTCATTACCCTCCTGATCGGCGCGATCATTGCGCAACAGGGCTTTTTCCATTTTCGCCGGTTCGGCGCCGACGACTATGTCGTCGACCTCGTGGGCATTCTGACGCTTCGCGAAATTGGCGTCCTCATCGTCTCCATCATGGTCGCGGGCCGATCTGGCAGCTCATACACGGCAGAATTGGGTTCGATGAAGATGCGCGAGGAGATCGATGCGCTAAGAACGATGGGTCGCAACCCGCTGGAGGTCTTGGTTCTCCCTCGCATCATCGCGCTCGTCGTCGCGCTGCCCTTGCTGGCACTGATCGGCGCAATGGCCGCGCTCATTGGCGGCGGAATCGTCGCGTCGATCTACGGCATGGAACCGAACCTCTATGTCGCCCGCCTCAGGGAGGTTGTGTCGATATCCGACTTTGAGGTCGGCATGATCAAGGCGCCCTTCATGGCGCTGGTGATTGGATTGGTGGCTTGCACCGAAGGGTTTCAGGTGCGCGGCAGCGCGGAGTCTCTGGGCGCGCGAACCACTTCGTCGGTCGTGAAAGCAATCTTCTTGGTCATCGTTCTCGACGGAATTTTCGCGATGTTCTTTTCCTCGATGGGCATGTGAGCGATGAAGGACACGAGCGCGCCCAAAGCCATTGAGGTCACCGATCTCGTCGTCGAGTTCAGCCGTAATAGGGTGCTCGATCATCTGTCCCTGGATGTTCGGACCGGGGAGATTCTCGGTCTGGTCGGCGCATCCGGTTGCGGCAAATCCGTGCTCTTGCGCACGATGCTGGGCCTTATCCGCAAACGACAGGGGCGGATCGCAATCTTTGGAGTGGACCGAGACAAAGCGACATTGCAGGAACTGCAAACGCTGGAGCGGCGATGGGGCGTTCTCTACCAACAGGGCGCGCTGTTCTCTTCTCTCACCGTATTTCAAAACATCGAATTTCCGATCCGAGAATATCTGCGGGCGCCGCAACGGCTGATGCGAGAAATCGCGAACGCGAAGCTGGAAATGGTGGGATTGAGACCCGACGACGGCGACAAGCACCCTTCAGAACTGTCGGGCGGCATGACCAAGCGTGTCGCGCTCGCCCGCGCCTTGGCGCTCGATCCCGCCATCGTATTCCTCGATGAGCCGACATCCGGTCTCGACCCGATCGCGGCACGGGAATTCGGAGTGCTTATCCGCACACTACAACGCACGCTCGGGCTCACAGTGTTCATGGTCACCCACGAAATCGAAGCTCTACGAACGATTTGCGACCGTGTCGCGGCCTTGGCGGGGGGCAGGATCGTTGCAATCGGGTCGATGTCCCAGGTGCTTGAAACCGAAGATCCCTGGGTGAAGTCCTATTTCCGCGACGTTCGGAGCGCTCCTGTAAGCGCGCCGGGAACGTCCTGAGTTGAGGCGGAGCCTATGGAAACACAAGCACGCTACTCGATCGTCGGGCTGTTTACGCTCCTCATCGTCGCTGCCGGATTCGTATTCGTCTATTGGTTGCACGGCTTCGCGAATGCAGGCGCGTTGGCGCAATATCGCATCCGTTTCGAGGCGCCCGTCATCGGGCTGAGGCCGGGCGTCGCGGTGCTCTTCAATGGACTACGCGTCGGCGAAGTCACGTCCGTGCGCTTCGACCCCGCGGCCCCCAAGATCCTGATGGCGCAGATCGCAGTGGATGTGACGACGCCGGTTCGGCAGGACACACAAGTCGGTATCGACGCCCAGGGTCTGCTGGGCGGCGCGACCGTCTCTTTGACAGGCGGCGCCTCGACCGCGATTCTGAAGCCGGGCGCTGATGGTGAGCCGCCGCTTCTCGTCGCCACCGCCGATGAAACCCGAAGTCTGACTTTCGCAGCAAAGACGGCCTTGACGCAACTCGACGGCATACTCTCCGACAACGCGCAACCGTTGCGCGACGTAATCGCCAATCTCCGCACGTTTTCGGCCGCTTTAGCGCACAACTCAGGGCGGGTCGATAGCATACTGGCCGGCCTAGAGAAGATGACGGGCGGCGGCGCCCCCAAGCCGCCGCCGCTCTCCTACAACCTAAGCGCGCCGGATTTCCCGGCGCCTCAGATGTCGGAGGGCAAGACGCTCGCCTTGCAGATCGCGCTGCCCGAGCCGACCGCGCTCGTCGCCTTCGAGACTCAGAAGGTGCTGGTCGCGCCGAGCCCCGGCGAACTGAAGCCCTTGGAAGAGGGGCAATGGGCCGACAGCGTGCCCAAGCTCGTGCAAACCAAAATGGTGGAGAGTTTCGAGAATGCCGGCTTCGCGCATGTCGGCAAGGCGACGGACGGTTTCACGCCCGACGTTCAACTTCTGCTCGAGATCCGATCGTTTGAGGTCTCGCTTGCTGTGCCGTCAGTGGCGCAGATCGAGATCTCGGCCAAGGTCCTTGGCGCCGACGGCAAGATTGCGGTCGAACGCAGCTTTCGCGCCACGGCTGCCGCGCCCGGAGTCGAGAGCCCTGCGGCGGCGGCGGCGTTGAACGACGCGTTCCAGACGATCGCTCGTGATATCGTGGTCTGGGCGCAGGCGACGATATGACGCCGTCTCGTGAAGCACATCCGCCCTCAACGACAAGTCGACGCCTGCTCGTCGTTGGGCGCGTCTGCGCGTCAGAGCTAGCCCATCTTATTCATCAGGGGTTGTTTTCGAGGCTGGCGAGCGTGGCGTAAAGGCCTGATTTGGCGTAGGATGTGGCTGCTTACACCGATCCGTTTCGCCTCTCGCCCCACACCCGCTC
>JBEKVR010000132.1:0-13691 GCA_049513815.1 Roseiarcus sp. | reverse complement strand
CACAACTTGGAGTCGATGAGGCCCATCGCGAACGGACTGCGCGAGGCGCAGCCGCCGGTCTGGTGCGGCGCGATGAGAATGTCGGCGCCGAGCAGGGCGGTCGCCCTGACGTTTTCGACCAGGTTGTTGTCCCAGCAGATCAGGATGCCGATCCTGACGCCCAACGGCGAGTCGATCACCGTGTAGCGGTCGCCGCTGAGAATGTGCTCGCTCTCGAATGCGTGCAGCTTGCGGTGGCAGGCGAACGAACCGTCGGGCTGACACAGGACGTATGCGTTGAAAAGGCCGCCGTCCGGCGCGCGCTCGATCAGGCCGACGCCGATGGCCATATGCAGTTCGCGGGCAAGCGCCATCGTTCTTCGCGTGGCGTCGCCGTCGGGAACGACCTCGGCCAACGCATCGAGCTCCTTCCGGCCGAGGTTGCGCGCGTGCCAGTATCCGGTGACGCACATCTCGGGGAAGGCGAGGATCTTGACGCCGGTGGCGGCGGCTTCGCGCGAGAAGCGCTCGACGACGGAAAGATTGTAGGCCTTGTCGTTGGCGCGATGGTGGAACTGCACGGTTCCAAGCTTCAGCTTCATGGCGTTCGCCTTCGCGCTGATTGAGGACGCCGGTCAGCGGGCGCAAATGGATGCGGCCGATCGGTCAGGATGCGCAAGATAGCGCAATCGCGCGCGCGCGGCGCAAAGATGCGCATGGATTGAGACGCCTTCAGATTTCTGCTCGCTGTGGCGAAGTCGGGAACGCTTTCGGTGGCCGCTGCGCTGATGTCTGGAGCGAGGCGACGCCGGTCAAGCGTCTCGCACCGAAGGGGTTTCCTGTTTGCAAATGCAGCGGCTTTCTTACGCCGCAAACAGTCGCGACACGGAATTTGACAAGGCGCTTGGCGCCAGTTGAGCGTCGATCATGAGTTGCGCGGCCCCCAGAATGCCGGCGCGATCATCCAATCGGGCGGAGTGAATCGTCAGGCCCTCGAGAGCCAACGGAAGGCTGCGCGCGTAAATCATCTCACGGACGCCAGAAAGCAAATGTTCTCCAGCGCGCGACAGGGTTCCGCCGATAACGATCGTGTTGGGGTTCAGGATGCTCACCACGTCCGCGACGACTTCGCCGAGCACGCGACCCGCTTCGCGCACGCGCTGAATGCAGGCGGCTTCGCCGCGTTCGAGCAACGCGATCACCTCACGCGCGTTCGAGGCTGCGTATCCGCGCGCGCTCATGTCTCGCGCGATCGCCCAGCCTGCGGCGCGCGCTTCGACGCATCCCACTTTGCCGCATCGGCAAAGCGGCGCACCCACGCCGTCGAACTGGATGTGTCCGATGTCGCCTGAAGCTCCGCGAGCGCCCCGGTACAACTCGCTATTGGTGATGATGCCGCTGCCGATGCCAGTTCCCGCCTTGATGAAGAGGAAGTGATCGGCGCGTCGCCAATATTGGCAGTACTCGGCCAGCGCCATCAAATTGACGTCGTTGTCCGCGAGCGCGGGACACCCGAGCTGTTCGGCGACGAAACCACAAATGTCAAAGCCGTCCCACCCACGCATCACCGAAGGGCCGAACACTCTCCCCTCCTTGTGGTTGACCGGAGCCGGAAGACTGAGGCCAACGCCCAGCGCGCTTCGCTCTGACTTGCCGATCTCCTTCATCAGGCGTCGACAGGCCTTGACGATTTCCGTCAGGGTCTTTCGGGGTTCAGTCGTGACCGCCAGTTCAATCGTACATTCGGCGAGAATCTTCGGCGTAAGGTCAGTCGCTGCAATGCGGATGACGGTCTCGCCGACGTCCGCGGCCAAGGCGACTGCAAGATCGGTGTTGAACCGCAGGACGCGCGCTGGACGACCGACTCCCGTCTCGGCGCCTACTCTCTCGATGACGATCCCGGCGTCCGTCAGGTAGCGCAACCGCTGGACGACTGTCGCTCTCGCAAGTCCCGTGGCGCGCTCCAGCGCCGGCCGGGTTGCCGCGTCGCCCTTGCGAATAAGGTCGAGAAGCTTGCCGGCGTCCGCGCTCAGCGACTCGTTCGGATGCGTCGTCTTGTCCATCAGAGGTTTCCTACCTCATCAGTCCAACCCGGGACTAGGAGTGGTCGAGGATATTTATGTATCATATTATACTAAATGTGCCTAATTTATGCTTTATATAACACATTAATCGCGCTAGCGTGTGGCGGCGGATCGTCGTGAACCGAGAGAGTTCAGCGAACGGCGACGCGAGCGGAGGAACACATGGATCAGCACGGAAAGAAGCGGCCGCGCGGCGGGATCGGAGCGGTCTCGGTCATAGCGCTGTGCGCGGGCGCATTGGCGCTCTCGTCGATCGGCGCCAGCAGCGCCCTCGCAGCCGATAAGATCATCGTCGGTCTCATCACCAAGACCAACACCAATCCATTCTTCGCGAAGATGAAGGAAGGCGCGGAAGCGAAGGCCAAGGAGCTCGGAGTCGATTTCCGCTCCTATGCCGGCAAGTTCGACGGCGACAATGACGGCCAGGTGGCCGCGGTCGAGAACCTGATCAACGTTGGCGCCAAGGCCATCATGATCACGCCGAGCGACACCAAGGCGATCGTCCCGTCGATCGAGAAGGCGCGCAAGGCCGGCATCCTGGTCATCGCGCTCGACACGCCGCTCGACCCGCCGAACGCCGCCGACGCGACCTTCGCCACCGACAACGTCCTGGCGGGCGAATTGATCGGCAAGTGGGCCGCCAAGACGCTCGGCGACAAGGCGAAGGACGCGCACGTCGCCTACGTCGACGCGCTGGTCGATCAGCCGAGCGTCGACCGGGCGCGCGACTTCGGCTTCACCAAGGGCTTCGGGATCGAGAATTCGAACTGGCAGCAATACGGTCATGAGACCGACAAGCGGGTCGCCGGCCACCAGTGGGGCAAGGGCTCCGAAGAGGGCGGGCGCGCCGCGATGGAGACGCTGCTGCAGAAGGATTCCGCGATCAACGTCGTCTACACCATCAACGAGCCGACCGCCGCCGGCGCCTACGCGGCGCTGAAGGCGGCGGGCAAGGACAAGAGCACGATCATTGTGTCGGTCGACGGCGGGTGCCCGGGCGTGAAGAACGTCGCCGAAGGCGTGATCGGGGCGACCGCTCAGCAGTATCCGCTGCTGATGACGTCGCTCGGCGTCGAGGCTGCTGTCGAGTTCTTCAAGACCGGCAAGAAGCCGGCGCCAAGCCAGGGTCTCGACTTCTTCAACACCGGCGTCTCGCTGGTCACCGACAAACCGGTCGAGGGCGTTCCGTCGATCACCACGAAGGAAGGCCTCGCCAAGTGCTGGGGCTGAGTCCCTCAACGAAGACGTGACTTGAAACTCCGTCGGCGGCGGGCGCAAATCGTGTTCCCGCCGCCGCAGCAGGCGCTCTGACACCGCCGATGCACCTGCGCGGACAACCCTCCCGTCCCGCGCAAGGCAGTTGGCGCCGAGATCGAGACCTCATGCCCGAAACTTTCGTGATCGGTCTCGACTTCGGATCGGAGTCGGCGCGCGGCGTTCTGATCGAAGCGGGGACGGGGCGACAAGCCGCCTATCACGCCCATCCTTATCGGCATGGGATCATAACCGGAGCGCTGCCCGGCGGGCGACAATTGCCCGCCGGGTTCGCTCTGCAGGACGCCGCCGATTATCTCGAAGCCGCCGAGATCACTCTAAGGGCTATCGGCGCGGGGCGCGACGTGTCCGGAATAGGAGTCGATTTTACCGCGAGTTCGCCGCTGCCGGCGATGAGCGATGGCCGCGCCATGTCGGAAATCGCGCCCGACGAGCCGCATGCGTACGTCAAGCTTTGGAAACATGGCGCTGCGCAGGCGTACGCTGAAAAGATCAATCGCGCCGGCGGTTCGTTTCTTGAAAATTTCGGCGGCAAAGTATCGGGCGAATGGATGTTGCCGAAGGCCGCCCAGATCGCCGCCGAGGCGCCCGAACTGTGGAGGCGCTCTGAGAAGTTCATCGAGGCCGGCGACTGGCTGGTCGGCCGTCTTGCCGAGCGCGAAGCCCGTAGCCTCGATCTCGCAGCTTACAAAGCGCAATATGTGGCAGGCGTCGGCTATCCGGACGGAGTCGTAGCAGACATCGCCTCTAAGCTGTCTGCGCCGCAGCCAGTGGGTTCGCCAGTCGGACCGCTTTCGGGCGACTGGCGGCGACGAACGGGAATTCGAGGCGAAGCCGTAGTCGCCGTGGCGGTGATAGACTCGCATGTCGTCCTTCCCGCCGTCGGCGCTTATGGCCCGGGGGTTCTCGTCGGCGCGCTCGGCACATCGGCGGCCTACCTCGCGCTAGACGACGCCGAACGGCCGATGCCGCCGGGCATTGAAGGGCGGGCCTACGGCGCCGCCTTGCCGGGCTTGTGGTGTTACGAGGCGGGGCAGGCCGCGTTCGGCGACGCCCTCGCCTGGTTTGTGAGAACCTTTCCGCGGTCGGACGACCTTGCTGAGAATTTCGCGCGATACAATCGAGAAGCCGCAGCGCTGGCGCCGGGTCAGAATCGGCTTCTCGCCATCGACTGGTGGAACGGCAACCGCGTCCCTTATGCGGACACGGCCCTGCGCGGCTTGATCGCCGGCTTCGACCTGTCGACCACGGCGGTCGACATCTATCGCGCTCTGATTGACGGCATTTGCTTCGGCGCGCGTTCGATCGTGGATCTCTTTCGAACCGGCGGCATACCGGTCGAACGGATCGTGCTGACCAGCGGACTGGCCAAAAGCAACCCTTTCCTGTTGCAGACAATGGCCGATGTGCTCGGACAGCCGGTACATGTCCCTGAAATCGAAAACGCCACTTGCGTTGGCGCAGCGATCCACGGCGCCGTCGCCGCCGGAGTCGTCTCCGACTTTCGCGTAGGAGCGGAGAGGTTGGGAGCGCGAAGTTTCGACGCCTATTTGCCAGACCCCGCGCGCGACAAGGCTTACCGACAGATTTACGCACGCTACCGCGAGCTCAGCTCGAATGCCGTCGTTCGCAAGTCTCTGCGCGCGCTCTCCTAGAGTGTCTCCTGCAACGAGTCCGATCGCCGAACGACCGGCTGGCGCCGCCTAGCCGCGCTACTGCCGCCAAGGGAAGGCCCAGTTCTCGGTCAGCGCCTTGTTGCTGGCGCGGAGGAACACGCGCGCGTCGCGGCTGTGGCTGGGATCGCGCGCGCCGTGGATCGACGTCCGGACCTTCGGCCCGGTTACTCTACTGTCGGTCTGCGTCGCCGCGGGATTCCCTGCCGTCGCGATTGGCGGGGTCGCGCTCGTCGATGCCGTAGTGCTGCCGGGCTCGGCGGATGTTCTCACGCAACGCGGCCAGGCGCGCAAGAAGCTCGGCCGTCGATGGTTCGCTGACGTCCGTCGCACCTTCGGCGGCGTCTTGCGTCACAACGAAGCCGAAGTCGGCGCGATACGCCGCGCGCGACGCCTGCGCCAGCGCCAACGCTCCGCGCGGCGCCAGCCCGGCGCCGCCGAGCTTGGCTGCAAGCCTAACAACACGTGCGAACAGCGCCGCGAACGGATCGCGCGCCCACGGCGCTGCGACTTGCGGATTGGTGGCGTAAGTCAAGGCGTTCATTCCTCATCTCCACGGCAGACTGGGCGTACTGGGGCTACGCGCGTTTAGGACGCGCGCAACCCATCCGGCGAACGGCGGCTCTCGCCGCCGGTCATATTGACCTCCCATAGGCAATTCGGCTTCGGCGCGTCGAGCGCGCAAATGCGGCGCTCGATCCGCCGCTCGCATGAGGCGCGCGGCGCGCGAGCGTCGACGTAGTCGCAGCCTGGAACGGCTGCATTGACGAGGCGCAACGGCGCTGTCGCAAGAAGCACTGCCTGGGCAAACATGGTCTGCCTCTCGACCTCGGTCTCTCGAGGGTCGGCAAAGTGAGCCGCCGCGCGGCCTCGTCGTCCGCGCGCGCTTGGGCTCAGGTTCCGGCGCCGTGATGGATTGGGCTTTGTTTCGGCATGCGCCGCGCGGCCAACGCCGCGTCGCTCATGTCGAGCCGCTAAAGATCGAGCGGTGGTTTACCATGCGTCATTTGATGATTTGTTGCCGCGCGCGCCTCTTTCTGCGCCTTCTCTGCGCAGCGTTTCCGGCGCGTAAACTCGCATTGTAAATACTTTGCGATGCCGGTTTCGCTGCGCCGGCGGCCGAGCCAATCGGCTTCGACAAGCGACCTCTCGCTTTTCAGCGTCGCTCAGGCGCTGGAGGGACGCCCGCGCTCAAGGTCGCCAGGGGAAGGTCCAGGTCTCGGTCAGCGCTTTGTTGGCGGCGCGCAGGAACACGCGCACGTCGCAACTCTGGCCGGGATCGACGGCGACGTCGACGCCGGCGCGGAAGCCGTTCACATGGGCGTTGGTCGCCAGGAACGTGCGCAACACCCGTCCAGCGGAGGTCGTCGCAATCACCTGCACCAGCGTCGGATCGCTGAGGTAATAGCCGAGATCGCCGCCGGCGAAGTCGATCAGGAAGCGCGTCGAGCCGGGCGGCAGCGGGTCGGCGGCGCCGAGCGCCTTCGGCGCGGCGCGGAAGGTGTTGATCGCGCGCGCGCTCGGCGTCAGCCGCGAATCGCTGAACAGCGAGCTGATGCGGTAGCCGTAGGACATCGAGCGTCCGGCGTCGAAGCTCTCCTTCGGCGTCCAGCCGACGACGATGTTGTCGTTGCTCTCGTTGTCGGTCGGCAGCTCCAGCAGCTCGACGCCGCCGTCGCCCCAGCCCTCGTGCGGCTCGATCCAGTAGCTCGGCCGCAATTGGTAGGCGAGGTCGAGGTCCTGATAATGATCGAACGCGCGGTCGCGCTGCAGCAGGCCGAAGCCGCGCACGTTGCTGTCGACGAAGGTCGAGACGGCAGGCGCGGCCGGATTGCTGAGCGGGCGCCAGATGTACTCGCCGGCGCCGGTGTGGATGAGCAGGCCGTCAGAATCGTGCAGTTCGTCGCGGAAGTCATCGTCGACGCGGTGGTCGTTCTTGCCGCGCAAGAACATCGACGACAGCGGCGCCATGTTGAGCGACGAGACGGCTTTGCGGGCGAACAGCGTCACGGCTACGTCGACGCTCGTCTCCACCGATGGCACGATTTCGAATTGGAACGCGCCGGTGACCGACTCGCTGTCGAGCAGGGCGTGAACGACGATGCGGTCGGCGGTAGGGTCGGGCGTCTCGATCCAGAACTCGCGGAAGAACGGGAATTCCTCGTCGGCGCGCGCGCCGGCGCCGATGCCGAGGCCGCGCGCCGAAAGGCCGTAGCGCTGGCCGCGGCCAAGGAAGCGGAAGTAGCTCGCGCCGAGGAAGGCGATGACCTCGTCCATCACATGCGGCGCGTTGAGCGGGTAGTGGAGGCGGAAGCCGGCGAAGCCGAGGGTGATGGGAAGATTGGCGGGGGGTTTGTTGCGGCCCCAATCGAACATCCCAGCGGTGTAGGGGATCGGCGCCGGGATGCCGTCGCGCAGAACGTTGACCACCACCGGCCGGCGATAAAGATGGCCGAGGTGGAACAGCTCGAGGCGGAAGCTGGCGCCCGGCTGGCCGAGCAGCGGCTTGTCGGACTTGAAACGGATGTCGCGCCAGGCGTCGTAGTCGAGGCCGGCGATACCTTCCGGCAGCGGCGGGATCGTCGCGTCGAACGGCGCCGCGGCGAGGTCGCGCGCGCGCTTGACCACGTCGGCCATGCCGAAGACCGGCGGTTGCTGCGCGAAGGCCGGGGCGAGCATCCGCACGCTGGATACGGCGACGATGCTGGCCAGCAGCGTTCGGCGATTCAAAGACGGCATGAGACTCTGGCGTTGAGAAGGGACGCCATGACCTAACGCGCCCGGTCTGGCGAGGCAAGACGGCGCATCGGCGCGGGGCCGCCGCTTAGTGCATCGGGCCGAAGGCCGAGGGCGCGCCGCCGTTGCTCACCCGCGCTTCGAGGCCGACCGTAATGTTGTTGGTCAAAGCGTAGTCGAAGCCGACGCCGGCCGTCCCGACCGCCTGCACGGCGCCGGGGCCGGAGAACAGGCCGTTGACCGACTGGCTGAGGTCGCCGAAGTCGGCGCCGTAGCTCGGCCGCGCCAGCGCTGCGCCGGCGATGACATAGGGCGTGAGCCGCCCCATCGCATAGCCAAGCTTGACGTCGGTCTCGCCGAAGCTGAATCCCCTATAGGGGCCGCTCGGCAAAGCCCACGGGCTGTAGCCGGTGGAAAAACGCACGCCGAGCACGACGTTGTTGTCGAAACGGTGGTCGTAGCCGCCGTACACGTCGCCGCCGGCCTGCGCCTTGGCGCCCTTGAAAGAGACCACGTCGATCCCGGCGCCGACATAGAAACCCGACCAATTGGGGGCCTGGGTCAGAGGATCGGCGGCGAGCGAGGGCAGCGACGAAGAGGGCTGGTTGGGCAGGTCAGCCGCAAAAGCGGGCGCCGCGACGAGGCCGCAGGCGATCAGGGCGAGGAAAAACGCTTGGCGATTCATGGCGGTGCGATTCATGACGGTCATCAAGACGCCACCGGACTACGGCGTCAAGATGGCGCGCCGATCGCCGCTACGACCCCGCCGAACTGGAGGGCGGCGCCCAGCGCGACGCAGGCATGCCAGATGGCGTTCTGGAACTTCAGGCTGCGCCAGACGTAGAACGGCACTCCGGCCGAGTAGATCAACCCGCCAGCGACGATCAGCGCCAGCGCGGTCGCCGGCAAAGTGGCGGCGAGCGGTTTGATCGCGACGATCGCCGACCAACTCAGCGCCAGATAGAAGCCGACCGCGCCGCGGTCGAACCGGGTCGGCATGAACAACTTGGAGGCGACGCCGACGATGGCGCCGCACCAGACGAAGGCGACCAGGGCGACGGTCCACCATTGCGCCTGCACAAGCGCCATCAGCGCGGTGTAGGTGCCGGCGATCATCAGATAGATGCCCGAATGGTCGCAGCGGCGGAGCCAGCGCTTGACCGCAGAATCGGGAACCATGTTGTAGGCGAAGGAGAAGCCGAACATCAGGAAGAAGCAGACGGCGTAGACGATCAGCGCCGCATATTCGGCCGCGCCGCCCTGCACCGGCGCGAGAGCGAACAGCAAGGCGAATCCCGCCGCGCCGGCGATCAGCGCCGCTGTGTGAACGACGCCGTCGGCGAAAATCTCGGCGACGCTGTAGGGGCGGCGATGCTTGGCGGGCGATCGTTCCGTGTTCGACACGCTGTTCTCCGACACCCAGATGGACGACGCGCCGCAACGCTGGCGGCGAACCTCGTCAGGTCTCCCACCCGCAGTGTAGCAATTTTGGCGCCCCAATCGTGTCGGAATCATGTCGGGTGCGCACGGCCGCCGCGCCGCTCACATCGAAATCGATCCGTCGCGGAAATCGGAACGGTCGAGCCAGACATTGACCAGCGCTGGCCGGCCGGCGCGCGCGGCGGCGCGGGCGTGGGCGAGGCCGTCGGCGATTTCGCTGTCGCTTTTGACCAGGATTCCCTCGGCGCCGAACGCCGCGGCAACCTCGTGATAGGCGGCGCGGCTCAGCGTCACGCCGACGTCGTCGCCGAGCATCTTCACCTGCTCGCGCGCAATCTGCGTCCAGCCGGCGTCGTTGCCGACGACAGCGACGACCGGGATTCCGTGCCGAACAAAGGTGTCGAATTCGGCGAGGCTCCAACCGCAGGCGCCGTCGCCGAACAGGATCCACACTTCCGCGCCCGGCCGTTCGAGCGCGGCGGCGAGCGCGAAGCCGGCGCCGACGCCGAGCGCGCCGAACACGCCGGGATCGAGCCAGCCGCGCGGCGCGCGCGGGCGCAGCGTGTAGGACGCCGTGGCGACGAAATCGCCGCCGTCGGCGACGAAGACCGCGTCGTCGGCGGCTGCCGCGTCGATCGCGCGCAGCAGCGCGATCGGGTTGACAAATTCGCCCACCGTTTTCGCCCGCGCGTCGATCTCGCTCTCGCGCGCTTCGTCGCGCGCGCGCAACGTCGCGAGCCAGTCGGCGCGTCGCTCGGCAAGGCCTTGAACGCGCGCGGCGAGGCGGAGAAGAAAATCGCCGGCGTCGCCGATCGCCGCGACATCGGGGCGGCGATTAAGCCGCGCCTCGCGCGCGCTGCGGTTGGCGGCGATCAGGTTCGCCGAGCGGCGCACGTGGCGGCCGTAATCGAGGCGGAAGTCGCAGGGCGCGCCGGCGAGCAGCACGCAGTCGGCTTCGCGCAAAGCCTGGCGGCGTTGGTGCAGTCGCTGCAACGGATGGCTGCGGCCAAGCAGGCCGCGCGCCACGCCGGAAAGATAGACCGGCGCGCCGAGCCGCGACAGCGCGTCGGCGATGTGCGTCGGGTCTTCGGCGCCGACCAGCGCCTGGCTGCCGACGACGACGAGCGGCCGCTCGGCCGCGGCAATTCGCGTCGCCGCCGCTTCGACCTGCGCCTCCGTCGCCGACGGCGCGACAACCGCGCGCGGGGGCGCCGGCGGCGCCTGGCCGGCTTTGGCGAACAGGCCGGCGGCATGACGCTCGAGATAAAGGCGCAGCAGACGGTCGGCGATCGAAGTCCCTTTGCCCGCCGCGTCGGCATACCATTCGCGAATGGTCTTCTCGTCGTAGAGCAGGTCGACCGGGCATTCGACGAACACAGGCCCCGGCACGCCTTCGCGCGCGACGGCGAGCGCTTCGGCGACCGCCGGCGCGAGGTCGCGCACTTTGCGCACGCGCTTCGCCCATTTGACGAACGGCGCGACGACCGGCCCCTGGTCGATGTCCTGCAGCGCGCCGCGTCCCTGCAGCGCGGTCGGCGCCGCGCCGCCGATCAGCAACAGCGGCGATTGCGCCAGCTTGGCGTTCTCGAGCGCGGTCAGCGCGTTGGTGACGCCGGGCCCCGCGGTGACCGCGGCGACGCCGGGCCTACCGGTCAGTCTCGCGACCGCGTCGGCGGCGAAGACCGCAGTCGCCTCGTCGCGCGCGTCGACGACGCGGATGCCGCGCGCCTTGGCGGCGACGAGGATCGGCGCGATGTGGCCGCCGCAGAGGGTGAAGAGAAAACGGACGCCATGCGCCGCCAGCGCCGCGGCGACGCGGCCGCCGCCGTGCGGGTAGGGGAGGGACGAGACGGCGGGCGCGAGCGTTTCCATGGCCCGATCCTAGCCGATCCGGCCCGCCGTCGTCGCCCGCTTCACCAAGGCGGCGCGGCGCTCCGCCCACAAGGCGATCGCCGCGCCGCCGACGCTGAGCGCCAGCGCGGGAACGAGCAGGCCATGCGGGCCGATCGCCGCCATCGACGCGGCGAACAGCGGCGGGCCGAGCGTCGAGCCGACGTTGCCGAGCTGAATGTTCTGCGTGGCGAAATGTCGCTCGTCGGTCCACGCCCGCATGCGGTTGCGCATGACGAGGTCTACCAAGGGCAGATCGCCAACTACGCTCTGCGCAATCATGTCAAGCCAGGTCTCACCGGCGCCGCGCAGGTCGTCGGTCTGCGCGGCGAGACGCGCGAAACGCAGGACATGGCCCGGCGGGTTGAGCAGGACGTCTGGTACATCAACAACTGGTCGCTGACGCTCGATCTGAGATTGTTGGCGCAGACCGCCCTGACGCTGCTCCGCTCAGAGGCCTATTAGGAAGCGACTCGCTCACCGTTCGTTGCCGAAGGAGCGGCGCCGCTGTCGAGAAGGGCGTCGAGCGGCCCCAGCCTGCGAGAGTCCTCGCGCCGGCAGCCCTGATCATCGAGCGGCGCTTCCCAGGATTTGCGGCGGGCGACGCTCGCGGCGTCGCACGAGCCGGCGTCGTCAGGCGCACAGAGCTGCGAAACCGCTTTGCGCCTTGGAAAGTCTCGTTGATTTTCAGAGACCTAGCAGGGCATGGCTGGGGCGCCAGGATTGCGACCCGGCCACAGCCATTTCGGAAGTCATTGATATCATGGGCCATCTCGGCGCAAAGCCGAGTAGTGTATCAGCTACGAGTACCAATGATGGGCGCCGGAATCAACGCGTCAAACGTCGCTCCAGGCGCGTCGACCAATCTTGAAAGGGCAGCGGGGCCTTGACTCCGCAGCCGGGAAGGACGGACGACGAGCCGACGCCAACAAGGCCACTTCGACAGTGGACTGACCGCTTCAAGCGATCGAAATGCCGGAGCGGTCATTCGCTCCTGCATGGCCTCGTGGCAGCTCTCTACTCGGTCGGGATGTGAATCGGCGGTGCCTTGTGGCCCCTTTCTTGATTGCTTGATCAGAGACTTACATTGCCGATCGGCACCGCAACGCCTCGCCGATTAGCACTCTTGGATGCTTATGGGCCGCCAATTTGTCGAGAATGGCGTGGATGTTGGCACATGGCCGGTCGGTGACTGCCAAAGTGCAATTTGCAATGTTGATTCATATCAACGCCGCGAAACGCTGCCGCGCAATGGTTTTACACGAGCGGTTTGCAAAGGCCGGTTCCCAGCAAGGTCGGCGCCGCGACACCGGGTGAGGAGATCTCACTTGCCCGCAGAAGTAACGAGGGAGGAAGGTCGCCAGCCTCCGCGCCCCAGCGCGCGACTGGCGCCTGGTGCGGCGATTGCCGCGCGACGAAAATACCTGTTCGAGGGCGTCGAACCGGGCAGGGAAGTTCCTGCGCCGATTTTGCGGTCATGGGAGCGCAGTTTCGCGCTCGGCTTGAACATGGCGTCGCGGCCGGGCCTCGATCTGCTGTCGCAGCAGAAGTTGCGCGAGGCGCAACAACGCAATGAAATCCTGGTGCGAGCGGCGCGCGGCGAGATGGAGGCGCTATGTCGCGACGCAAGCATCGCCGTCGTCGTCCTCACCGATCCGCACGGCCTTGTTCTCTGTCGCCTTGGCGAGGGCGAATTCGCCGAAAAGGCGGCGTCGGTTGCGCTGCAGCCGGGCGTCGTCTGGGAGGAGAAGGCGGCCGGCACCAACGCGATCGGCGCCGCGCTGGCGGAGGGGCAATCGATCTCGGTGATCGGCGGCGAGCATTTCTTCGAAGCTCACAGCATTCTCAGCTGCTCGGCGGCGCCGATCTTCGATCCCTATGGCGCAATCGCCGGCGTGCTGGACCTCACCAACGCTTCCAACGAGCCGCAGGCGCTGACGATGGCGCTGGTGAACCGCGCGGCAGAGCAGATCGAGCGGGCCCTGTTCGACGCTCAGTTCCGCAACTGCGAACAGATGCACTTCCACTCCGACCCCTATCTGATCGGCAGCTCGCACGAGGGCAGCCTCGCGTTTGAGGGCGATCGCCTGGTCGGCGCCAATCGCAACGGAGTTTCACTGCTTGGACTTCACTGGCCGGCGCGCGGCGCCCTCAGCTTCGACGAGTTGTTCACCTTCGAGCACGGCGGGATCAGCCATAATCCCTCGTCGGACGACTGCATCGTTCAGACGAAGAAGGGCGAGGTCTTCTACGCCCGCCTGCAGCCGCGGCCTCGCGTGCATCGCGGGTGGTCACCTGCTCAGCCTGCCGCCGTCGAGCCGCCCAAAGATCTGACCCTGACGCAGATCATCGATCGGATTCTCGACGGCCGATACGCCCGCCTGATCACGATCCGGCGAGTCAAGTCCGGGCAGCTCATCTATGGCGCCGACGAAGAAAAGGCCGTCCAGGAAGGGCTGGTCGTCGTGCGCAGCGGCCGGCTCAGGTGCTTCGCCTCGTTTGACGGCAAGGAGCTGACGCTGTTCACCCTCGACGCCGGCGACGCGCTGCCGATCAACGAGGCCTCGATGTTCGAGGTCAAACGCGACGGAGAGATCGTCATCTTCAGCGGCAA
>JBEKVR010000131.1:0-13950 GCA_049513815.1 Roseiarcus sp. | reverse complement strand
TGTTCAAAGCGTTCGTTGGCGACCCGCAGATCGCGCTGCTCGCCGTCGAGGCGGGAGGCGACGGCGAAGGGCCGCACGCCGCACGCCTCGCCCGGGGACGACGCGGGATTCTTCACGGCGCTGAGACCCTCGTTCTCTCCGACGACAACGGCAATATCGCGAAGACCGCCTCGATCGCGCCGGGCCTCGCCTATCCCGGATCGGCGCCCGAGCTCGCCAGTCTGGTGAAGCGCGGCAGGGTCGTCTTGGCCTGCATCGGCGACGTCGCGGCGCGCGAGGCCGTTCTGCGCCTGGCCGCGAGCGAGGGAATCCTGGTGTCGCTGGAGGCCGGCCACGCGTTGGCGGCGGGCCTCGAGTTCGCGCGCCAAGCGCATAGCTCCGACGTCGTCGTCGTGATGGTGCCGTCTTCGGGAGAGAAGGATCTCGACGCACTGGAAATCCGAGGTCCGACATGACGCGACGACCCGAGGCGGACAATCGCATCGACGCGCGCCTGGCGGAGCTGCGGCGCCAAGAGCGGAAGGCCTTCGCCACCTACCTTGTCGCGGACTATCTCGACGCGGACGGGACGCTCGCTCACATGCGGCTCTTGGCGCGGAACGGCGTCGACGTCATCGAAGTCGGATACCCCTTCAGCGATCCGATCCTCGACGGCGCCGTCATTCAGGCGATGAACCGGAAAGCCGTGTCGGCCGGCGGAAACCTCGCCCGGACGATCGATCTCTGCGCGGCCTTTCGCGCCGACGACGGCTCGACGCCGCTCATCTTGATGGGCTACGCCAATCCGATCGCGACGATGGGCTACGGCGAGTTCGCGCGACGCGCGGCGGCGGCCGGCGTCGACGGCGTCATCATCGGCGACATGCCGCTGCGCGAAGCCGCACCGCTCGCGGCGGAGCTCAGCGTGACGGGCCTACGCTTCATTCCTTTGGCCGCGCCGACTCTGCCGGCCCAAGAATTCGTCTCCGGCGCCCCCGGCGTGGGCGGGTTCCTCTACTGCATTCCGGTCATCGGGCCGACCGGCGGGCCGTCCGCGACCGAACGCGAGACGAAACAGGCGGTCGAACGCTGCCGCGCCGCGACGTCTCTCCCCATCATCGTCGGCTTCGGCATCAAGTCGCCGGCGGCGGCGACGGCGGCCGCCAGCTACGGTGACGGTGTCGCCGTGGCGAGCGCGCTACTCGAGCGTCTGCAGGCCGACTGTCAGAAACAAGGCGTGAAACGCGCGCTGGAGATCCAGTCGAGCGAAGTCGCCGCCTACCGGCGGGCGCTCGACGGCGAGCGAACCGACGCGGCCGTCCCGCGTTGACGCGGCGGCGCAGAGCGAAGTGACGACGCTCCCTGCGACCGCGATTGCGCCATCCGGACTGATCAACACATTTGGCGGCGCTGAGTCGCGCAACAATCACCGACGCTGAACGTCTGCCGGCGCGGCGCTTTCGAGTCTGCCGACACCACCGCGTCCGGCTCAGGGCATTGCGTCGCCAGAGTGTCAGTGCGCGTAGATTCAACAGGAAACGCCGCCTCGCAGGCGGGTCACGCGAGAAAGTATCTCTCTCCGTGCGGCCGTCAGCCGTAGGCAGCGGTATGAAACGGAATCTCGGCGGCAAGGACGCCCTCGAACAACTTACCGACCCGCGCACGCCGCTCCGCGCCCAACCTCGGGCCGCGGGCCTCGAGCTCCGCCCGAGCCCAATCGACTCCTTCCTCGAAAGCCCCGCCGGCGTGCAGCGCCACCCATTCACGGATCGCGGGGCGCACCGAGGCCGTGCGATACGCTCGCGAGCACCAGGTCAGATACAGCCATTCCGCCGCCAACGTGCAGGCGAGGATCTCCTCGTAGCCCTCGGTTCGCGCGACGCCGAGAAAGAGGTCGTGCAGCGCCGCCGAGGCGCCCTGCGGCGGCAGGCCCGTGCGCTGATCCGCGGGCACGCCGATGCGCTCGAAGGCGGCGGCGAAGAATTGCTGCTGATCGGTCGTCAAGCCATAGAGATTGAACGCAAGATGGCGCCGCTCGCGAAAAGACGGGGCCTTGGCGACTGCATAGCCGAGCGCGATGGCCGCCGTGTCGATGAAACCATATTCGATGCGCAGATACCGCGCGAAGACCTCGTCGGCCAGCGTATCCGCCTCGACCTCGCGGAAGAAGCGATGGTCGAGGACGGCGTCCCAGGTCGTCTGCGCTTCCGCGCGCAGGCTTTCGCAAAAGGTCGTTCGGGTCGCCATGGCGCTTCGGCTCCCGGTCACGATGAGCCGCGGGCGCGCTTGACGAACTGCTTGGCGCGTTCCGGATCGACCGGATTCCACCAACCGCCGCCAACCTTCAGCGAACTCGCGACAATGACGCCGTCGACGATCGCCAAGATCGCTTCCACGTTGTCACCCGTCACGCCACTGCCGACGAGCGTCGGCGCCGTCGCGGCGGCGCGAATGCCGCCGATATAGTCCAGATCGGCGGTGTGGCCGGTGCGCTGCCCGGTGGCGATGACCGCGTCGGCGCCGAAGAACTCGACGTCGCGGACGAGTTCGGCAATTGGACGGTCCTGGACGATGGCGTGTGCGCCATGCTTGACGTGCGCGTCGGCGAAGACACGCACCGCCTGCGCGCCGAGTTCGCGCCGGTAGCGCATGGCGGCGCCCGCCGCGCCGTCGAGGATCCCTTCGTTGGCGACATAGGCGTTCGCCCATTGGTTGACGCGCACGAAGCGCGCGCCGGAAGCGCTGGCGACCGCCAGCGCATGCAGCGCGGCGTTGGCCAACACGTTGACGCCAATCGGAAGTCCGGTCTCCCGCCGCACGCGATCGCAGGCGACCGCCATATGCGCCGCTGTTTCCGGGCCAATGTCGTCGGGCCTGGCAAATGGAATGTCGCCGTGGTTCTCGATGATGAGTCCATCGAAACCGGCCGCCGCATAGGCGCGCGCGTCGGCGAGTGCGCGCTCGTAAATGGGCTCGACCTCGTGGCCCACGTGGTCGGGGGCGCCGGGGAGCGGCGCAAGGTGGACAACGCCAATCAGCACGCCTCTGTCGCGATCGAAGATCGCTTTGAGCGCGTTTTCGCGCTTGCGCGCGACGCCTGCCGGTTCGCTCATGCCTGATGCTCCTCGACACTTCGCTGCGAAAAGACGCCCGCCAACTCGGTACGAGTTGGAAAGGACGATTGCGCGCCTCGGCGTGTGACGGCGATCGCCGCGGCCTCGACCGCGATCCGCAGCGCGTCGTTCCAGGCTCGCCTGCCTGCCCGGGCTGCAATCAGCGCGCCGCAGAAGACGTCGCCGGCGCCGACAGCGTCGATCGCCACGACGCGCGGCGCCAACGCGCGGCGTTCGCCGTCACCGGCGACAATCGCGGCGCCCGCGGCGCCCAGTGTGAGCGCGACCGCGCCCACTCCGGCCGCGCGCAGCGCGCGCGCCGCCTCGAACGGATCGTCGCGACCGCCGAGTTCGATCGCCTCGCCGCGATTGACGACCGCAAGATCGACGAGGCTCCAGTCGTATTCGGCGGCGGGCGAAGTCGGCGACGGATTGAGCGCCGTCGTCGCGTTTCGTCGCTTGGCTAACGCGAGGCATGCGCGCGTCGCCTCAGGCCTCAGATTGCCCTGCATTAAGACCCAATCACCCGGCGCAATGGCGCCCAGGAGGTCGGCGCCGGCGGCGGGATCAAACGCGTGCGCGGCGTCGATGAGACTGACGATCATGTTCTCGCCGGCGGCGTCGACGGTAATGAGGCAGCGATCAGTCGCGCCGGTCCACGCCACGAGGCCGTCGGTCGCGACGCCTTCTGCCTCCAGCGATCGGCGGATGCGCGCGCCGGCTGCGTCGTCGCCGAGCGCCGCGACGAGACGCACGCGCTCGCCGCACCGCGCGATGACCACGGCCTGGTTGGCGCCTTTGCCGCCGAGGTCTTCAACGGCGCCGCGCGCGACGATCGTTTCGCCAGGACGCGGAAAGCGCTCGACGCTGAGGATCGTATCGATCGCCGCATTGCCGACGACGTGAATCATCCTTCGTCGCTCCGCCTCCGCTAGCGCGCGCCGACCAGCCAATCCAGCGCTTGGCGCCAAAGCTGCCCATAGCCAGACCAGGCGGCGAATTCCGACGGCAGCCAGTGCGGGCCGATATCCGAGGTCCAGGCGAGGGTGCGGCCTTTGCCGAAGCTTCCCGCGACCAACAGCGGCATTTCTCTGTAATCTGCAGACACCGTGGCGAGAATCGCGGCGCCCGTTTTCGGCTTCACTTCGTTGAAGCCGAGCAGCGGCGGCCACTCGCCCTCGAGTCCGGCGAGAATGGGATGCTCTTTCCGTTTGATCACTGGCGTGAAGCCCTCGGGCGCCTCGACGCGATCGTCATACGGCAGGATGTCGACCGGCAGCACCTCCTCCACCGGCGTGCCGTGATAACGCGCGCCGCCGTTGATGCCCTGGAAGCTATAGTACCCGCCGACCATCAGCAGGCCGCCGCCATTCTCGACATAGGCCTTCAAGGCGCGCAGCCGATTTGGCGTGCGCTTGCCCGAGATCCAGGTGTCAGGATGCAGCAGCAGCGTGTTCGACCCGATGTCGGAGAGGATCACTGCGTCATAAGCGGCGAGCGCTTCCGGCGTCTGCGGGAAATCCCGCTGCGCCTCGTGCGAGGGCATGTAACGCAGATCGAAGGTCGAGTCCCTGAGAGCCTCGACCAGCGGCTCGGCGCCAAGATGGAAGGTGACGGTCGGGAACTGATCGAAACCCTTGATGTGGGTCGCGGTCGTCACCCAGGATTCCCCGGCAAGCAGGACGTTGTAGCGTTTGTCTGGCATAGCCTCGTCTTTCGAATATTGTGCCGCGCTGTCAGCGCGCGCGATGCTCCGCAGAGAATACGCGGCGCGGATTCTCGATCAGAATGTGGTCGATCGTGTTCTGTCTCATACCGTGGCGTTTCAGGCGCGGAACAAAGTGCTTCAGAATGTAGCCGTAGCCGAAGCCGCCGTGCCTGGTCAGCATCATCTTGAGGAACACGTCCTGCGACATCAGGATCGTGTCGAGGTAGCCGTCGTCGACCAGCCGGCAAATGGCGATCGCGTTCTCCTCGTCGCTCGGCGATTGCGCCTGCTGGTCGGCGTAGAAGTAGTCCATGCCAATCATGTCGTACTCGATGAACGCGCCGCGATCAGCGAGGCTCCTCTGGTACTTCGGATCGTGTAGGCTCGGGTTCATGTGGCACAAGATGGTGTGGCGAAGGTCCCCGCCCTCTTGCTCGACGACGTCGAGCACCCGATGCGCCAGGCGCTCCCAACCCGGTAAGTGGATGGTCAGCGGCGCGCCGCTGAGCTTGGAGGCGCGCGCGGCGCCGCGAAGCACTTTCTCCTCGGCGGGCGTGAAGTCCTTGCTGACCCCGATCTCGCCGATGATGCCGGCGCAGACCTCCGGTTCGTCCTCCGAGACGCCGCAGTCGGCCGCGATCGCCTCGGCGATCGCCTCGACCGACATCGACTTGACGTAGTCGGGATGCGACGGCTCAAGGTAGAAGCCGGCGCCCATGACGATGTTGAGCCCGGTGCGGCGCGCGACCCGCTGCAGCGCCGACGGGTCGCGGCCGATGCCGAGATTGGTCGGGTCGACAATCGTCTGGCCGCCATATTCGACGACGGCCCCCAATTCCTCGATTGCGACCTTGACGTCGAGGAGGCCGCAATTGTCGCGGTTGAGGAACGGGTTCATCCGCAGGTCGCCGATCATCGAGACGTCGAGTGGGCGCTCGGCGAAGCCGATGTCGCTGGCGCAGCACGGACGCCGCCACCAGCTCGAGGTGTCGAGCAAGAGGTGCTCGTGCATCAGCGTGACCCCAATCGCCTCGACCGGGATCGGTCCGAGCACGGTGCGCACCATGCCCGACCGTACGCCTGTCTTTGGATTTGTCATTGGCGCGCCTCCCCCGCCCCTAGGTTGACCGTCGCCCGGTCTTGAACAACCGGAAATTCAGCCAGATGGCGACCAGAATGATGACCCCTTCAACGATCGGCGTCAGGAATGGCGAAAGGTGGCACAAGATTAGGCCGTTGCCGATCACCGCCACCGTCAGCGCGCCGAGCACTGTGCCGATCATGGTGCCTCTGCCGCCGAACAGGCTGGTTCCGCCGAGCACGACCGCGGCGATGACGTCGAGCTCGAAACCACCGCCCGCGTTGGACGAACCACTGCCGAGACGCGCGGCGATGATGATTCCGGCCATCGCCGCCGCCAGCCCACTCAGCGCATAGACGGCGACAGTCACCCGCTCGGTGTTGACGCCAGCGCGTCGCACCGCCTCGGCGTTGGCGCCGACGCCGGTGACGTAACGGCCGAAGGTCGTCTTATTGAACACGATATAGCCGGCGACGAGCACGACGACGGCGATGATCGCCGGCATCGGAACGCCGAACGCCCAGCCGCGGCCGATCTCGTTGAACGGACTCTCCGTGGCGATCGGGATTGAATAACCCTTCGTCAGAAGCAGCGCCGTTCCGCGGATCGCGCTCAAGCCCGCCAGCGTGACGATGAAGGCCGGTATGCCCTCGTGGGCGACGAAGAAGCCCTGCAGAATGCCGATTGCGACGCCGACAACGAGCATCAGCACGACGACGATCGGCCAGGGGATGCCCCCTTGCAGCGAAATCGCGGCGAGCGCGTTGACCAGCGCCAGGACCGAGCCGACCGATAGATCGATGCCGGATGTCGTGATGACGAAGGTCATCGCCACGGCGACGATCAGCAGCGGCGCGATCTGCCTGAGGATGTTGAGGATGTTGGCCTCGGTCAGGAACGTGCTGGTGAGCAGCGAGAAGACGACGACCATCGCGGCGAAGAAGACGGCGATGCTAGCGACGCCACCGCTGTCGCGGATGGCCAGCCTGAGCCGCGCGCGCCATGCGTCGGCGCGCGATTCCTTGACGAGGGCGGGAGCGGCGGCGTTCATGGCCGGACTCCATCCGTCGGCCGCGCGCCCGCCGAAACCGATTGGAACTTGCGGCCGACGATCAGGTTGACGATCTCCTCAATATTGGTCTCGCCGATCAGCCGTTCGGCGGTGTTGCGGCCCTCGTACAGCACCATGATGCGATCGCAGACGACGAACAGATCTTGCAGTCGGTGCGTAATGAGGATGACGCTGACGCCCCGCGCGCTCACCGCCTTGATCAGTTCAAGAACCGCGTCGACCTCAGCCACCGCGAGCGCCGCCGTCGGCTCATCCATGATCAGCATCAGCGGATCGAACGATACGGCGCGACCGATGGCGATGCTCTGGCGCTGACCGCCGGAGAGGTTCTCGACCTTCAACCGCGTGCTCGGCATGCGGATGCCGAGGTGGTCGAGCATTCGGGCCGCTTCGGCGTGCATCTTGCGGTTATCCATCAGCGGTACGCCGAGGATGCGGCGCGTCGGTTCGCGGCCCAGCATCAGGTTCCCCGCGACGTCAATCGTGTCACACAGCGACAAGTCCTGGTAGACCATCTCCACGCGCTCGCGCCGCGCGTCGGCGGGCGAGGCGAAGCGCACCTCGCGACCGTCGAGGAGGATGCGCCCGGAGTCAGGGACCAGCGCGCCCGACAGCATCTTGCTCAGCGTCGACTTGCCGGCGCCATTGTCGCCGACGAGACCGAGCACCTCGCCGGCGCGCAGGGTCAGATTAACGCGATCGAGCGATTTGATCGCGCCGAACGACTTGCTGATGTCCTCCATCCGCACTCGAATCGGCGCATCGTCTCGCAACATCGGCTCGCTCCGGCAAGAGAGGTGATCGAGGGGCCGGAGGTGTGTCGCCCCGGCCCCGTTGATCCGCTTACTTGAACAGTCCGCGGAACTTGTCGACGTTTTCCTTGGTGACGATCGTCACCGGAATGTCGATGCTCGGGTTGACCTTCTCGCGGGCCTTCAGTTTGAGAATCGCGTCGACGCCGGCGACGCCTTCCTGGAACGGATCCTGCTGTACGACTGCGACGATCCATCCTTCGTCGATGCCCTTGATCGCCTGGGCGGTGAGATCCCAGCCGAACACTTTCACCTTGTCGGTCATCTTTTGGCTGCTGACCGCCGAAATGGCGCCGATCAGCGCCGGCTCGCCGGTCGCATAGAGCGCATTCATGTCCGGGTTGGCGGTCATCAGGTTCTCCGCCGCGGTCAAAGCGACGTCCTGGATGTTCTGGCCGTCGACGGTGTCGAGGAATTTGACTGAGCCGCCAGCCCCCGCGGCACCCTTGAACCCGTCAAGTCGCTGGTTCTGGATGAACGAATTGAGCGCGCCGACGACGCCGATTTTCGCCGACCCGCCCATTTTCGCCTTCACGTAGTCGGCGAAGAACTTGCCGATCTGTTCGCCGGCGCCCTTGTTGTCGACGCCGATGAAGGCGGCGTTGTCGCCGTCGGGGATGCGCGCGTCGATCGCGACGACCGGGATGCCCGCCTTCTTGGCGGCGGTGATCGCCGGCTTGACGCCATTGACGTCGATGGCGACGAGCACAATGCCGTCGACCTTCTGCGTGATGTAGTCCTCGATGGCGCTATTCTGCGCCGCCGGCTGGTTGTTGGCGTTGAAGATGACGAGCTTGGCACCCGCCTTGTCCGCCGCCTGCTTCGCGCCGTCGTTAATCTGATTGAAGAACAGGGCTTGCTGATTGATCGTGACCAGCGCCACCGTCGCCGCCGATGCGGCGGACGCCATGAGAATCGTCACAAGTGTCAAGGCGGTGGCGACTTTTAGTCCTTTCTCGAGTACGCACATGTTACGCCCTCCTTCACATGCGGATGACAGCATGATTGCTCTCATCCGGAAACTTTCCTCGGCCCTTCGCGCCGCACCCGAATCCGCGCGCGCGACCCGGCTTCTGCGCCTGCTTTGCCGCTTGCCGGCGGTCCAACCGATGCCCGCAGGATCAGCTCCACAGGGAGCCTGACCGGGTCAAGGCGGGCCGGGTCGCCGCGGATCATCGCCATCAGCGCGTCGACGCCGCGCTCCCCCATCAGGTGAACGGGCTGGCGGATGGTCGTCAGCGGCGGACTCAGGAGGCTCGCAAACGGCACGTCGTCGAAGCCGACCAGGGATACGTCGCGCGGCGACGACAGGCCCATGTCGCGCACCGCTTCGAGCACGCCCATGGCGAGATAGTCGCTGGCGGCGAAGATCGCTGTCGGCGGCTCCGCCCCTGATAGAAGCTCGCGGGCCGCCTGCCGGCCGAAGGCGCGTTCGTAGGCGCCGTAGCGAACGTATCCTGGAGGGATTGTGACGCCGGCGTCGGCGGCGGCTTCGCGAAATCCCTGCTCGCGCTCCTGAACGCTGAAGAGACTGCGAGGGCCTGATATATGAGCGATGCGCGTGTGGCCCGCCTCGATGAGGCAACGCGCCGCAAGTCGACCGCCTTCCCGATTTTCGACGAAGATTCGCGGCGCGTCCAAACCCTCGATGTTCTCGTCGAGTAGGACAATGTTCCGCCGGGCGCGGAAGGCGCTCTGCAACCGTCGGTCGTCGCCATGGTTGGTCAGAAAGAGCAGACCGTCGGCGTGGCGCGCCGCGAGACGCTCCAACGTCGCCAATTCTCGCTCGATCTCGTTGCCAGAACTGCAAAGGATCACGCCGTAGCCGTTCTCGGCGGCGCGCGCCTCGACCGCCCTGGCGAGCTCGGCGAAGAACGGATTGCCGATGTCGGGAGTCGCGAGCCCGATCAACTCGGTCGCGCCCTTTAACAGGCGCTTGGCGACGACATTGGCGTGATAGTGCAGATCGCGAATTGCGCGATCGATGCGAGCCGCCGTTTCGCTGGGCAGCGTGATGTTCTTATTGAGGTAGCGCGAGATAGTGGTGGCGGACACGTTAGCGCCCCGCGCAACGTCGCGAATCGTCGGCCTCGCTCGCCCTGGACGACCTATCATCGGCGCTTCGCGGTCAATCGCGACAAACGCTTGTAAACCGGTTTACTAAACGCTTTTACCATGGGTCGCGCCAGCCGGCAAGGGTCCGTCAGCTCTTATACCAAGGGCTCCGCGGGCTGACTCATAGGGGATTCCCAAGGCGCGGGTTTTCTGACTCCTTAGGGGCCGGAGGATTCGCGCCATGCCATCAGCGGTGAGACTTCGAGAGGATTTTTCGGCGGCGGCGTTACGTGCGCTGGCCAAGCGCGCAAAGGACGCCAATCAGAGCCGGCGGCTTCTGTCGCTGGCGGCGGTGAGGGACGGGATGGACCGCGGCGCGGCGGCCAAGATCGGCGGCATGGACCGCCAGACGCTGCGCGACTGGGTTCATCGCTTCAACGCCGAAGGGCCGGCGGGCCTGCTCGACCATTGGACGATCGGCCCGACGCCGCGCCTGAAGCCGGCGCAGTTGGCCGAGCTGGCCGCGATCGTCGAGGCCGGCCCGGATCGCAAGAAAGACGGCGTCGTGCGCTGGCGGCGCGTGGACCTCAAGCGGGTCATCGTCGAGCGGTTCGGCGTCGACTATCACGTGCGCTACGTCGGAACGCTTTTGAAGAAGCTCGGCTTCTCGCACGTCAGCGCGCGGCCCCGCCATCCGGCGCAAGACGAGCGGATCGTCGAGGCGTTTAAAAACGTATGGCCCGCCCCGTCTGCAAGTGGTTTTGTCGAGAGCGCCGATTGATCAGTCTGCGTCAACGTATCCGGCCTCGGAGTCGTTCCTCCCGGCCAAGATGGAGATACGCGCGTTCCGGTCCTCATAAAACTCGCGGCGTCGAGCGCCGTTTTTTGAGCCAGGCTTCCAGAGCGCTGTTCGACTGTCAGTCAGGCCATCTCTTCATCACCCTCCCGCAGACCCCTTCAACCGACCGGCTTTTCTTTCAGGCCGCTCGATCAACCGCTACGCCGCTACAGGCGACCGCCCGGCGACGAAAGTTTCGCCCCGCCGCAACAACGCCCAGGCGATCCTCGCCAGCTTATTGGCGAAGGCGACGACGGCTACGTTCGGATGCGCGCGATCAAGCAGCGCCTTCGCCCATCGCCCGAGTGGCGTGTCGCGCTCGGCGACATAAGGCATCGCCGCTCGCGCGCCGTGAACCAACAGCTTGCGCAAATATTTGTTGCCACGCTTGCTGATGCCGAGCAGCTTCGGTTTGCCGCCGGTCGTGAACTGCCGTGGAACAAGACCGAGCCAGGCGGCGAGGTCGCGACCGCGATCGAAGCTTTCCGCTTGGCCGACCGCGGCGACCAGCGCCGAGGCGGTCATCGCGCCGAAGCCGGGGATCGTGGTCAGCCGACGCGCCACTTCGTTCTCCTTCGCCCAGCTGACGAACTCGGCGTCGAACGCGGCGATCCGCCGGTCGAGTTCCGCCCATTGGGCGCGCGCGTCGGCGATCAGCGCGACCACTCTCGGGCTCAGGCCTGCGCCACCGGGCTCGTTGGTCAGCACGCCGAGCGCCTCCGCCAGCTTGCGCTTTCCCTTAGCGACGACAATTCCGCGCTCCAGGAGGACGGCGCGCGTCTGGTTCATCAGCGCCGTCCGCTCGCCAACCAATCGCTCTCTCGCTCTGTGCAAAGTCTGAATGTCGAGCTGATCTTGGCTCTTCAGCTCGACGAACCGCATGGTCGGACGCGTCGCCGCCTCGGCGATTCCCTCCGCGTCGCGGTCATCGTTCTTCTGCGCCTTGACGTAGGGCCGAACGTATTCCGGCGACATCAGGCGGACGTCATGTCCATGGGCCGCAAAAACGCGGCCAACGTGATGGGCGCCGCAGCAGGCTTCCATCGCTACGACGCAGGGAGGAAGCTTCGCCGCCAACCCGATCAGCGTCTCGCGCTTGACGCGCCGCCGCAGCACAACCGCTCCGCAGGGATCGACGCCAACCAGACTGCACGCATTCTTGCCGAGGTCGATCCCAAGAACCGCAATTGTCATCGCCATAACCCATTCCTCCTCAAACCCACGGCGAGACTACGCCGCTGGAAGGAGGGGCGGGCCATCCCATAAAACTTCGCCGCCGTCCTGAGCGCCCATCTGCCCGACTTGCCCGAAGGGACGCCGGTCGAAATCTGGTTTCAAGACGAGGCCCGCATCGGCCAGAAGAACGGCGTCGTGCGGCAATGGGCGCGGCGAGGAACGCGACCGCGCCAGCCCGCCGACCAACGCTACGAAAACGCCTACCTGTTCGGCGCCATCTGTCCCGCCCGCGGAACCGGCGCGGCGCTGGCGTTGCCCTTCGCCGACACCGAGGCGATGCAACTCCACCTCGAAGAAATCGCCGCCAACGTCGCCGCCGGCGCCCATGCCGTGCTGATCTTCGACCGGGCCGGCTGGCACACCACGCCCAATCTCGTCTTCCCGCCCAACCTCACGCCGATCTGGCTGCCCTCGCGCGCCCCGGAGCTCAATCCAGTCGAGAACGTCTGGCAGTATCTGCGCGGCAATTGGCTGTCGAACTCCGTCTTCGAAACCTTCGACGACATCATCGACGCCGCCTGCGACGCTTGGCGCAACCTCACAGCCAGGCCCGAGGTCATCACATCCATCGGCATGCGCCGCTGGGCCCACTTCCCCGTCGGTCAGTCCCTATGACCCTTGGTATAAGGAGTCAGAAAACCCGCGCCTTGGGAATCCCCTATGAGTCAGCCCGCGGAGCCCTTGGTATGACGGGATCGAGGCAAGAAAAAACCCCGGAAGCGGCGGCTTCCAGGGTTATGGCGTCGGTGGTTGCGGGGGCAGGATTTGAACCTGCGGCCTTCAGGTTATGAGCCTGATAGACATCACTTAGCAATTGTGGCGACATTCGTAATTATGCTTAACTATCATGGTGTCAGAAATGCTGATCGTTGCACACTATGGCAACAAATTGCACTATCGGCTGGAATTTTCTGTCGCATTTTTGTCGCAATCCGCGTCGAAACTAACCCGCAACCGTTTTGAGGCAAACAGGATTGAACTCGTACGGTTGTAACGCCGATGCTCAAATGCCAACTCTCCGCCGCGCCCGTCGTCTTTGCAGGCAAGGGTCCAGAGTTTTTGAAGTTCCTTAGGAAACAGCGATGGAGTGGGCATTCGCCGAAGTTCTGTCCGGGGCGGCGAGCAAGGAACGAACCGGAACGACGTCTGCCCGACCGGTTAATATTTTCCCCTCCAGATCGCTTCGACAAGGCAATCATAACCGTAGAACTGGACTCTGGCCGGGTAATTGCAAGAACTAGAAACCGTGGTGTTGTAGTCGTAGATGAACATATACATAGAATAATATGCAATCCTGACATTGTCGGCGCACTTCGCCGAGAATCAGTTGTGCCTGATCTGTCAACATTGTGGAATTCTTGCGTATGTCTCTTTTTGCAGCGGTGGCAAGCCCAAAAGCCGTTCTTTCGAATCACCGGCAGGCTTAGAGGCACAAATCTCAGACCGGATATCCCCAATTCTGTTTGGGAGAATATGCAATATTGCGAGGCGGGCGCCAACAATGACTATGTTGGTTGGGCTGATAACGTTTTGAAGTCGAATGGAGACGAATATGTTGACGTAATGATATACTTCCCTGATAAATCAGCAGCAAGAAAATTGAAAAGTTCTGACATATCTGAAACACTCAACAATCGTGAATTTTCTGCATACATATTTCTGTCAGAGACGCTCGAGAGAAATCGATATCCACAAGAGTCGCTGCACGCACATTTTGAACAATTGAGAACTCGCAAACCTGGTCTCACCGACGCGGAGTTTCGGCGAGCATGGAGGGCGGTGTGTGAGACGAGCATCAGGGAGAGTGTGAAAGACGCCCGGCAGAGACAGCCAGAAATTCCGATCGCGTGGTGGCTGATTTAAGAATTTTAGGCGGCGGCCTTTGCGAAACGTTCGCCGAAAATTGAGGCAGAGCAGCGGACGAGCATCGCTGTGTGAGCTGGACCCCATTGGTGGGACCACGGGTGGTTGGATTTAAGGTGTAATCTCGCCTGCCCTTGTCCTTCAAGAATCAAGCCGCGTCTTGCTGCTTCTGCTTCTGCTGTGGGTATGTGGG
>JBEKVR010000130.1:0-14342 GCA_049513815.1 Roseiarcus sp. | reverse complement strand
TGGCGGACTGCTCAATTCGCGGCCGCCGTTGGCGCGGGCGCCGGCGCGGGGAGGGCGCCGGCCTGCGGCGTCGCAACCGGAACTGGCGTTGCAGCAGGGACAGGCGTCACCGCCGGGAGCGGGGCCGCGACCACTGCCGGGACCTGACCCGGCGTCGCCGCGGGCGTCGGAACGGCGGCGGCGGGCGCCGACGGATCGACGTAGCCGCTCGCGTCGATGCTCGACATCGTGTTGGCGTCCTGCGGCCGCGGCGTCGCCATCTGCGCGCCGATCGCGTGCAGCACGTCGGGCGCGTCGGCGTAAGCGCCGTGGTCAATGAAGCCGTCGGAGAAATTGGTGAGGTCGTAGACCTTGGCGCCGAGCGCCTCGAGCCGCTCGCGGTCCTCGGTCTTTGATGGGTTGATCGCGCCGACCCGCTGGCGCGACTGGGCGATGGCGCTGGAGAGCGACAGTGCGCGATCGTTGGGGGTGGCGAAGACCGTGACGTTTGCTGGTCTCAGCCGCGCCATCTGCCCGGCGAACACGTCCATATCGATGTCAGGCGAGGCGAGCATGACGTCGCCGAGATGGCCGGAGAGGTCGCGGTCGCCGGCGATCGCCTCCTGGCGCAAAGCCTCCATCGCCAGCCAGCCGCCCATCGAGTGAGCGAGCACGTGCACTTTGCCGACGCCGGGCGTCGCGCCGATCTCTTGCAGCAGCGACTGCAGCGCGTCGCGCGAGGCGGTGGCGTTGTCCTTGTCCGAGACGTAGCCGAACAATTCGTGCTTGGTCGGCCAAGTGAACAGCACGGCGACGCCGCCGAACCGGCTGTCCGCGACGATCTGCGCGGTGCGGTCGCGCGCTTCGTCGAACGGGGTGTTGAAGCCGTGAACGAAAACGAGCACGTCGCGATTGACGCCGATACGGCCCGAAACATGCGAAGCGAGCTCCGACTTGAATTCATCCGAATCGAGCGTCCGCTCGTGGGCGAGGACGATGTGGTCGCGCGCGTTGGCCGCGCCGAACATCGGCTCTTCAATCGACCCGGCGTGGTGGCCGGGCGGGATCGTGAGAATGTCGAGCGCATAGTGGACGCCGTCGGACGACAGCACTTGCGACGCCGCGCCGTGTTCGGCTTTGCGGGTCGAGGCGACGAACACTTGCACCGGGCGGGCGGTCGTCGCCGCGACGGCCGGTCCGCCGAAAGCGCCGGCAAGGTCGGTCTCGCAGCCCGACAGCGTCAGTCCGGCGAGGCCGACGAGACCAAGAAAAACAAGCCCAATCGGCGCGCCGCGCACCCAAGCCATCGTTGTCAAGACTTTCCTGCTTGGTCGCTGCGGCCCCGCAGGCGCGACGCGACTTAGCACGGTTCCTTCCGCCACCCATGTGGCGAGAGTGAGACGGAGGGGCCGGAGTCTCGCCGCGCCGCGCGGCGTCAGCGCCGTCGTTCGAACGCGAAGGCCGCGAGCGCAACGACTGGAAAGGCGAGGCCGATCGCGCTCGCCAGGCGCCAGCCGCCGTCTGCGTAGGCCCAGGCGCCGAGCGCCGAACCGAGCGCGCCGAACAGGAAGAAGGTCGCGATGTAGAGGCCGTTGAGTCGACCGCGCGATTCGCCGCCCAGAGCGAATATGGCGCGGAATCCGACGACCAGATGCGCCTGCGCGCCGAAATCGAGCAGCACCGCCGCTGCGACTAGCAGCGCGAGCGCCAACGATGTGCCGGCGGGGGCGAGATTGGCGATGAGAAAAGCGGCGGCCGCGACAACCAGGGCCAACCCGGTGACGGCTCGGCTGTGGCCGCTGTCGGCGAGGCGGCCGGACAGCGGCGCGGCCACCGCGCCGGAGACCCCTGCGAGCGCGAACAGCGCGATGCCGCGTTGACCCAGCCCGAAGGCGTCGGCGAGGAACAGCGGAACGGTCGTCCAGAACAGCGAGAAGGCGGCGAACAGGCAGGCCTGATAGAAGGCGCGCCGCTGCAACACCGGCGTACGCACGGCGAGACCGATTAGAGACGCCATCAGAGCGCCATAGCCGACGCGGGACTCTGGCTGCCGCCGCGGCAGGCCGACCGCCAACGCCGCCGCGGTCAGCGCCATCAGACCGGCAGCGGCGAAAAAGACAGTTCGCCAAGAGGTTTCCGCGGCGAGGAAGCTGGCGGCCGGCCGCGCCGCCATGATGCCGAGCATGATCCCCATGGCGATGTCGCCGACGACGCGGCCTCGTCGCGCCGCCGGGGCGAAATGCGCGGCGAGCGGCGACAACACCTGGACTGCGACCGAGCCGAAGCCGATCAGCAGCGAGCAGGCGAGAAACGCCGCCGGACCATGCAACAGGCCAGCGCCGAGAAGACCGAGCGTGGCGAGCGCGACCGCGGCAAGCGTCAGGCGGCGGTTTTCGATCAGGTCGGCGAGCGGAACGATCAGCAGCAGGCCGGCGCCGTAGCCAAGCTGGGTCAGCGTGACGATCAGCCCGGCGCTGCGCGGCGGCAGGCCCAGCTCGGCCGCGATCGGCGCGATCAACGGCTGCGCGTAGTAGATATTGGCGACGATGAATCCGCAGGCGGCGGCGAATAGGGCCGTCAAGCGCGGCGAAAGCGTCGGCTCGTCGGGCGGCGTCAAGGCGTGCTCCTTCGCAGCGCCTCGGCGACGCTGCGCAAAGGGTCGCTGGATAGGGGGCGATCGCGTCGCGATCAAGCGTCGTGGCGCGCGTCAGGCCGGCTGGCCGATCCGCACCGCGGCGCGGCAGGTCTCGATATGTTGCAGGAACTGGCGCGCGCTCTCACGCCATGTGAAGCGCAGCGAGTGCTCGCGCGCCTTCTCGCGCGGAATCTCCAGCGCCGCGAGACAAGCGGCGCCGAGATCGTCGCTGAGCGCGCCGGCGCCGCTGTCGCCAATTACGTCGAGCGGCCCAGCGACCGGGAAGGCTGCAACCGGAACCCCGCTCGCCAACGCTTCGACTAGCACGATGCCGAAGGTGTCGGTCCTCGAGGGGAAGACGAATACGTCGGCGCTGGCGTAGACCCGCGCCAACGCTTCGCCATGCAGCGCGCCGAGGAAATGCGCGTGCGGAAAGCGCCGTTCGAGCCCGGCGCGCGCGGGCCCGTCGCCGACGACGACCACTGAGCCCGGCAGCTTGAGCTGCAGCAGCGCTTCGAGGTTCTTCTCCACCGCGACGCGGCCAACGCTGAGAAAGATCGGTCGCGGCAGGTCGAGCGCGTCGGGCGGGCGCGGATGGTAGAGGCGATGATCGACGCCGCGAGTCCACACCTTGACCTTTTCGAAACCGCGACGCGTCAGCTCGTTGCGGATCGACAGGGTGGGCGCGAGCGTCGCCGCGGCGGGCGCGTGGAAGCGTCGCAACGCCTCGTAAGAGACCGCTTCGGGCAAGTGGGTGCGAGCGGCGATATATTCGGGAAAGCGCGTGTGATAGCTGGTGGTGAACAGGCGCCCGCGCTTGCGGCAGTGGCGCCGCGCCGCCCAACCGATCGGTCCTTCGGTGGCGATGTGGACGTGGTCGGCGCCGGCGGCGTCGATGCGTCGCGCAACCTCCCACGGCGAGGCGAGCGCAAGGCGGATATCGGGATAGGTTGGCAGCGGCAGGGACGCAAAACCCTGCGGCGTCAGGAAGACAAACTCGGCGTTGAGTTCGCGCGCCGCCGCGGTCATGCGCTCAAGCGTATGGACGACGCCGTTGACTTGCGGCCGCCAGGCGTCGGTGGCGACGAGGATCCGGATCAAGCCGCCTCCGCTTCCGCCTCCACCTCGGCGTCCTCCGCGACCGGCTCGGCGAGGCCGGCAAGCTGTTCGCGTTCGCGGCGCGCCGCGGCGAACGTCTTCGACCACCGCATCACCTCGAGCCTGCCGTCGTCGTGCTCGACGACCAACGAGCAGGATTCGACGAAGTCGCCGGTGTTGACGTAGGTGACGCCATCGAGTTCGCGGATCGCCGGATGATGGATGTGGCCGCAGACGACGCCGTCGACGCCGCGACGCTTGGCTTCGCGCGCCAGCTCGGATTCGAACGAGCCGATGAAATTGACCGCGTTCTTCACCTTGAGCTTGGCCCAGGCGGAGAAAGACCAGTAGTTGAAGCCGAACAAGCGGCGGACGTCGTTGAAGCGGGTGTTGAGGAACAGCGCCGTGTCGTAGGCCCAGTCGCCGAGGTGGGCGAGCCACTTCGAGTGGCGCACGACGACGTCGAACTCGTCGCCATGCATGACGAGATAACGCTTGCCGTCGGCGGCGACGTGGATCGCATTGCGGACGATTTCGATGCCGCCGAACGAGAGACCGACGAACTGGCGGGCGAACTCGTCGTGGTTGCCCGGCACGAAGATCATCCGTGCGCCGCGGCGCACTTTGCGCAGGAGTTTCTGGACGACGTCGTTGTGCGCCTGCGGCCAGTACCAGCCGCTGCGCATCCGCCAACCGTCAAGGATGTCGCCGACCAGGAAGTAGGTGTCGGCCTCGTTATGGCGTAGGAAGTCGAGCGCCAGCTCGGCCTGACAGCCGCGCGTGCCGAGATGAAGGTCGGAGAGAAAGATCGTCCGGTAACGCCGGGTCGTATCTTCGGGTTTTGCCACGCCAGCCTCGTTGGGTCGCGAGCGGAACGAGTTTACGTCCTCCTTGCGCAGATTCTCATGTCGAGGGCATGACATAGCGGCAGAGCGCCGCGCCGGTTGCCGGCGCCGGCGCGGCGAGGCGATAATCCAGACTCGTGCGAGCGGAGGAACGACTGCCCATGAGCGAAGAGCCGCTGTTGGTCTGGCGCATCGTCGTCGAGGGCCACGTTCAGGGCGTCGGCTACCGCGCCTTCGCGCGCCGCATCGCGCTGCGCTTCGGCGTATCCGGCTGGGTGCGCAACCGTCGCGACGGCGCGGTCGAGATGGTGGTCGCCGGGCCTGCCGACCGGATCGAGGCGGCGCTCGCCGAGCTCAGGCGCGGGCCCCTGGGCGCGCACGTGCTCGAATTCAGGATCGTTTCGATCAACGAGACGGAACGGCCGATCGGCTTCGAGATCCGCGGCACGATCTGAGTGCGGCGCGCGCCGCGGCCTCACACCGAATCGAGGAGCCTTTTCGCCCGCTTCAGGTGCGGCAGGTCGAGCATCTCGCCGTCGAGCGCGACGACGCCCGCGCCCGGCGCGGCGTCGAACGCAGCGACGATCGCGCGTGCGTGCGCGATCGCCTCGGGCGAGACGGAGAACACGTCGTTGATGACCGGAACCTGCGCCGGGTGGATCGCCAACTTGGCGACAAAGCCGTCGCGACGAGCGGCGAGCGCCTCGGCGCGCAGGGCGTCGAGATCGCGGAAGTTGGTGGCGACGGCGTCGATCGGGCGCGTTTCGGCGGCGACCGCGCCGACCAGCGTCAGCGTCCGCGCCAGCGCGTAAGGCGCGGCATAGGCGCCGTCGGGCAGGCGGTTCGTCTCGGCGCCGAGGTCGGCCGACAGATCCTCGCCGCCCCAGGCGAGCCCTTCGAGCCGGCCGCTCGCGCCGCGATAGCTGGCGAAGCCGAACAGCGCGCGCGCCGACTCGGTGGCGATGGCGATGACGCCGGTCGAGCCATCGGCGAGGCCGTGCTCGGCCTCGCGCACGGCGAGGTTTGCGCCGAGCCGCTGCACGTCGGCGCCGCCGAGGCATTTGGGCAGCACCACGCCGTCGGGGGCGGCGGGGATCACGGCGTCGAGGTCGGCCGCGGTCAGCCCGCCGGCGAGCGGATTGACCCGCACGTAGAGCCTTGGCCGGATCGCGAGCTGGCGCGCCTCGGCGACGAAGGCGGCGGCGGTTGCGCGCGCCGCCGATTTGCGCGCCTCGGCGACCGAATCCTCGAGGTCGACGATCAGCGCGTCGGCGCCGCTCGCCAGCGCCTTGGCGAGCTTCTTGACGTCGTCGCCGGGGACGAAGAGCAGCGAGCGCATGGTCACACCGCCGTCGTCGCTGGCGGACGCCGCCGCATGAAGGCGGTGCGCCGGCATTCGGCGACCAGAGTCCCGTCTTGTTTGAAGGCGCGGTGCAGGAATTCGATCAGGCCGGCGTCGGAGCGCGACTTTGACTCGCGCTTGGCCGTCACCTCGGTCGTCGCGCTGACGGTGTCGCCCTCGAACAACGGCGCGGGAAACTTGACCTCGGACATACCGAGATTGGCGATGGTGGTGCCGAGCGTCGTGTCGTTGACCGAAATGCCGATCAACAGGCCGAGGGTGAACAGCGAATTCATCAGCGGCCGCCCCCATTCGGTCTCGGTGGCGCAGAAATGGGCGTCGATGTGCAGGGGCTGCGGATTGAGCGTCAGACTCGAGAACAGCAGGTTATCCATCTGGCTGACGGTCCGGGTGAGGCGATGGCGGAAGACCCGACCGACCTCGAAATCCTCGAAATAAAGGCCGCCGCGCGGATGTTGGGTGTGCATAGCCGCCATTTCCTAACTCCCCGGCCGGCGTCTTAAGCGCGCGTTTACCCTAGATCGGCGATGAATAGGCGATGCAAACGCTCGCCGCAGCCGCCGAGCCGCCCTTCAGGGCCGTCGAAACGGTCGCCGAACGGCCGCTGGCGCTTTACGCCGGCGAGCCTGGGATCGTGCGCCGATTCCTCGCCTGGAGGCAACGGGCCGACGCCAAAGAGCGCGCCGAAGCGGCGAGCGCCCTGGCGCGGGCCTACCTCTATTCCGATCTTCCGGGCGACGAACGCGCCGAGGCCGAGTTTGGCCTCGCCACGGTGCTTGACGACCCTTCGGCCTTGGTGCGCCGCGCGCTCGCCGAGGCGCTCGCCGGCGCGTTCGAAGCGCCGCGCCCAGTCGTGCTGGCGCTGGCCGCCGACCAATCCGACGTCGCTGCAGTGGTGCTCGGCCGATCGCCGATGCTGACCGAGGCCGAGCTCGTCGACTTCGCCGCCTCCGGCGACGCCGCCGCCCAGAGCGCCATCGCCCGGCGGCCGCGCCTGCCGGCGGGGATCGCGGCGGCGCTGGCGGAAGTCGGCCGGCGCGAGGCGGCGATTGCGCTTGCCGACAATTTCGACGCCGACGTTAGGCCGAGCGCGCTGTGGCGACTGTTCGAGCGCTTCGGCGACGATTGCGAGGTCCGTGACGCCTTGGCTTCGCGCTCCGATCTGCCCCCCGCGCTGCGCAACGAACTCGCCGCCGCGACTGCGCGGGCGCTCGCCGAATTCGCGGCGCGCTGCGATTGGCTCTCCGCCGAACGCGCCCAGCGCATCGCCCGCGACGCGCGCGAGCAGGCGACGGCGACGATCGCCAGCAACGCCGAATTTGGCGAGCTCGCCGAACTTGCGCGACGCATGCGCTCGGCCGGTACGCTGACTGTCGCGGTGCTGATGCGGGCGCTGCTCAGCGGCGACCGCGATTTCTTCGCTCTCGCTCTGAGCGAACTCTCCGGGATCGCGCCGCGCCGCGCCGCAGCGCTCGCTCGCGCGCCCAAGAGCCAGGGGTTCGCGGCGCTCTACGCCAGGGCGCGACTGCCGGCGCCGTTCCTGCCGGCGTTCCGCGCCGCGTTGCTCGCGCTCAATGTCGCCGATCCGCCGCGCGGCGACCGGATCTCGCGCGCTCTGTGCGAGAAAGTGATCGCGGCGTGCGAAGCGCGCGCTGACGTTGGGCAGGGGCCGATGTTGGCCTTGCTCTGGCGCTTCGCTTCGGAAGCGGCGCGCGAGAGCGCGCGCGAATACGCCGACGACACGTGGCGCGCCCTGCCGCCACGGCTCGAGCGGCCGAACTACGCGCCGCTGCTGATCGAAGCGGTCGCCGCCGCGCTCGAAGAATTCGACGCGCCGCCAGTCCTAGCTCCGCTGGCCGAGGCGCCAGCGCTGTTGGAATCTTCGCTCGCCCCGCCAGTCGAACTGTCGCTTGCCGAAGACGAGGCGACCGCCGCGCCGCCGGTGCAACTGCCGCCCGATATGCTCGCCGCGCTCGCCGAAGCGGCGTGAGCGGGGATCAGGCGACCTCGACGCCGGACTGCGCCGCGCGCGCTTGTGCGATCGCCTTGGCGAGCACCTCAGTGTCCTGCGCGCCGGGAACCCCGAAGCGCGAAGCGAAGATGAAGAACGGCACGCCGCTGACGCCGATCGCTTGCGCTTGGGCGATCTCCGCCTGAACCGAATCGACGTCGTCGCCGTCGGCGAGCAGCTTCCCGACGAGTTCGGCGTCCATGTCGCATTCCCGCGCGACATCGATCAACACCTTGCGATCGCCGATGTCGCGGCCTTCCTCGAAATAGAGGCGGAACAGGCGGTCGACCACCGCGTCCTGCTTGTCGCCGACGGTCGCCCAACGGATCAGGCGGTGGGCGTCAAGCGTGTTGGGCGCGCGCTCGATGCGGTCGAAGGCGTAGGCGATGCCGACGTCCTTGCCCATCTCGGTCAGGCGGTCGTGGACCGCGGCGAGGCGGGTGTCGTCTTTGAACTTGGCCATGATATGGGTGCGGCGATCCATGCCGCCAGCGGGGATCGATGGGTCGAGTTGGTACGGGCGCCAGCGCACAGCAATCGGCGCGCCGTCGCTGGCGCGGATCGCTGATTCGAGGCGCCGCTTGCCGAGAAAGCACCACGGGCAGACCACGTCGCTGACGACGTCGATCGTCAAGGGCTCGGCGACAGCTTTCATGAGGTCACTCCAAAGACGCGTCTGAGCGCCGTCCGCATTATGTAGGGGCCATGGTCGGCCGCGCAACCGTGCGCCCCCCGGCAAGGGCTGCGCGAAGCGCGCGTCGGCTACGGCTTGGCGCGCCACCAGGTTTCCGTTGCGACGCCAAACAAGGGCGTCTTGTCGGGGTGGCCGAGCGCCGAGGAATAGGCGACCCACTGGTCGGGCGCGTAGAACAGCGGCACGATATAAAATCCAGACAAGAGCAGGCGGTCGAGCGCGCGGACGGCGGCGACGAAATCGTCGCGATCGCGCGCGGCGACGACGGCGGCGATCATCGCGTCGATCGCTGGCGAAGCGGCGCCGCAGATGTTGTAGGAGCCCTCCATTGTCGCCGCCGGCGAGCTCCAGCGGTTGCGCTGCTCGTTGCCGGGCGAGGGCGAGGCGATCCACGAGCCGATCATCATGTCGAAGTCGAAGCGCGCGCGGCGGCGCTCGAACTGAACTTCGTCGACGAGGCGCACCGTCGCCGACACGCCGATGCGCGCCAGGCTCGCCGAATAGGCGAGGGCGAGCCGCTCTTCCTGAAGGGTCTTGACCAGGATCTCGAAGCTGAGCGGGCGGCCGCGCGCGTCGACCAATGTCTCGCCGTGTAGTGCGTAGCCGGCGTCGGCGAGCTGGTCGAGCGCCTTGCGCGCAAGCGCACGGTCGCGCCCCGTTCCGTCGGAGACCGGCGGCGTCCAACGTCCCTCGAGAACGTCGTCGCGCGCCGCGCCGGGGAATGGAGCGAGCAGCGCGCGCTCTTTGGCCGAAGCCGGCCGGCCGGCGGCGGAGAGCTCGCTGTCGTCGAAGAAACTCTTCGAGCGCTTGTAGACGCCCGCGTAGAGGTTGGCGTTGATCCATTCGAAGTCGAACATCGTCGCGAGACCCTCGCGCGCGCGGGGGTCGGCGAAAAGTGACCGGCGCGTATTGAAGGCGAAGCCGGAGATTCCTTTTGGCAGGCCGTAGGGCACGGTCTCGCGCAATACGCGTCCGTCGCGCGCCGCGGGGAAGCGGTAGCCGTCGCGCCAGCGAGTCGGGTCGTCTTCAAGACGGAAATCGACCAGCCCGGCCTTGAAGGCTTCGAACATCGCCGAAGCGTCGCGGAAATAGTCGATGCGGATCTCGTCGAAATTGTAGAGGCCGCGGTTGACCGGCAGGTCGCGCCCCCAATAATGGGGATCGCGCGCCAGCGTCAACCTTTGGCCGGGAACCACTTCGACGACCTTGTACGGGCCGGCGCTGACGGGAATCTGCAGCGTCTGGTCTTCGAAATGCGCGGCGTCGGTATGGGCGCGCGACAACACCGGCATCAGCGCCAGGATCAACGGCAGCTCGCGGTCGTCGGCGCCGGCGAGGTCGAAGCGCACCGTCAGGTTGTCTGGCGCGTCGGCGTTTCTGACCAGGGCGTAGGCGGCGCGCTGCGACGGCAGGCCCTTGGTTTTCAGCAGGTTGAAGCTGAAGAGGACGTCGGCGGCGACGATCTTCGTCCCGTCCGAGAAATGCGCCGCCGGGTTGAGATGAAAGACGACCCGGTCACGCGCGTCGTCGGTCTCGATCGATTGGGCAATGAGGCCGTAGAGGGTGAAGGGCTCGTCGGCCGACCGCGCCATCAGCGACTGGTAGACGTTGCCGACCAGGCCCTGGGCGGTCGACAGGGCCCTGACATTATAGGGGTTGAGGCTGTCGAACGCGCCGAGATAGGCGAGTGCGAGCCGGCCGCCCTTGGGGGCGTCGGGGTTGGCGTAGGGCAGGTGGTTAAATCCGGCCGCCAGCGCCGGCGCGCCGTGCATGGCGATGGCGCCGGACGCCTGCTGCTGGCCATGTGCTGCGCCGGTCAGGGCGATCAGAGCGGCAAGTATCCCGAGGAATCGCATCCCCGCATCTTAGGGAGGCGCCGGCGGCCCGTCACGGCGCGGCGCGCCCGCCACAGGTCGTCGCGATCTGCCGCAGCAAGCGAAATTTCGGTTGGATTGTCGCCGTGAATGTGGAAAGAGGGCGCCGAAGGCGCGAACGCGGGCGCGCGCCCCTTTATGGCCGCAATGACGCGACATGGGACGCTGCGCCGCGACGAACGCGGCCGAGTGCTGCTGATCACCGATCGAAAGGACGTTTCATGACCTTCCCGTTCGAACGCCGCGGCGCCTTGATGCTGGCCGCTGCGGCGGTCCTGGCGGCGAGCGGCGCTATGGCGCAAACGACGAAGCCTGCCCCGGCGCCAAGCGCGACGGCGGCTCCGGTCGCGCCCGCCGGCCCGGGTGCGCCAGCCGCGCCCGCTGGCGCGCCGCCCGGCCCGCTCAAGCTCGACCTGACGCCGATGCAGGCCCCGTGGACCAAGATCTGCGGCAAAGACCAGAACTCGGGCAAGGAAGTCTGCTACACCACGCGCGATTTCGGCCAGGCCGCCGACCAGCCGCCGACGTTGGCGATCGCCGTCTATCAGATGACCAACGAAGAGCGCCGCATCGCGCGCTTCCTGCTGCCGGTCGGTCTGTTGCTGCGCCCCGGCTTCCGCCTGGTGATCGACAAGGGCGAGCCGATCGACGGCAAGTTCGCGATCTGCTTCCCGAACGGCTGCTTCGCCGAAGCCGACCTCAACAACAAGACGATCGCCGACCTCAAGAAGGCGCAGGTCGCCAGCGTCATCGTCCGCAACCAGGCGAACGTCGAAGTGACCTTCAATCTGCCGATGAAGGACTTCGGCGCCGCTTTCGACGGCGCTCCGGTCGATCCGAAGGTGCTCGAGCAGCAGAATCAGGAATTGCAGAAGCAGCTTGAGCAACGGGCGCAGGCTCAGCGCCAAAAGCTCGAGCAGCAGCAGCAGTCGACCGGCGCGCCGCCGACGGCGCCCGCGACTCCCGCGCAGTGACCGGGTAAGCGGCGCGGGCTTCGCCGCCTGCGCCGCGGCCATAAAAGACGCCGGCCGAAGCCGGCCGGCGGCGAAGCGCTCGATATTCAAGCGTAGCTTTGAATCAGCAAGCCATCAGCTTGTTGCGCAAGCGGTATTCGCCTTTTTTAGTGCGCACGAACATCTCGTCGACCTGCGGATGGCTCACCGGCTCGCCGGACTCGTCGGGCAACAGATTCTGCTCCGACACGTAGGCGACGTACTGGCTGTCGGTGTTCTCGGCGTAGAGGTGATAGAACGGCTGGTCCTTGGTGGGCCGCACGTCTTCAGGAATCGAACGCCACCATTCTTCGGTGTTGGCGAAGGTCGGATCGACGTTGTAAATTACGCCCCGAAACGGGTAAACGCGATGGCGGACAACCTGACCGATGCCAAACTTTGCGACGCGGGCTTCCATCGACGCTGGAACTCGTTGAATTTTATACGTCTACGGCTACGCCCACCGCTAATGGCTGTCAACGCCGCGGCCGCTCAGAGCGCATAGCGCTCGGCGAAGGCAGGGTCCTTCGCCGCCACTTGCCGGGCGAGGTCGACGATGACTTTCGCCTGTTTCCAGGTTGCGTCGTCCTGCATCTTGCCGTCGATCACCACGGCGCCGGCGCCGTCGGGCATCGCTTCGAGAATGCGCTTGGCGAAGGCGACCTCCGCCGGATCGGGCGAGAAGACCTTCTTGGCGATGGCGATTTGGCTTGGGTGAAGCGTCCAGGCGCCGACGCAGCCCATCAGGAAAGCGTTGCGAAACTGCGCCTCGCAGCCGGCGGCGTCGGCGAAATCGCCGAACGGCCCATAGAACGGCTTGATCCCGTTGGCGGCGCAAGCGTCGACCATGTGGGCGATCGTGTAATGCCAAAGGTCCTGCTGGGCGCTTGCGCGCGGCGTCCCGGCTTCGCCCGCGTCGGCGAGCACCCGATAGTCGGGATGGCCGCCCCCGACCCGCGTCGTCTTCATCGCCCGCGAGGCGGCGAGATCGGCCGGCCCAAGGCTCATGCCGTGCATGCGCGGCGACGCGGCGGCGATCGCCTCGACGTTGTTGACGCCTTCCGCCGTCTCGAGGATTGCGTGGACGAGGATCGGCTTCTTCAGCCCGTGGCGAGCCTCCAGCAGCGCCAGATACTGGTCGATGAAAGCGATGTCCCAAGGGCCTTCGACCTTTGGCAGCATGACGACGTCGAGCTTGTCGCCGACCTCGCCGACGAGCCGCGTCATGTCGTCGAGGAACCACGGCGAGTTGAGCGCATTCACGCGCGCCCACAGGCCGGTCGAGCCGAACTCGGTCGCGCGCGCCATGGCGACAAAGCCTTCGCGCGCCGCCGCCTTCGCTTCGATCGGGATCGCGTCCTCGAGGTTGCCGAGCACGATGTCGACCTGCGCGGCCAACTCGCCGATCTTGGCGCGCAGTTTGTCGACGTGCGGCGGCACGAAATGGATCATGCGCTCGACGCGCGCCGGCGGTTCGCGCAGCGGTCGCGGCGCGCCGATCGCCATAGGTTCGTAGAACTTGCGCGGAGCTCTCATCTTTGCATCGCCGCAGGTCGAGGGGCCGCGGAATCGATACGGCCAATCGCCGGCCCCGGCAACGTAGCCGACGGTTCGACTTTGGTCGGCCCTCGCTCAGCCGCCGGGCGCGACCGAGACGTTCGGCGCCGACCACGGGCCGGAGACAATGATCGTCAGCCGCGCCGGGTCAGCCGAGGGCGCGCCTTGAGAATCGGTCTGGACGGCGCGCGCCTGCGCCTGCCAGCCGCGGTTGGCGATGTCGATCATGCCGCCAAGATCGATCGTCGATCCCGGTCCCTCGATGCGTCCCTCGTCGATCGTCGCCGAGCCGTTGGCGATCGTCAGGCGCATACGTCCGCGCGAAAAATGCGTCGCGCCATCGCCGAGATCGCGGGCGACGTCGATCACGTGGCGCTGGCTGCGGCGCAACGCTTCCTCGACGCTCACGCCGTCAATCGCGCCCTCCGTCAGGGTTGCGCTCGCCCGTCCGGCAAGCGAGAGGATGGAGTCCGAGGCGGCGAATCCGGTAGCGCGCAAGTCCGCCTCGACGTCGCCGCGCCCCCGAAAACCGCTCCAGCTGAAATCGGCGAAGGCCGCGCCGAGGTCGGCGTCGGCAAGCGAAACCGTCGCCTGAGTCGTCAAGCCGCGTGCGCCGCGAGTCACCGACAATTGTCCTTTCAGCACCCCTTGGTAGGCGTTGGCTTCGAGCAGGGTCGCCGTGCAGACGCCTGCTTTGCACATCAGCGCTCCGGCGGCGTCCGCGACCACGTGATCGCGCCACGCCAAGCGCGCGACCGAGAGCCGCAGGTCGAGGTCGAGGTCGGTCGGCGGCGCGTAGGCGAAGGGCGTCTGGCTCCAATCGCCTGCGGCCGTCACAAGATCGGGCGGCGGCCCTGTCAGCGCCGCGAGGTCGAGTTGATCAGCGGCGAGCGTGCCTGAGACGGCGTAGCGGCCGCCCTGGCGCGCGAAGGTCAAGGCGCCGTCGAACTTCTGGCCCGAAGCGGTCACCGCCGCGTCGCTCAACATCACGGCTTCGCCGGCGACTTGGGCCTTGCCCGAGAGAGAGAAAGAATCGCCGAGCAGGAACGGAGCGCCATCGCCGCCCTGAAGTCGCTTGAGCGCGCTCAGCGAGTGGATCGCGGCGGTCAGCGTTCCGACGAACTTCGTCTCGCCAGGGCCGCCCCACACCCCTTCGGCGTCAAACTCGAGTGGGCGCGAGGCGATGCTCAACGCGACGCTGGTGGCGCGGCGGCTCAGCGCGTCGCTTGGACTATCGATGCGGCCGCGGATCGTGATGTGTTCGTCTCGCCACGCGCCGACCAGCGCCACGCGC
>JBEKVR010000129.1:0-14405 GCA_049513815.1 Roseiarcus sp. | reverse complement strand
CCGCATGAACGCGCTCGCCGCCGGCGACCTCGACGTCGAGATCGGCGGACTCGGGCGCAAGGACGAGATCGGCGACATGGCGCGCGCCGTTCAGGTGCTGAAAGAGCACGCTGTCGAGCGCGTGCGTCTGGAGGCCTCGGCCTCCGCCAGCCGTCGCGGCACCGAGGAGGAGCGCGAGCGCTCCACCGCTGAGCGCGCCAAGGCGGCCGGCGAGCAGGCCGAAGTCGTGCGCCGACTCAGCGTCGGACTGAAGGCGCTGGCTGACGGCGATCTGATGGTGCGGTTGCGCGACGGCTTTTCGCCGACTTACGCGCAGATCCGCGACGATTTCAACGAGGCGATCGGCAAGCTCAGCGCGGCGATCGAGGTGGTGATGGCGAGCGCCGGCGGCATGCGCGACGGGTCGCAGTCGATCGCTTCCGCCGCCGACGATCTTTCCCGCCGCACCGAACAGCAGGCGGCAAGCCTCGAGGAGACCGCCGCGACGCTGAGCCAGGTCACCGACACGGTGCGAAAATCGGCTGAAGGCGCCGATCACGCGCGCGCCGTCGCGGCCGCCGCCGACGAAGAAGCGCAGAAGAGCGCCGCCGTGGTGGGCCAGGCGGTCGAGGCCATGAACGGCATCGTCGGGTCGGCGCGCCAGATCAGCCAGATCATCGGCGTCATCGACGAGATCGCCTTCCAGACCAACCTGCTGGCGCTCAACGCCGGCGTCGAAGCGGCGCGGGCGGGAGACGCGGGCCGCGGCTTCGCCGTCGTCGCTTCGGAAGTGCGGGCGCTGGCGCAGCGCTCGGCCGAAGCGGCCAAGGAGATCAAGGCGCTCATTTCCGCCTCGGCCGCGCAAGTGAACGGCGGCGTCGCGCTCGTCGCGCAGACCGGCCAGTCGCTGGAGCGCATCCTGGCGCGCGTGGCGGAGATCAGCGCCGCCATTCGCCAGATGGCCGCCGGGGCGCAGGAGCAATCGGGCGCCATTCAGGCGATCAACGTGACGATCGAGCAGATGAACCTCGTGACGCAACAGAACGCCGGGATGGTCGAGGAAACGACCGCGGCCAGCCGCACGCTGTTCGACGAATCGACCAAGCTGGCGCAACTGATCCGGCAGTTTCGCGTCGCCGCCGTCGAGGATGGGCCGGCGACTCGCCGCACGGCGACCGAAGCGGCTTAGGCGTCCGCCCGCCGCGCAGGAGCGGCGGGCCTTGCAACAAGAGGACGGCTGCTCAGGCGGTCGCCCGGCGCCGCGGCGCCGCGATGACGGTCGGGGCCTCGGCGGCGCGGGCGACCGCGAAGCGCTTGACCAGCTCGCTGAGGCGCTCCGCCTCGTTTGACACCGCGCGGCTCGCCGCGGTGGCCTCCTCGGCCATCGCCGCGTTCTGCTGCGTCGTCTTGTCGACATGCGAGATCGCCACATTGACCTCGGCGAGCGCGGTCGACTGCTCCTTGGCGCCGACGGCGATCTCGGCGACCACGACGTTGACCTCCGCCACCTGGCGCGCGATGCGATCCAGCGAACCGCCGGTCTCGCCGACCAGGGCGACGCCGCGATCGACCTGCTTCGTCGAATCGGCGACGAGCGTCTTGATCTCGCGCGCCGCCTCGGCCGAACGCAGGGCGAGCGCCCGCACTTCCGAGGCGACGACGGCGAAGCCGCGGCCCGCGTCTCCCGCCCGCGCCGCTTCGACGCCGGCGTTGAGCGCCAGAAGGTTGGTCTGGAAGGCGATCTCGTCGATCACGCCAATGATGTCGCCGATCTGCTTCGACGATTTGGCGATATCGTCCATCGCCTCGACCGCCTGACGCATCACCGCTGCGCTCTTCTTGGCGTTGTCGTCGGCCGCCGAGACCAAGTCGCGCGCGTGGTCGGCGCCCTCGGCGGATTTCTTGACCGTCGCCGAGACCTGTTCGAGCGCCGCCGCCGTCTCTTCGAGATTCGCCGCCTGCCGCTCGGTGCGCTCCGCCAGTTGATTGGCGGCGCTGGCGATTTCCTGCGCGCCGGAGGTGACGGCTTCGCTCGCCTGGCTGACGGCCCCGATCGCCTCCTCGATTTGCGCTACGGCCGCGTTGAAGTCTTGCTGGAGCTTGCGATAGGCCGGAGGCAGATCCGTCGTGATGCGACAGGTGAGGTCCTTGGCGGCCAGCTTCGTCAGCTCGGCGGCGACCGCTTCGACCGTGATCGCTCCCTCCCGTTCGACGCTGGCCCGCGCCGCTTCGGCCGACCGCCGCTCAGCGTCAAGCGTGTCGAGATAGACGGAAATGGCGAGGTCCATATCGAGCATGGCCGCCTTGACCAGGCACGAAAGCGCCTCCGCCATCGCCTCGGGCCGTCCCTTGGCGCGCGCCAGAAGCCCCGGCCATTGCTCCTTGGCGAGGGCATGAATGAGATGCTCGACGATCAACGCGTAGCCGCCGATGTACCAACGCGGCTCGAGGCCGATGCGCGCGTGAGCGAGGCCGATCCGCTGGACGCCCTCGGCGTATTCGGGGTCGAAGCGCGCGCTCGCGATCGTCGCCCAATGCGATTCCTGCCGCGTTTCGGCTGCTGCGAGGTGGTCTTCGTCGGCGAACAGGCGGCGCACCTCCGGCGTCGCTCGCAGTTTGCCATAGAACGCGTCGAGGGCCGGGCGGATCGCCCGCGCGACGAACGGCTTCAAATCGGCGAGCACGGATTGCGCGCGCGCGTCAAAGCCGAAGAATTCCAGCCGCTGTTTGAGCGCGCCGGCGTCCTGGCTAGGTGCTGACATGAGGAACGTCTCCGCTGGTTCTTTTGCTGTCCAGCCTCCGCTCGCGGGCGTGGCGCCAGTTTGCGGGGCAGGCGGTTGAGATCCAGCGACAAGACAGCGGACCTTTTGTTAAAAGCGAAACTTGCGCGAAGCTTGCGTCCGAAACGCTGTCGGACGAGCGCCGAGGCGCTCGCATCCATGGGAAATCGCCAAGATTACCAAGCTTTCATGTCAGCGCCATTCGCGCGTTAGGCGGGTGAGGCGATTGTCCACGGCGAGCCGCCGGGGAGAACCCGGCGCCGCAACCCTTCACATGGAGCCGCCATGTCTCTCGCCCCCTCCCCCCTCCGCCCTCGCCGTAAATTGCGCGCCACCCTGCTCGGCGCCGTCGCCGCGGTCGCCATCGGCGCCGCCGTCGTCGAGACCGGCGCCTTCGCGCCGAACACCGCCGTCGCCGACACCCAGCAGCCTTCGGCCGGCCCCGCCTCGTTCGCTGACGTCGTCGACCGGGTGAAGTCCTCGGTCGTCTCGGTCAAGGTCAAGATGGATCACACCAGCGACGCCGAAAGCGATTTGCAGGGCATGCCGCACTTCCCGCCCGGCAGCCCGTTCGACCGCTTCTTCAAGCAGTTCGGCATGCCCGACGACCAAGACCAGGGCGGCGATACGCCGATGCCGCGCCATCAGCGCCACACGACCATGGCGCAGGGCTCCGGCTTCTTCATCTCGGCTGACGGCTACATCGTCACCAACAACCACGTCGTCGACCACGCGACCGACGTGACGGTGACCACCTCCGACGGCAAGACGCTGTCGGCGAAAGTCATCGGCGCCGACGCCAAGACCGACCTCGCGCTGCTGAAGGTCAAGGACTCGGGAACCTATCCGTTCGTCAAGTTCGCGCCCCATGCGCCGCGCGTCGGCGACTGGGTGATCGCGGTCGGCAACCCGTTCGGCCTCGGCGGCACGGTGACCGCCGGCATCGTCTCGGCGCGCGGCCGCGACATCGGCTCGGGACCCTATGACGACTTCATCCAGATCGACGCGCCGGTCAATCACGGCAACTCGGGCGGCCCGACCTTCAACACCGACGGCGATGTCGTCGGCGTCAACACGGCGATCTTCTCGCCGTCGGGCGGCAGCGTCGGCATCGGTTTCGCCATCGCCGGCGACGTGGTGCAGAACGTCGTCGACCAGCTCAAGAGCGGCGGCGTCGTCGCGCGCGGCTGGCTCGGCGTCGAGATCCAGCCGGTGACCCAGGACATCGCCGACAGCCTCGGCCTGAAGACCGCCTCGGGCGCGCTGGTCGCCAAGGAAAGCAAGGACGCGCCAGCCGCTGCGGCGGGCGTGAAGATCGGCGACGTCGTCACGGCGGTCAACGGTCAGGCGGTCGCCGATCCGCGCGAACTCGCTCGCCGCATCGCCGACCTCGGCCCGAAGAAGTCCGCCGACCTGACGATCTGGCGCAACGGCGCGCAGCAGACGCTCTCGGTGACGCTCGGCGCGATGCCGAACGACAAGGAGGCGATGAACGACCTGGGAACCAGCAAGCCCGACGCCGGCCAAGCCTCGGTCGCCAAGCTCGGCCTGACCCTGGAGCGCGGCCATGACGGCGTGACGATCACCGACGTCGACCCCAACAGTGCCGCCGCCGACCGCGGCCTGCAGCAGGGCGACGTGATCCTCGAGGCCAGCGGCAAGGCCGTCGAACAGCCGGCTGAGGTCGCCCAGGCGTTCGACGCGGCCCGCGCCGACGGACGCAAATCGGTGCTGCTCAGGGTGAAGTCGGGCGACAACGTCCGCTTCGTCGCCCTGCCGGCTCAGGCGGCGTCCTAACGCCAGAGATCGGCCTCGCCGCCCCTGCGAGGCCGTCGACGCCGGAACCCACGCGACCTTGCCCCCCGCTCGCCCGTGGGCCCGGCGATTCCGGCGGCAGGCCACATCCCCGGCCTGCCGCCGCTTTTTTGCCTCCGGCGGCTGAGAATCGCTATATGTCTCCCATGCGGATTCTGATCATTGAGGACGACCGCGAGGCTGCCGCCTACCTCGTCAAGGCGTTCCGTGAGGCAGGGCACTCGATCGGCCATGCGGCCGACGGCGTCAGCGGTTACGACCTCGCCCAGGAAGGCGGCTACGACGTCGTCATCGTCGACCGCATGCTGCCGAAGATGGACGGCCTGTCGCTGATCGGCGCTCTGCGCGCCCAGGGCGGCGAGACGCCGGTGCTGATCCTCTCTGCGCTCGGCCAGGTCGACGACCGCGTCAAGGGCCTGCGCGCCGGCGGCGACGACTATCTCGCCAAACCTTATTCGTTCTCCGAGCTGCTGGCGCGGGTCGAAGCGCTGGCGCGCCGTCGCCCCAAAGGCGCGCCGGAGGAAACGTCGTACAGCGTCGGCGACCTGACGCTCGACCGCCTGTCGCGCAAGGTCGCACGCGCCGGCGAAGAAATCGCGCTGCAGCCGCGCGAGTTCCGCCTGCTCGAATATCTGATGCAGAACGCCGGCAAGGTGGTGACCCGCACCATGCTGCTCGAACACGTCTGGGACTACCACTTCGATCCGCAAACCAACGTCATCGACGTCCACATGTCGCGACTGCGGGCCAAGATCGACCGGGATTTCGACGCGCCGCTGCTGCATACCGTGCGCGGCGCCGGATACATGCTGCGTGACGATCCTCAATAAGCTCTTCCGCGCCACGGCGTTCAAGCTGACGCTGGTCATCTTCGGCCTCAGCGTGATCGGCTCGGCATTGGTGCTCGGCGTCGTCGCCTGGCAGGTGGTCAAGCTGGTCGACGCGGAAACGCAGCAGACGATCGAGGAACAGGCCAAGGGCCTGGCCGAGCAATATGACGCCGGCGGCGTCCGCCGCCTCGGTCAGGTGATCGACAAGCGGTCGCACCAGCCGGGCTCGTCGCTCTATCTGCTGACCAACAACGCTGGCGAGCCGCTCGCCGGCAACGTCGCGCAATTGCCGCCCGGCGTGCTCGACCAGGTCGGCGTCGTCGACACGCCTTACGAGACGGTCGACGAATCGGCGCCGGGGCGGCGCGCTCTGGCGCGCATCTTCGCCCTGCCCGGCGGCTTCCGCCTACTGGTCGGGCGCGACCTCGGCGACCGCGCCCGCATCGGCGCGGTGATGGTCCACGCGATGGCGGTGTCGCTGATCTTCTTCGCCGCGCTCGCGGCGCTCGGCGCCTTGTTCGTCGCCCGTCGCGTGCTGCGCCGAATCGACGCAATGAACCGCTCGGCGCGGGCGATCATGGCCGGCGATCTCAGCTTGCGCCTGCCGGTGTCGGGGTCGGGCGACGAGCTTGACCGGCTCGCCGCCGGTCTCAACGACATGCTGGCGCGCATCGCCGACCTGATGACGGGCCTGCGCGAGGTCTCCGACAACATCGCCCACGACTTGCGCACGCCGCTGACCCGGCTGCGCAATCACGCCGAGGCGGCGTTGCGCAGCGCCGACGATCCCGCCGCCTATCGCGCCGCGCTCGAACGCACGATCGAGGAATCGGACGGCTTGATCCGCGTGTTCAACGCGCTGTTGGCGATTGCGCGCGCCGAGGCGGGCGCCGACGGCGCCGGCATGAGCGCGTTCGACCTCGGCGAGGCGGTTGAGAGCGTCGCCGAGCTCTACGCGCCGGTCGCCGAGGAGAACGGCGCGACGCTGAAGGTCGAGGCGGCGGAAGGCCTGATGGTCGTGGGCAACCGCGAGTTGATCGGCCAGGCGGTCGCCAATCTGATCGACAATGCGGTCAAGCACGGCGCGCCCGAGGACGAGGCGGCGGCGAAGACGGAGATCGCTGTCGTCGCGCGGCGCGACGGCGCGTCAATCGCGATCGAGGTCGCCGATCACGGCCCCGGCATCCCGGCCGACGACCGCGCCCGCGCGCTCGAACGTTTCGTGCGGCTGGAAGGCGCGCGCTCGCGGCCGGGCTCCGGCCTCGGCCTGTCGCTCGCCGCCGCGGTGATGCACATGCACGGCGGCGCGCTTCGGCTCGACGACAACAACCCCGGGCTCAAAGTGACCGCGACCCTGCCGGCAGTGGCGGAAGCGCCGCGACTGCCCGCCGCGCAGGCGGCGGAATGAACGCCGCCCTCGCCGAGCGCCTATGCGACGCGCCGCGACTCGCCGCGCCGGCGCAAGCGGGCAAGCGACTCGAATCGCTGCTGCGCGATCCGCGCGCCGAAGCGCTGGCGCCGCTCGCCGCGGCGAAGGCGGCGCGCGCGCTGCTGCTTGGGATCGCCGACCACTCGCTCTTTCTCTGGTCGCTGATCGCCGAGGACCCCGGCCGGCTCGCGCGTCTGCTCGCGGCGGCGCCGGAAGACGCGCTGACGGCGATGATCGAACAGGTCGCGGCGCGCCGCGACGACGACGAGGACGAACTCAAACGCGCGCTGCGACGCGCCAAACACGAAGCGGCGCTGCTGATCGCGCTCGCCGACCTCGGCGCCGTCTGGGACGTCGTCGCGACGACCGAGGCGCTGACCCGATTCGCCGACGCCGCGGTCGGCGCTGCGGTCCGCTTCCTGCTGCGGCGCGAAGCGCGCGCTGGAAGGCTCGCGCTCGACGCCGACGCCGCCGACATCGAGGCGGGCTGCGGCTTCGTCGTGCTCGCGCTCGGCAAGCACGGCGCGCGCGAACTCAACTATTCGAGCGACATCGACCTAATCGCTCTGTTCGACGGGCGTTCGCCGGCGATTCCCGCCGACGTCGAGCCGACGCCGCTATTCGAGCGCCTGGTCAAAGCGCTGACCCGGTTGCTGAACGAACGGACGCCCGACGGCTACGTCTTCCGCGTCGACCTTCGCCTCAGGCCCGATCCGTCGGCGACGCCGGTGGCGCTGTCGATCGCCAGCGCGATCGCCTATTACGAAACGCTCGGCCAAAACTGGGAACGCGCGGCGATGATCAAGGCGCGGCCGGCCGCCGGCGATCTCGAACTCGGCGCGCGCTTCCTCGCCGAGCTCGCGCCGTTCATCTGGCGCAAGTACTTCGACTACGCGTCGATCGCCGACATCCATGCGATGAAGCGGCAGATCCACGCCGCGCGCGGCCACGAACTCGTCACCGTGCCGGGCCACGACCTCAAGCTCGGCCGCGGCGGCATCCGCGAGATCGAGTTCTTCGTCCAGACCCAGCAGCTCATCTTCGGCGGTCGCCGCCCATCGATGCGCGGCGCGCGCACGCTCGACATGCTCAGTCAGCTTCACGCCGAGCAATGGGTTTCCGCCGAGGCGGTCGCCGATCTCTCCGCCGCTTACGTCTTCCTGCGCCGACTCGAACATCGGCTGCAAATGGTCGCCGACGAACAGACGCAGCGGCTGCCGTTCGAGACGGCCCCGCTGGCGCGCTTCGCCAAGTTCTGCGGCTACGCGCGGCTCGATCGCTTCTCCAGCGAGCTGACCGGCCATTTGAAGCGGGTCGAGAGCCACTACGCGCGGCTGTTCGAGGACGCGCCGAAGCTCGACGTCGAGGCCGGCAGCCTCGTCTTCACCGGCGTCGTCGACGACCCCGAGACGCTGACGACCCTGCGCCGGCTCGGCTTCCAGCGACCGGAGACCGCCGCCGAGACGATCCGCGGCTGGCATTTCGGCCGCCGCACGGCGGTGCAGAGCGCCCGCGCGCGCGAGGTGCTGACGGAGCTGACGCCGGCGCTGCTGGTCGCCTTCGCCGGCTCGGGCGACCCGGACGCGGCGCTCGCCGTTTTCGACATGGCGCTGTCGCACATGATCGGCGCGGTCGAGCTGATGTCGATCCTGCGCTCCAATGCGCCGGTGCGCGAACTGTTCGGCGATCTCATGGGCGGCGCGCCGCGACTCGCCGACGTCGTCGCCCATCGTCCGCACGTGCTCGACGCGGCGATCGATCCCGGCCGCGTCGCGGCCATCGGCGAAAGCCTCGACGAAGCGCGGATGGCGGCGCGGGTCGACGCCTTCCTGGCGCCGGCGAAGAGCGTCGAGGACACGCTCGACCGCGCCCGCGACTTCGCCGCCGAGGAAATGTTCCTGATCGGCGTCCGGCTGCTCTCGGGCGCGCTCGACCCTGAACGCGCTGGCCAGGCCTATAGCGCGCTGGCGCAGGCGCTGCTGCACGCGCTGCTGAAGCGGGTCGCCGCCGCCTTCGCGCGCGACCACGGCAAGGTGCGCGGCGGCCGCGTCGCGGTGCTGGCGATGGGCAAGCTCGGCTCGCGCGAGATGACCGCCGCCTCCGATCTCGACCTGATCGTCATTTACGACTTTCCTGACGACGCCGGCGATTCCGACGGCGCACGGCCGCTGCCGGCGGGCCTCTACTACGCGCGCCTGACCCAGCGCCTGCTCGCCGCGCTGACGGCGCCGACCAAGTCGGGCAAGCTTTACGAGGTCGACCTGCGGCTGCGCCCGTCCGGCGGCAAGGGCCCGCTGGCGACGCAGTTCTCGTCCTTCCGTCTCTATCAGGCCAACGAGGCCGAGACCTGGGAGCACATGGCGCTGACGCGCGCGCGCGTCGTCGCCGGCGACAAGCGGCTCGGCGACGAGATCGCCGCAGCGATCGCCGCCGTGCTCACCAAGCCGCGCGACCGGGCGAAGCTCGCCAAGGACGTGAAGGCGATGCGCGACTTGATCGCGCGCGAGAAGGGCGACCAGGACCCGTGGGACCTCAAGCTCGTTTCCGGCGGCCTGATCGACATCGAATTCGTCGCCCAATATCTGACTCTCGGCGAGGCGAGTCGCGTTCCCGCGCTGCTCAACGTCTCGACCCGCGCGACCCTCGCCGCGGCGGCGGAAGCGGGCGTGATCGCGCGCGACGACGCTGACGCTCTGATCGCCGCCCACCGCCTCTACACCGACGCGACCCAGGTGATGCGCGTCGCCGTCGCCGGGCGGTTCGATCCGGCCAGCGCGGCCAGCGGCGTCAAGCGCCGCATCGCCGCCGCGGCGGCGCTGCCCAATTTCGAATCCTTGCAAGGCGCAGTCCGCGAAGCGCGCGAAGCCGTCCGGCGCGCCTATGCGCGCGTGCTCGGCGGGCGTTCCTGAGAGCGCCCTACCCTTTCACCGCGCCGAACGACAGGCCGCGGGCAAGGTAGCGCTGGACGAAGAAATAGAAAATGACCGGTGGGATGATGCCGATGATGGTGTTGACGCCGGCGGTGTTGAAATCGACGCCGCGCGTCGAACGCGAGGCGAGCACCAGCGCCGAAAACGGCGCAGCGTCCTGCGACGCCAACGCCGAAGCGAACAAGGCCTCGTTCCAGGTGAAGGCGAACACCAGCACCGACGAGACGACGAGGCCGTCGAGCGACAGCGGCAGGGCGATCATCCAGAAAATCTGCCACGGCGTCGCGCCCTCGACCTTGGCGGCGTCCTCGATCTCGGTGCTCACGTCGCGGAAAATGTCGCGCATGATGACGACGACGAAAGCGAGATTGAAGGTCGAATTGCAGAGGATCAGGCCGGTCCAGGTGTCGATCAGGCGGAGGTAGACCAGCAAGAGATAGAAGGGGACCAGCACGACCGCGGGCGGCATCACGCGCTGAGACAGGAACCATAGCGCGATGTCGTTCGAGCTCATGCGGAACTCGTAGCGCGCCAGGCTGTAGGCGGCGGGAACGCCCAGGATCAGCGAGAAGATGGTGGTGCCGGCGCTGACGACGCAACTGCTGACGAAGGCGTTCTCGGTCTGCGGGTCGGCGAGCACGTCACGCCAGGCGTCGAGGGTCGGCTGAAACTGCACGAAGGGGACGAAGGCGCCGAGCTGGAACGTCTCGGCGAGCGTCTTGATCGAGTTCACCGCCGCCCACAGGAACGGCGTCAGCGTGAACGCCGCCGCAACGATCAGCAGCAAGTAAATGAAGAGGCGGGACCACAGGCTGGCGCGGATCCACAGAATGTTGCCCATGCGCGCTTCTCCCGCTCCCCTAGACCAGCGCCTTGCGCATCCGATTGAAGAACAGCGTGATGACCACGGAAACGAGGATCAGAAACACGACCGCCATCGCCGAGCCCTTGCCGAAGTCGAAGAACTGGATGGTGGTCAGATAATCCATGGCGCTGAACGGTTGGGTGCTGGTGCCGGGGCCGCCGGAGGTCAGTGCGAAGGGAATCGCGAACACCTTGAGGCATTCGATGATGCGCAGAAGGATTGCGATCGTCGTCACCGGCCACGCCAGCGGCAGCGCCAGATGCCACATCACCTGCCAATGGTTCCTGGCGTCGAGAATCGCCGCGTCGTAGAGATCGTTGGGAATGCCGGCGAGGCCGGCGAGCACGATGATGAAGATGAACGACGTCCAGCGCCAGACGTCGAGGATGATCGCCCCGGCGATGCCGCCGAAGGCGGTCGACATCCACGGCACGTGAATGCCAAGCGCGGCGAGCGGCACGGCGATGAGCCCGCCCTGGTCGGTGAAGAAGGTGACGCCGAGATAGCCGATCGCCACCTCGAGCGTGAACAGCGGCGCACCGATGATGGTGCTGAACGTGCGCGAACCAGGCGCGTTGAGATTGACCAGCCAGGCGGCGAGAAAGCCGAGGACGAGTTCGATCGGCACCGCCACCACGACATAGACGATCGTGACCCAAATGCTGTGCCAGAACTGATCCGAGGTCAGCACGTCGACGTAGTTGGCGAAGCCGACGTAGCCGGTGATGCCCTGGCCGAGCACGTAGTTGGCGAAACTGTAGCGAAAAACCGCGAGCAGCGGCGCGAAGGTGAAGGCGACGACCCAGATCACCGCGGGCAGCAGCAGGGCGTACTTGAACGCGCCGCCGCTCTCCAACTTTCGAACGCGACCGGCCACGCTCGTCCCCCCGTTGCAAGAAAAGTCCGCGGCGGCGAGCCGCCGCGGACCTGATCGTCAGCTCAGGCGAAGGACGCCTTGTAGAGCGCCTTCTGCTTGTCGCGACCGTAGCGATCGGTGATCTTCTCCCACGCCGCCGCGGTGGCGTCGAGCGCGTCCTTCGGCTTCATCTGGCCGCCGAGCACGGCGGAGATGTTGATGTCGAGCTCGTGCCAATATTCCGCGGCCCCTGGAATGCGCAGGTATTCCTGCTGCACCGGCGCGGCGAGCGCCTGGTAGTAGCCGGCGAGGTAATCGAGCGCGTCGCTCTCGTTCCAACCCAGCGCCACCCATTCGGCGACGTTCCCATTGCCGTTCGGCGGGAAGTACTCGTACTTCATGCCGGGCTGCACGCCGGTCCAGCCGGTCGCCACGGCCCACAGCGCGTTCTTCTTGTTGGCCATGAACGACAGGAAGTCATAGACCATCTCCTGCTTCTTCGAGAGGCTCGAGATGACCAGGTGCCAGGTGCCGCCGTTGGTGTTGCCGACCTGGTTGAGATCGTACTTCTTCCACTCGCCAGTGATCGGATTGAACGCCTCGGTGGTCCCGGGCAGCATCGCCGCGCCAACCTTGCCCTGCACCTTCGAGGTCTTCGGATCCTGCGCCAGCGTCGGCAGGTCGCCCCACGTCGGTTCGGTCGCCGAGTGGCCGGCGAGGAACAGGTTCCAACCCTGGCCGAGCGTCCAGGCGATCTGCTCCTTCGGTCCGTTGGCGAGGAACTTGACGTAGTCCTCGAGCGCCCGCAGGTGGCCCTCCGAGTTGATCAGCGGCTTCATCGTCTCCGGATTGAAGAAGTAGTACTTGTTGTCCGGGGAGATGACGAAGGGCGCCGACAGCGTCAGGAAGTGGAAGAATCCCTGCTCATTGACCTTGGCGTGCAGCGAGAGGCCCCAGTCGTTTTCGCCGTCGCCGTTCCAGTCCCAACCGGTGAAGAAATCGCACACGTCGTGGTATTCCTTCGTCGTCTTCGGCGGGGTCGGCAGGTCATAGTTGAACTTCGCCTTGAACTTGTCCTTGATGTCCTGCTTGGCGAAGATATCCTTGCGGTAGTAGAGCGCCTGCCCGTCGCCGTCCATCAACCCGCCGTAGATCTTGCCGTTCCACGAATAGATCTTCCGCATCGACGGAAGCCATTGATCGGGATCCCAGTAGCCGTGCTTGGGATCGGGGATCCATTGATCGAGCGGAACGATGTAGGGCTTCTCCGGCACGAAGAAGTCGCCGTAGAACCAGCAGCCCGGCATGTAGGCGTCGTACTTGCCGAGGCCGCTCGACAGGTCGGAGAAGATTTGCTGGTGCAGGGTCTCGATCGGCACTTCGGCGATGTTGACCTTGCAGCCGGTCTCGTCCTCCCAGTGCGGCGCATGCCATTTCACGCAGTCGCCGACCGTGATCTTGGCGACCATGACGTTGATGGTCTGTCCCTTGTACGGCTTGGTCTTCAGGAACGCGACGCGCTCAGGCGTGATCGGCGACTCGTAAGGCGCGATGGGGTCGCTGTCGATCAGGTTCGCCGCCCGCGCCGGCCGCGTGAGCCAGCTGAGCGCGCTAACCGACAGGCCGGCCTGAGCGCCAAGGATCAAGAGCCGCCGCCGATCGATGTTGCCGCGAAGATAATCGCGCAACAGACCGTTCAGTTTGTCGGCGTCATTCGGTCTCGTCATGGTTGCTTCCTCCGCATTATTATGCGCCACGCGTCGTCCGAACCATCGCATCGCGCCCGGCGACGCTCGCTTTGAAGACGACATTTCTTGGCAATTATGCACTTGGCCGCGCCGCGCCTTGACGCGGGCGCGCATCAGCGACGAACAGTTCCGCTGCGGGCTCCGCGGCGTTCACCCCCTTTCGCCCCAACGTTTCTGGGCCGGGAAGGCTAGACCCGCCATCAGGCGCGGTCAATCGCGCCACGACGCGTCGAGTCCATGCCGCCGCCGCGGCAAAGCGGCGCAACCGCAATGATCGCGAGTGGACAGCGCGAGCGCGCCGGTGCAACAATCGCGCGCAAACAAACGGGTTGGGCGCGGCGACGCGCTCGCGCGGGAAAGCTGCCACCGACGAGGGGGGCGCGCATGGCCAAGGTGGAGCTCCAGCATCTCTGGAAGCGTTACGGCGACATCGTCGCCGTCGAGGACTTCTCCCTCGTCGCCGACGACGGCGAATTCATCGTCTTCGTCGGTCCGTCCGGCTGCGGCAAGACGACGACGATGCGGGTGATCGCCGGCCTCGAGGTCGCCTCCGAAGGTCGCGTGCTGTTCGACGACAAGGACGTCACCGACGAGCTGCCGAACAATCGCGACATCGCGATGGTGTTCCAGAACTACGCGCTGTTCCCCCACCTCAATGTTTTCTCCAACATGGCGTTCGGCATGCGGCTGAGAAAGCGCCCGAAGGCCGAGATCGAGGAGCGCATCAAGAAGACGGCGCAGATTCTCGGCATCGAGGAGATCCTGCAGCGCCGCCCGCGCGAGCTGTCGGGCGGTCAACGCCAACGCGTCGCGCTTGGTCGAGCGATCGTGCGCGAGCCGCGCGTGTTCCTGATGGACGAGCCGCTCTCCAACCTCGACGCAGCGTTGCGCATGGAGATGCGCGCCGAGATCATCAAGCTGCAAGAGCGGCTGGCAGTGACGACGTTTTACGTTACGCACGACCAGGTCGAGGCGCTCAGCATGGGCGACCGCATTGTGGTGATGCGCGGCGGCCGCATTCAGCAGGTCGGCAGCCCGACTGAGCTCTACGACCAGCCACAGAACGCCTATGTCGCGAGCTTCATCGGCAGCCCGCCGATGAACTTCCTCCACGGCCGCGTCGAAGGCGACGGCGTCGCGTTGACCGAAGAGCGGACCACCCTCACGTTCGAC
>JBEKVR010000128.1:0-14448 GCA_049513815.1 Roseiarcus sp. | reverse complement strand
GTGCCGATGTCGCCGAGCGAGCCGCCGCCGCCGGCGCGCGCCGGATCGACGCGCCACTCGGCCTGCTTGTTGCCGGTCGCCTCGGTCGGGCCGCTCAGCCAGTCCTGCGGATACTCGACCTGGACCAGACGCAACTCGCCAAGGTCGCCGGCGCGCACCATTTGACGCATGCAGCGGACCAGCGGGTAGCCGGTGTAGTTGTGGGTCAGCGCGAAGATGCGTCCCGACGCCGCCACCGCAGCCTGCATGCGCTTGGCCTCGACGAGCGACACCGTCAGCGGCTTATCGCAGATGACGTGAATGCCCGCCTTGAGCAGCGCAATGGCCGCCGGAGCATGAACGTGGTTGGGCGTCACGATCGCTGCCGCCTCGACGCCGTCCGGCCGCGCCGCCTCGGCCTTGGCCATCGCCTCGTAGCTGTCGTAGGTGCGGTCGGGCGCAAGACCGAGCGCCTGACCGGAACGACGCGCCTTCTCCGGCGTCGACGACAAGGCGCCGGCGACCAGCTCGTATTGGTCGTCGATGCGCGACGCGATGCGGTGCACCGCGCCGATGAAGGCGCCTTCGCCGCCGCCCACCATGCCAAGCCGGATCCTGCCGCCGCGCACGGCGTCGCTGCGTCCTTCAATCGTCATCGACCTGACTCCCTTATTTCAGCCCAAGCGTACGCCGGATCATCGCCTGATCGACTGCGCCGCCGGCGAAGTCGTCGAACGCCTTTTCGGTCACGCGGATGATGTGGCGCTTGATGAAATCGGCGCCTTCACGCGCGCCGTCCTCGGGATGCTTGAGGCAGCATTCCCATTCGAGCACCGCCCAAGACGAGAAGCCGTACTGCGCCATCTTGGAGAAGATCGCCGGGAAATTGACCTGCCCGTCGCCAAGCGAGCGGAAACGCCCGGCGCGTTCGACCCACGGCGCGTAACCCGAATAGACGCCCTGGCGGCCGGTCGGGTTGAACTCGGCGTCCTTGACGTGAAACATCTTCACCCGCTCGTGATAGATGTCGAGGAAGGCGAGATAATCGAGCTGCTGCAGCACGAAGTGCGACGGGTCGTAGAGAATGTTGCAGCGCTTGTGGCCGCCGACCGCGTCGAGGAAGCGCTCGAACGTCGCGCCGTCGAAGAGGTCTTCGCCAGGATGGATTTCGTAGGCGACGTCGCAACCGGCGTCGTCGAAGGCGTCAAGGATCGGCCGCCAGCGACGGGCGAGTTCGGCGAAAGCCGTTTCGATCAACCCGGGCGCGCGCTGTGGCCACGGATAGACGAACGGCCAGGCGAGCGAGCCGGAGAAGGTGGCGTGGGCTTTCAGGCCCAGCCGCTTCGAAGCCTTCGCCGAATTCAGCATCTGTTCGACCGCCCACTTCTGCCGCGCAGCCGGGTTGCCGTGCACCTCGGCAGGCGCGAAGCCGTCGAACGCTTCGTCGAAAGCCGGGTTCACCGCGACGAGCTGTCCTTGCAGGTGTGTGGCGAGTTCGGTGATGGCGAGCCCGTGGCTGGCGGCGATTCCCGAGAGCTCGTCACAATAGGCCTGAGACGAAGCGGCCTTGGCGAGATCGATGAGGCGACCGTCCCAGGCGGGAATCTGCACGCCTTTGTAACCGAGCGAGGCCGCCCATTTGCAGATCGAATCGAATGAATTGAACGGCGCCGCGTCACCGGCGAACTGCGCCAGGAAAATCGCCGGACCCTTGACCATGCCAGACATACCCCCCTCCTTGGCTCGCATTGCTTTCGAGCCTCGTCTCACGTCGAAAATAGGAGGGAGCGCGTCAAGACGCGCTCCCCTGGCACGCATCGCCTCAGAACGGCGACTTCGGGTCGGTAAACTCCTTTGCGTTCTCCTTGGTGATCAGCGGCGCGGCAATGATATAGGTGCCACGCACGGGCGCCGGCGTGTAGAAATGCGCCGCCGTCAACTGCATCGCCGTCGCGATCATCGCCGGCGGATAGAGCACGTCCACCGGCACCTGCTTGTCGCCGGCGGCCACCTTGTTGACGAACTCCTGCATACCGGCGCCACCGACCACCCACATCTCGCCTTCACGATGCGCTTGCTTGATCGCCTCCAGCACGCCGATCGCGATGTCGTCGTCTTGTGCCCACACCGCGTCGATGTGCTTGAAGCGAGTCAAGAAGTCCTGCATCACCTTGAAGCCATCGTCACGGTTCCAGTTGGCAAACTGGTTGGCGAGGATCTTGATGTCGGTGCCCTTGATGGCGTCGACGAACGCGTCGTAGCGTTGCGTGTCGATCACGGTGGGGATGCCGCGCAGGACGACGATGTCGCCTTTGCCGCCGAGCGCCTTCTTGAAGTACTCGCCCGAGATCCGGCCGAGCCCAGGGTTATCGCCGGCGACGTATAGATCCTGAATAGTCGGGTCCTTCAGCCCACGATCCACCACGGTGATAAAGGCGCCCGTCTTGGCCTTGAACTCAGCGACCGGCCCCGTCAGCGGGTCAGACTGCACCGGCAGCACGACCAGCGCGTTCACCTTCTGCACGGTGGCGAAGTCCTCCAGGTCGTTGGCCTGCTGACCGGGATCGGCCCAAGTGCCGGCTTTCACGATCACCTTCAGCCCGGGATACTGCTTCTCCAGCGCCTTTGCCGTTTCGGCCGCGTAGTAGTTGATCCCGCCTGTCCAGCCGTGGTCGGCCGACGGAATCGAGACGCCGATGGTCACGTTCTGCGCAAAAGCCGGCGCGGTCATGAACGCCATGGCCACCGCCACCGGCAGCGCGAGTCGCTTAAGCATATGTTCTCCTCCCCAACTATTGACGACGCGCGTCAGTTCACTGATGTCGCCCGCGTCGCAAATAAACAACATCAGATCGACAAGTTGACTGCGTTGACCTCCTTCAACTCACAACAATCCATCCGTTCAGCGGCGGGCCGCCACGCCCCGTTGCAACAGCACGGCGGCGATGACGATCACGCCCTGCACCGCGCCATTCAGATAGACGCTGACCGCGCTGGAAAGGTTCATGATGTTGCCGATCAGCGTCAGGATGATGGCGCCCACTAGCGAGCCGCCGATGCGCCCGTAACCGCCCTTCAGCGCCGTGCCGCCGACGATCACCCCCGCGATCGCCTCCAGTTCCCACCCGAGCCCCGTGGTGGAAGAGGCAGAGCCGAGGCGCGGCACATAGATATCGCATGCCAGGCCGACGCATACGCCTTGCAAGACGTAGGTCCAAGTGCGCACGGCGTCGAGCGAGATTCCGGAATAGCGCGCGACCTCATCGTTAGAACCGATGGCCACGCAGTAGCGCCCGAACGGCGTGGCGTACAGCAACACTGCGCCGGCCACCGCGACGGCGATCAGCAGCAGCACCGGATATGGAATGCCGACCAGCGCGCCGTAGAATACCGGCCGGTAGAGGGCGCGCATTTCGTTGCCGAGGGTCAGCGTGCCGCCGTTGGCGACATACACCAGCACCGACCGAAAGATGCCCATCGTTCCGAGGGTGACGATGAACGGCTCGATGCGGCCGCGCGTAACCAGCAGGCCGTTGAGCAGCCCGGCCAATGCGCCAAGCGCAAGCCCTGCCGCGAGCGCGATGGCGATTGTGCCCGCGCCGCCGCCGAGCACGTCGGCAAGCTCGTTCAGCAGCAGGATGATGACGCCGGAGACGATGGCCGCCATTGAGCCCACCGACAGGTCAATGCCGCCGGCGGTGATGACGAAGGTGGCCCCGACCGCGATGATGCCGGTAAACGCGCTACGGGTCAGGACGTTGGCGATGTTGCCGGGACTGAGGAAGTCGGCGTTGATCACGGTCCCGAACGCGGCCAGCGCGATCAGGGCGATCAACGGCCCAGCCTGCCGCAGGTCGATGCGGCGCAGCAGCCCCCCGACAGGGCGGCTCGGGGGGTTGCCGGTCTCCGGTAGGACGGCGTCGGGCATCACTCAGGCAGCTCCCTTTAGGCCGGTGGCATGGCGGACGATTTCATCCTCGGTGATGGAATCACCCTCCAGCACGCCGGCGATCCGCCCCCCGCGCATCACGGCGACGCGATGGCAGACGCCAATCAGTTCCGGCATTTCCGAGGACACGACGATCACGCCTTTGCCGGCGGCGGCGATGTCGGCGATGAAACGGTAGATGTGCTGCTTGGTGCCGACGTCCACGCCGCGCGTTGGTTCGTCCACGATCACCACGCGCGGATCGGCCTGCAGCACCTTGGCGAACAGCAGTTTCTGCTGGTTGCCGCCGGACAACGAGAGCACCGGATTGGCCCGGTCGCCAATCTTGATGTCGAACGTCTCGACCGCGCGGTCGAGCGCCACATCCTCGGCGGCTGTGTTGATAAACGGCCCGCGCAGGAAACCCTCGAGCGTGGCCAACGTGAGGTTCGGGCGCGGCGCCAGCCGCAGCAGCAGCCCTTTGCCCCGCCGGTCCTCGGTGAGGTAGGCGAGGCCGGCTGCGGCCGCGGCGCGCGGGGAGGATGCGGGCAGCGCCCGCCCAGCCATCCGCACCGCGCCGGCGGTCCGCGGGCGCAGCCCGACCACGGCTTCCATCAATTCCGTCCGGCCGGCGCCAATCAGGCCGGCGAAGCCGAGTATCTCGCCTCGGCGCAATGCGAAACTCGCGGACGCCACCCAGCGCGGCGCGGCGAGGCCGGCGACGTCGAGCAGCACCTCGGCGTCCGGCGCTGGCGGGCGTTTGTCGGGATACAAACCCGCCAGCGGCCGACCGACCATCAGTTGCGCGATGTCGTCCTCGCTGAGGTCGACCGCCGGGCGCGTGGCGACAAGGCGGCCGTCGCGCAGCACCGTCACGCGATCCGCGATCGCTTTCACCTCGCTGAGCTTGTGACTGATGAACACGATTGCGACGCCACGGGCGCGCAACGCGCGCAACAGGCCGAAAAGGATCGCCGTCTCCGTCTCGGTCAGCGCCGAGGTCGGCTCGTCGAACACGAGCACCCGTGCGTCGTGGTCGGTCGCCTTGGCGATCTCGACCATCTGACGCTGCGAGACGGGCAGCGACCGGACGGTCGCGGTAGGGGCCACGTCACAGTGCACATCGGCCAGCAGTTTCGCCGTGTGCGCGCGCATACGCGGCTTGTCGAGCAGCCAACCGCGCTTCCACTCACGGCCAAGGAAGATGTTTTCTTCGACCGTCAAGTCCTCGGCAAGGTTGAGTTCTTGGTGCAGCAGCACGAGGCCGTGGTGTTCGCCGTCGATGCTGCTGACGAGCGAGAGTTCCTCGCCGTCGAGCAACAACGCGCCCGAGGACGGCGTGTACACGCCGCACATCACCTTCATCAGGGTGGACTTGCCGGCGCCGTTCTCGCCGACCAGCGCATGGATTTCGCCGGCCAGCAGATCGAGGGTGATGCCGTGGAGCACCTCGACGGGTCCAAAGGACTTAGTCACGGCCCGCGCCGAGAGAACAGCCCCCGAGCCCGCCCCCTTTCCCGCCATCGCGCCCTCCAGGCTCGGAAACCCCGCGATCTATCAAGTTGTTTCATTGTTAGAAACCGTTTTCAAGCGAGTCAAGCAGCGCCGCGGCGCAAGACGGCGTGACGGCTTGACGCGGCGGATGGGTCCGTCGCCGGTTGAGCTTAACGCTGATTGCTGTATGAGAGCCGACAGCGCGAGGGGAACGATGCAGATGCGCATAGGCAAGAGGCTGGGCGGGGCGGCGACGCCGCGCCCGCGCAAGGCGACGATGAAGGACGTCGCCAACCTTGCCGGAGTGTCGCTCGCCACCGTGTCGCGGGCGCTCTCAGCCACCGCGGAGGTGTCTCCACGCCTGTCGCGCCGGGTCCAGGCGGCGGCGCGGCGTCTCGATTACGCGGTCAACATCAACGCCCGAGGGCTGCGCGGCAAGACCAGCGGCCTCGTCGTCGTGCTGCTGCCCGACATCGCCAACCCGTTCTTTTCCGTGCTGCTGCAGGGCATCGAGGAGCAGGCGCGCAGCCACGACATGGCGGTGCTGATCGGCGACACTGGCGTCGACCACGCCATCGCCGAGACCTATTGGCGCCTGATCGACGGCCAGCGCGCCGACGGCATCATCCTGCTCAACGGCTTTCTTCCCTTCCCGCCGGGGAAATGGGCGGCAGGCGACTACCCGATGGTCGTCGTCAGCGAGCGGATCGCCGGCGTCGACGCGCCGATCGTCGGCATCGACAATGTCGCCGCCGCGTTCGACGCGGTCAGCTATCTGGCGCGCCTCGGCCATCGCCGCGTCGCCCATATCTGCGGCCCGGCCGACAACGTGCTGACCATGGAGCGTCGCGAAGGCTACCAGAAGGCGGTCGAGGCGAACGACCTCGAGCGTTGGCCGGAGGCGATCCAGCCGGGAGAGTTCTCAATCCGCGCTGGGCGCGCGGCGACCGCGCGCCTGTTGGCCGCCTCGCCGCGGCCGACCGCGATTTTCACCGCCAACGACGAGATTGCCATCGGCGCGATCATCGAGGCGAAAGCGCAGGGCTTGCGCGTTCCCGAGGATCTGTCGGTCGTCGGCTTCGACGACATTGAAATGGGGCAGATCTGCGATCCGCCGCTGACCACGATCTATCAGCCGCGGCGCGAAATGGGCCGAAAGGCGTTGGAGACCCTGGCGCGTTTGGTCGAGGCGCCGGGGAAGCCGGTCGGCGACACGCTGCTCGACTACAAGCTTGTCGTGCGCGAAAGCACCGCCCCGCCCGCCAGAAGCTAGTCGACCGGCGGCGATCGCCAGTTGTCCTCGCCGCCGATCAAAGGGTCTGAAATGACCGGAAACGCGCTCATCGTTGGTTATGGCAACCCGCTGCGCGGCGACGACGGCGTCGGTCAGGCGGTCGCGCGGGCGTTCGCCGGCAAGGACGCCCTCGACGGCGTCGAGGCGATCGCCTGTCATCAGCTCACCCCCGAACTTGCCGAGCGGTTCGCTGCGGCGGCGCGGGTCGTGCTCATTGACGCCGCGGCCGGCTCTGAAGCGGGCCGCGTTTCCGTCATGCCGTTGCAACCCGCGCCGGCGCCCGCCTCGACCCTCGGCCACCATGTCGAACCGGCGCAGTTGCTGCACATGGCGCAGGCTCTCTACGGCCGATCGCCCGAGGCCTACTTGGTTACGGTGGGGGTGGGTTCCCTGGAGCTCGGCGAGGGGCTGTCGCCGCCGGTCATGGCGGCGCTGCCCGAAGTTATCGCAACCGTGCGCCGATTGGCGCTGATGCGTCCGGCGGACGCGTGACGGACTTTCGGCCGACGCGTCGATGCGCTCAAGTCGATCGGACTCGAGCGATCAGAAGATGATCACAGCGTTGGCGCGACGCGGGCCCGTCAGAGCGCTCGGCTCAGGCTTGGAATCGTGCCGCTAGCGCCTCGTCCTGAGGCGCCGCGAAGCGGCCTCGAAGGACGCTGCAACGCGCGCAGACCCGAGCCCAGGCGGATCATCCTTCGAGGCCCTCGCTACGCGAGGGCGCCTCAGGATGAGGTCCCAGTAGATTAATCGCGGCGCCGTCAGCTGCGGCGCCGGTCGACTACCGCGCCCGCGGCGTTCACGAGCTGGATGTCCAGCGGATACTGACCGTTCGCGTGGGTCGAGCAGCTCAGGCATGGATCATAGGCGCGCACCACCGCCGAGACGCGATTGAGCATGCCCTCCTGCATCTTCGCGCCGTCGATATAACGGCGGGCGACCTGGTCGACGCTGTGGCTGATGGCGAGGTTGTTGTGCCCGGTGGCGACGATTAGATTGGCCCAGACGATCGCTCCGTCCTCATTGACTTTGTAGTGATGGATGAGCGTGCCGCGCGGCGCCTCGGCGACGCCAATGCCTTCGAGCGCGTTCACCCCCGCCGTGGCGCGGACGTGCCGGTCGAGGATCGACGGATCGTTCAACAACGTCTCCATCCGCTCGAGCGCGTAGATGATCTCGATCAGTCGAGCGTAGTGGAAATGGAACGAGCTATCGACCACCTTGCCGAAACGCTGATGGTATTCGGCGAACTCGACGTCGGCGAGCGGCGTGCCGCAGCGCGAGGCGACGTTCAGGCGGGCAAGCGGACCGACGCGGTAGACGCCATTGGGGAACCCGAGCGGCTTGAAATAGGGCGCCTTCAAGTACGAATACGGCATCGTCGCTTCGCCGATGTACTGCTGGTAGTCCTGCGGCGCCATCTGATCGACGACGATGTTGCCCGAGGCGTCGACGAAGCGCATGCCGCCGTCATAGAGCTGCAAATTGCCGTCGGCGTCGGTCAGCCCGGCGGAAAGCGTGGGCGCATTGCCGAAATTGGCGATCTCGTCCGCGAACTGGTCGACGACGCCCTTGAAGAAGCTAATCGTGCGCTGCGCGATCGCCTTCGCCTCCGGCAGGCCGGCGAGAATTCGGTCGCGCGCCGCACGGTCGAGGGGCGCGTTGACGCCGCCGGGAACGGTCCAGGACGGATGAATGCGTTCCTTGGCCAGGGTCTCGATCACTTGCTGACCGAACTTGCGCAGCGCGATGCCGTCCTTGGCGAGCGCCGGATGGTCCTCGATCACGCCGATGACGTTGCGCCGCGCCGGATCGGAGTCAAAGCCGAGCAACATGTCTGGCGAGGAGAGATGGAAGAAACTCAGCGCATGCGACTGCGTGATCTGGCCGCAATGCAGCAGCTCGCGCAGCTTCGCCGCCGTCGGCGGGATACGCACGCTCATGATGGCGTCGCAGGCCTTGACCGAGGCGAGCAGATGGCTGATCGGGCAGATGCCGCAGATGCGCGCCGTGATCGCCGGCATCTCGTAGAAGGGCCGGCCTTCGGTGAATTTCTCGAAGCCGCGAACCTGCGTGACGTGGAACGCCGTCTCGGCGACCTTGCCCTCGTCATCAAGGTGAATCGTGATCTTGGCATGGCCTTCGATCCGCGTGACGGGGTCGATGACGATGGTCCGCATGACGGCCTCCTCAGCCAAACCGCACTTTCGACTTCAGGTCAGGGATGCGGCCGTCCAGAAGCTCGGTGAGAACGAACAGGATCGAAGCGGCTGAAGGCGGGCAGCCGGGCACATGCAAATCGACCTCGACCACGTCTTGAAGCGGGATGGCGTGTTTCAGCAGGGTGGGGACGCCGTCGGTCGGAATCCCTTTCTGGACGTCGGCGCCTTCGATGTAGACGCGCTCGAGGATCGTCTTCACCGGCAGCCGATTGCGCATCGCCGGAACATTGCTGGTGACGGCGCAATCGCCGAGCGCCACCAGGATGCGCGAGCGCTCGCGGACGCGTTTGATCTTTTCGAGATCGTCCTGGCTGCTGACGGCGCCCTCGACGATCGCGACGTCGACGTCGTGAGGAAACTCCTGCGCGTCAACCAAAGGTCCGTAGACGATGTCCGCCCGCTGCGCGACGATGAGGATCGCTTCATCGATATCGAGCACGGACATGTGGCAGCCGGAGCAGCCGTCGAGCCACATCGTGGCCACTCTCGCCTTTTTCATGGGTGCGTCTCTCTCTTCGCGGCGAGTTGCGCGACGACGGTATTCCGCTTCGTCATTTCCTCGACCGCGTAGCCCTTCTCCACCAGGGCGCCGGTCGGGCAGGCCTGGACGCATTTGCCGCAACTGGTGCAGTTCTCGGACTCGCCCCAAGGACGATCGAGATCGGAGACCAACAGGGAGTTGATGCCGCGCGCGGCGATGTCCCAGACGTGAGCGCCTTCGATCTCGTCACAAACACGGACGCAGCGGGAGCAAAGGACGCAGCGGTTGTGGTCGAGCACGAAGCGCGGATGCGAGGTGTCGACCGGCAGGCGCGGATAGTTGTAAGGGAAGCGGACGTGGGTGAGACCCAGCGTCTGCGCCAAGGTCTGCAACTCACAATGGCCGTTCGACACGCACACCGCACAGATGTGGTTGCGTTCGACGAACAGTAGCTCCAGCGCCATCAGGCGGTGATGGGCGAGATTCTCCGAATCGGTGGTGACCGACATGCCGCTGTGGACAGGCGTGGTGCAAGCGGGCAGCAACCGGCCGATGCCCGCCACCTCGACCAGACACAGCCGGCACGTGCCCGCCGAGCTCAAGCCTTCCATGTGGCAGAGGGCGGGAATGTAGCGACCATTGGCGCTGGCCACTTCGTAGATCGTTTGACCCTCAGTGGCGGTGCAGAGTTCACCGTCGATGCGCACCGAGACCTCTTGGGACACGGTCGAAGCTCCTTACCGGTGTGTGGCGGCGTAATCGCCGGCTTCGCGGATATCGCACCGCAAGCAGCGGCAGGACTCCTCGTACGCCTCCTCGGGCAGCAACGCCGTCGCCGCCTCCTGGAAGGTCTTGGCGCGAATCGCCGCCGGGAGTTCGTGCGCGTGGTGGCGGCGGCAAGCGCTGGGCTCGGCCGGCGGCTTCTGGTCGTAGACGAAGCTGGGCATGACGCTGTCGAAGCGCGCTTCGGCGGTGAGGTACTGATCGATGTTTTTCGCCGCCTTCTTGCCGTAACCCATCGCGTTGGAGAGGTTCGACGCGCCGCTGATCAGGTCGCCGCCGGCGAAGAATTTCTCGCGGCTCGTCGCCAGCGTGTAGCGGTCGACCTCGAGCATCGCGCTTTCCTTGATCCTCAGACCGGAGGCGCGGGAGAAATCGGTGTCCACGCCTTCGCCGACCGCCAGGATGACGCTGCTGCAGGGGACGATATGCACTTCGTCGGTCTCGATCGGCCGCCGGCGACCCGACGAGTCGAATTCGCCCAGGCGCGTCTTGACGACTTCGATCGCCTTGACAACGCCCTGCTCGCCGACGATGCGGTGTGGCGCGGCGAGGAAGCTGAAACGGACGCCCTCTTGCTCGGCGGCGTCGACTTCCTCCTGGATCGCCGGCATGTCCTTACGCTCGCGGCGATAGACGACCGTCGCTTGAGCGCCCCTGCGGACGACCGTGCGGGCCGAATCGATCGCGGCGTTGCCGCCGCCGATGATGACGACGCGGTCGCCGAGTTTCATCGGATTGTCGCCGGCCTCGGCCTCGAGGAACGGAAGCGCCGGCGTGACGCCCGTCAGTTCGGTGCCGGCGAGATAGACCCAACCTTCCTTCCAGGTGCCGATCGACAGGAACACCGCGTCAAACCGAGCGTCGAGATCGTTGAGCGCGATGTCCGAGCCGACCCGCGTGTTGAAGACGAAGTGGACGCCGAGGCGGCGGATGATCTCGATCTCGCGATCGAGGATCGCCTTGGGAAGCCGATATTCCGGCAAGGCGAAGCGCAGCATGCCGCCGGCTTCGGCGTGGGAGTCGTAGACGGTGACGTCGTGACCCAACAACGCGAGATAGAAGGCGACGGTGAGACCCGTCGGCCCGGCGCCCGCCACTGCGACCGTACGACCCGTCGGCGCGCGACGCTTGGCGACGACGCGGCCGACCATTTCGTCGAAACGATCCGACAGCAGCACCGAATCGGCGATCACGCGATGGACTTCGCGCATGTTGACCGCCTCGTCGACGGTCTGACGGCGGCAGCGATCGTCGCACGGATGCTGACAAACGCGGCCTGTCGAAGCCGGCAGCGGATTGTCCATGATGACCGATTCAAACGCGTCTTCGAGCCGGCCTTCCTTGTAGAGCTGGAGGAAGCGCGGGATGTTCATGTGCAGCGGACAGCTGTTCTCGCACGGCGACAACGCCAGGTCCTGACAAACGCCGGCGCGGCAGCGCTTGGCCTTGATGTGGTCCTCAAATTCGTCGTGGAAATGGCGCAGCGTGGTGAGGATTGAATTCGGCGCAGTTTGGCCGAGTCCGCACAACGACGTGTCGCGAATCATCCGGGCGAGCTCGTTCAGCTCGGTGAGGTCTTCCTCGCGGCCTTCGCCCTTGGTGATGCGCGTCAGCGTGCGCAGCGCCTTGTCGAGACCGACCCGGCACGGCGTGCACTTGCCGCACGATTCGGAACGGGTGAATTCGATGAAGTAGCGGGCGACGTCGACCATGCAATTGTCGTCGTCCATCACCACCATGCCGCCCGAGCCCATGATCGAGCCGAGTTTGCCGAGCGATTCGTAATCGACGGGCGTGTCGAACAATTCGTGCGGGATGCACCCGCCGGACGGACCGCCGGTCTGCACCGCCTTGACCGGGTGCCCGCGCATACTGCCGGAACCGGCGTCGTAGACGAAGCTCGACAGCGGCGTGCCGAACGGCATTTCGACGAGGCCGGTGTTCTTCACTTTGCCGACCAGCGAAAAGACCTTGGTTCCGGCGCTCGCGACGCTGCCGGTCTCGGTGAACCAGGCCGGCCCCTTGGCGACAATCGGGGCGATATTGAACCAGGTCTCGACGTTGTTGATGTTGGTCGGATAGCCCCACAGGCCCTTCTGCGCAGGGAACGGCGGGCGCGGCCGCGGCCGGCCGGAGCGGCCTTCGAGCGAGCTGATCAGCGCCGTTTCTTCGCCGCAGACAAACGCGCCCGCGCCCTCGACCAGATCGATGTCGAACTTGAAGCCGCGCCCCAGGATGTCGTCGCCGAGGACGCCGTAGTCTCTGGCTTGCGCGAGGGCCACTTTCAGCCGGTGGACCGCCAGCGGATATTCGGCGCGCACGTAGATGATGCCTTGGCTGGCGCCCGTGATGTAACCGCCGATGGCCATGCCCTCGATCAGCGAATGGGGATCGCCTTCGAGTTCGTTGCGATTCATGTAGGCGCCGGGGTCTCCCTCGTCGGCGTTGCAGATCAGGTATTTGTGGTCTGCCTTGGCCTTGCGCAGGAACTCCCACTTCAACCCGGTGGAGAAACCGGCGCCGCCGCGGCCGCGCAAGCGCGAGATCTTGATCTGTTCGTTCACCAGCTCCGGGGTGCCGTCGATCAGCACTTTGTACAGCGACTGGTAACCGCCGATCGCGATGTATTCCTCGATGTCGTCGGGATTGATCAGTCCGCAATTGCGCAGGACGATCTTCTTCTGCCCACGGAAGAACGGCACCTCATTCCACATCGGAATGCTTGGATAGCCGGCGCCGAAGTGCATTTGCGCAGTGATGTGGTCCCAATCTTCGATCTTGCACAGAGCCAGTCGCTCCGGAACCGTCTTCGTCGCCAAAGCGTCGAGAATCGCATTGACGTGATCGGTTTGGACCCGATGCAGGATGACGAGCGGCTGACCGGGGATCGAAACATTGACCAGTGGCTCTTCGGCGCAAAAGCCGAAGCAGCCAGTACGAACGAGATGCACGTCCAGGCCGCGCTGCGCGATAGCGTCAACGAGCGAGGCATAGACTCCCTCGGCGCCGTTGCCCGTTCCGCAGGTGCCCATGCCGACAGCGACGCGCGGGCGCGGCGGCTGCAGTTTGGCCAACCCGGCGCTCCGCACCGCGTTGAATGTGCTCAGGTCGCGAATCCGGGTCATGGCCGTGTCTCGCGCTTGTCCAGCGCCTCCAATTCACGCTGCAGGGAACGTTCGTTCATGTGACCGAAAATTGCGTGATTGACCTCGACGACGGGGGCCAGGGCGCACTGGCCGAAGCAGGCGACCGTGCGCAGCGTTGTTTCGCCGTCGGCGGTCGTCATCGTCAGCTTGTCCGTCTCGCCGTCTTCCGCGGCGCGCAGCCCCAAGCTCATCATCACTTGTTCAAGCAGGCGGCTCGAGCCCCGGGTGTGACAGGCGGTGCCGCGGCAGACGGAAACCGTATCGCGGCCCTGCGGTTCGAGATTGAACAGCGCGTAAAATGTGACGACGCTGAACAGTCTGGAGAGCGGCACATTCGCTTTCAGCGAGATGTACTCGAGCGTCTCGCGCGGCAAAAATTTGCGCGCATGACTATCCTGGACTCTCTGCAGAATAGCTAACAAAGCGCCGGCGCGCCCGTTCTCTTGGGCGATCACCTTATCAATAAACTGCTTGGCCGCGTCTGATAACGGATGCGAAGGAAGGCTCTGCATTGCCAACTCCCCCCCGGGCGTTCGGTCTTCCGCCGACAACCCAATCTTGCAAGATGTCCTGATCCGCCTCATGCGCCTTGAGCGAGATCAATCGCCGCCGTTCACGAACTCCCGTCGTCGCGCTTTGCGGACGCTAGCGGCGCGACCGATTGTCGCGACACGGCTCGTCGCAACATTCGTCGTGACGCGCGTTGGCGGCGCTGCGAACTTCGAAGCCGGCCGCGCCGGGCTGCAGAGATGGCGCGCCGGCAATTCTTCGTAGTTTGACGGGCCGCACTACCTCGCTGGTCGCCGCGGACGCTCGCACGTCATCGGCGCGATCGAGCGCTCGCTTCTGGCGACGCGCGCCTCGCAATCTTGACAATCGCCGCGCGCTGATGACGGCGACCGCACAATGGCGCGAACCGTTGCGCGCGCGGCGCTTCGTCGCGGGCTGGGCGCACAATCGCGCGCCGAACCCCCGGCGCCCGCCGCCGCTTCAGCCCTTCACAGCCCATCGAGCACGAAGCCGGGCGCCAATGGGGCGGCGCGGCGGAGCTCTTCGTCGTCGCGGCCGGCGCTGAGGCCGGTCTTGACCAGCGCCGTCGCGAAACCCGCCTTCGCCGCGCC
>JBEKVR010000127.1:0-14600 GCA_049513815.1 Roseiarcus sp. | reverse complement strand
TCGCCCGCCGCGCCGAGAACCGACTGCAACGCCTCGGCGACTCGGCAAATGACGACGTCCCCCGCCTGATGGCCATGGATGTCGTTGATGCGCTTGAAACGGTCGAGGTCGAAAACGACCAGCGCCTGTTGGACGCCGTCTTCGCATTCCGACATTTGCATGAAAGCCCGACGGTTCATCAGGCCGGTGAGCGGGTCGGTGAGGCTGCTGCGCTCGGCCTCGCATTTGGCCTGGTAGAGCGCCAGGTTCGAGCGCGCCCCGTAGTAAGCGAGCGGCAGCGCCAAAATGCCGACGTTGAACGTGGAGATGCACAGGTCGATCGCGATGACCAGTGGCGAGTTTCCCTCGAAATAGTCTGACACGATGGTGACTACGAACGTCAGCGCGAGGCTCACTCCCACGACGACGGCGGTGAACCGCCAGATGCCGCGCCTATCCTTGATGACGACATCGAGGGGGGAACGAAAAACGACCAACGCGGCTTTCCAACTTCGATAACGCGCCACAACGCTGCGTAAGTAGGCAGCCGCGCGTGAACGGCGATTTAACGACGAGACCGCTGCGGGGATTGCGGTGAAGCGTCTGGTTGCCTGCTCCGCCCCGCGGATTCCCTTCGCCGCCGGCCCGTCGGAAGCGAGCCGAACCGCATCCTGGCGCCGAAGTCGTTGCCGAGGCGGTTAATGATCCGCTGTCGCGATCGCAATCAATCAACCGATCTTCGCCGCCAGCATCCCTGACGCGGCGATGAGAGGCGATCGCGGCCGAGGCCGCGATCTGAACGACAGGCCGCGGCAAGTGACGCGGCCGTTGGCGACGGCTCGCGACGCCGCGCTTCAGGCCGCTTCGAACAGCGGCGCGATCGTCATCTGGGGCACCAGCACCAGGCCCTTGTCGGTGATGCGGATCTCGGGGATCACCGACAGCGGGATCAGGTTGAAGCCCATATAGGCGATCGTGCAGCCCGCCTTCTCCCACTCCGCCTTCACGGCGCGCATTTCGTCGGCGACGTCGCCGACGCGCTTGTCGGACAGCAGGCCGGCGATCGGCAGCGCGACGATCGCCTTCACCGCGCCGTCGGCGACCACGCAGACGCCGCCCTGATGCGCTTCGATCGCCTTCAGCGCGACCTGCATGTCCGCTTCGTTCGTCCCGGCGACGATGATGTTGTGGCTGTCGTGGCCGACCGAAGAGGCGACGGCGCCGCGCTTGAGACCGAAGCCGTTGAGCAGGCCGAGCGCGACATTGCCCGCCGACTTGCCGTGGCGCTCGACGACGGCGACGAAGCACAGATCGTGGCGCTCGAGATGGGCGCGCCAGTCGTTGGCCGGCTCGAGCCGCACGACGACGTGCTTCAGCACGATGCCGGGCAGCTCGGTGTGGATCGTATGCGCATCGACCGACCCGGTCGGCAGATCGGGCGTCAGCTTCAGCGTCGGCGGCAGCTTCACCGTGTGATAGGCGGCGTTGGGATAGCGGTAGCGGCGGCTCAGCGCGGCGTCGAGCGCCGGCGTGATCTTGCCGTTCTCGACCATCAGTTCGCCGCCGTACCACGTGCTGATCGGTTTGAGGTCGTCGTCGAGCAACGCGAGATCGGCGCGGCGGCCGCCGCCGAGGCCGCCGATCTCGCCGTCCTGGCCGAAGCGCGTCGCGCCGGCCAGCGAGCCCATCGACCAGGCCTGCTCGCGCGTCATGCCGGCTTTGACCGCCTGGCGAACCACCCAGTCCTGGCCGAAGGGGATGAGATCGTCGGCGTCGCGGTCGTCGGTGCAGACGGCGATGCGCTTGTGCGAGGCGCCGAGTTCGGTGATCGTCTTGATGGCGTGCGGCAGGCTGTGCCACGGCGTCGTCGGCGGGCCGCCGCGCAGGAACAGCCAGATCCCGGCCTCGAGCAGATCGTCGGCGATGTCGCGGTCGATCGCCTCGTGGGTGTCCGTGACGCCGGAGGCGGCGTAAGCGGCGACGAATTCGCGGCCGTAGACGTGGCCGCTGACCGGCCGGCCGCGTTTGAGCGCGGCGGCGAGGATCGCGTGGCTGCGTTCGTCGCCCATCGCCACCGGGACGAAATCCATCTTCTCGCCGAGCGCGACCGCCTCGGGCCAGCGGTCGAACAGGCCGGCGATCTTCTCCGCCGTCAGATCGCCGCCGGCCGTCTCGAGTTGCGGCGAGGTCGCCGGCACCGTGCTCGGCACGGTGAGGAAGATTGACAGCGGCGCCTGGCGGGCGTCCTCCAACATCGCCTCGACGCCGGCGACGTCCATCACGTTGCCGATCTCGTGGCTGTCGCAGAAGATCGTCGTCACGCCGCTGAGCAGCGCCGCCTCGGCGTAGGCGCAAGCGGTGACCATGGCGGATTCGATGTGGATGTGCGGATCGACCAGGCCTGGCGCGACGATGGCGCCTTGCGCGTCGTAGCGGCGCGCCGCGCCCTTGTAGCTCCCCGCGGGTTTCATCGCGGCGATGCGGCCGCCGCTGATCCAGAGCTCGCGATCCGGCAGGATGCGCTCGGAGTAGGTCGAAAGCGCGCGCGCCGAGCCGATCACCAGATCGGGTTCGGTCCGACCGGACGCGACGGCGGCGAGGCGGCGCGTCGACTTCCACAGCGGCTCAACCGAGAAGCGCGTGATCTCGGACATGTCTTTCGTCTCCTTCAGTGGTCGTGGCGCGAAACGCCGAGCCGGCTGCGCACAGCGCAGCGACGGAATCGCGGCAGCTTGTGCGATCCCGTCACAGGTCCGCCGGAGAAGCAAGAAGGAAGCCGCGGCGAGGCCGCGCGCCGCTATTCGCCGATGATCTTGACCAGCGCCCGCTTGCGGCGGCCGCCGTCGAACTCGCCGTAGAAGATTTGCTCCCACGGGCCGAAGTCGAGCTTGCCGGCGGTGACGGCGACCACGACCTCGCGCCCCATGATCTGGCGCTTCATGTGCGCGTCGGCGTTGTCCTCGCCGGTTCCGTTGTGGCGGTATCCCGCGACCGGCTCGTGCGGCGCGAGGCGCTCGAGCCAGGCGTCGTAGTCGGCGTGCAGCCCGCTCTCGTCGTCGTTGATGAAGACCGAGGCGGTGATGTGCATGGCGTTGACCAGCGCCAGGCCCTCGCTGACGCCGCTCTCTTTCAGCGCCGCCTCGACCTGCGGCGTGATGTTGAGATAAGCGCGGTGCGTCGCCGTCTCGAACCACAGCTCCTTGCGATAGGATTTCATCGGATTCCCTCCTAGGCATTCTTCGAGGCGACGCTGGCGAGCGACCGTCAAGCGGCCGCGCTGCTCTCTGGCTCTGACGCTCTTTTGTTGAGCGAAGCGATATGCTTAACAACAACTTCAAAATACGACTGCCTTCTGTTCGTCTGGATGCTCGCCAAGCGCAGCGCCTTCGATCGACGGGAGTGATCCGACCTCGCCCGATTTTGGGACAGAAAAGCGCATTCAAGCCCGTGTAGCTGCTTCGCCGTGGACTGGATTGTGCGACCGCAACCATCGGCCCGCGCGATGGTTCCGATCACAAATGAAGGGCTGCCGCGCGCGCCGAAAACAGCCTCTTATCGCGCCTCCGACCGGCGGAGATCAGGCATGAGCAAACTGAAGATTGCGGTGATTGTCGGCAGCGTGCGGCCAACTCGGCAGGGCGACAAGCCGGCGAAGTGGATTGCCGAGCTGGCCAAGCAGACCGGCGATTTCGACGTCGAGCTGGTCGATCTCATCGACTATCCGCTGCCGCTGTTCGACGCGCCGGCGTCCGACCTCTGGGCGCCGACGCCGAACGAAGTCGCCGCCAAGTGGCAGGCGAAACTGAGCGAGTTCGACGGCTACATCTTCGTGACCGCCGAGTACAATCGCTCGATTCCCGGCGCGCTGAAGAACGCCATCGATTGGGCCTACAAGCCCTTCATCAAAAAGGCCGTCGCCTACGTGGGATATGGCTCCGTCGGCGGCGCCCGCGCGGTTGAGCACCTGCGCAACGTCATGGTCGAATTGCAGGCCGCTTCGGTGCGCCACGCCGTCCATATCGGCGGCGCCGACTTCATGGCGGTGATGTTCGGAAAGAAGACCTGGGACGACATCCTGCCGACCTATGTCCCCTTCACCAAGGACCTGTTCGACAATCTGCGCTGGTGGACCGCCGCGACCAAGGCCGCGCGCGAAGCCGAGAAGGCGGCGGGATAGGTTGCCGCCGTCTGACGACGCGCGCTTCGCCGGCCCGCTTGCTTTCGCGGCGGCGCCGGTGCGATCGGGCGTTAAACGACGCGAAAGCTCTGCCCGCGCGGTCGGCGAACGCGCCGGCAAGGGGCTGCGACGACGGGCGACGTAGGCGCGAGCCTCGCCCGGGCTTACACTTGGCGTCGCCGCCGCGCCCAGTTTGGCGCGCGCGTCCGTATGGGTGTGACATCGGCGGCGTCGAGGATTTCGCCATGTTTCTTTCCGACTCGGATACGGCCGAGCTTGTCGCTTTTCGCCGCCATCTGCATCAGCGCCCTGAGCTTTCGGGCGAGGAGCGCGAAACGGCGCAGGCGGTGCGCGCGTTCCTGCAGCGGACGCGGCCCGATCGGATGGTCGACAATCTCGGCGGACACGGGCTCGCGGCGGTTTACGAAGGCGCGTCGACCGGGCCGTGTCTGATGTTCCGCGCCGAGCTCGACGCGCTGCCGATCGACGAAGTGTCCGCCGCACCCTATCGCTCGCGAACCCTCGGGAAGGCGCATCTATGCGGTCACGACGGCCATATGGCGACGCTCGCCGCGCTCGCCCTCGGCCTGTCGCGCGCGCGGCCGAAGCGGGGGCGCGTCGTCCTGCTGTTCCAGCCGGCGGAGGAGACCGGCGAGGGCGCCGAGGCGGTGATCGTCGACCCGAATTTCGCGTCGATCCAGCCCGATTTCGTTTTCGCCTGGCACAACATGCCGGGAATGCCGCAGGGCGAGGCGGCGATCGCCACCGGCCCCGCCGCCTGCGCCTCGCGCGGCCTGCGCGCGATCTTCAACGGCAAGACCGCGCACGCTTCCTCGCCAGAGGCCGGCGTCTCGCCGATGCGCGCGCTGGCGCGGCTGATGCCGGAGCTGACGGCGCTCGGGCGCGGCGGGGCGATCGACGAAGGCTACAGTCTGGTCACGATCACCCATGTCGAGATGGGCGCGCATTCGTTCGGCGTCGCGCCGGGCCGCGGCGAGTTGTGGGCGACGCTGCGCTCGGTCACTGACGCCGCGATGGCCTCGCTGGTCGAACGCGCCGAGACCCTCATTCGCGACGTAGCGCTTGCCGACGGGCTGGAAGTCGAGATCGCCTACCGCGACGCCTTCGATTCCGCCGTCAATGCGCCGGCGGCGGTGGAGAAAGTCGTCAGCGCGCTCGGCGCCGAGGGCGTGAAATGGAGCGTCGGCCAGCCGATGCGCCCCTCCGAGGATTTCGGCCGCTTCTCGGCAGAGGCGCCGTCCGCCTTGTTCCTGCTCGGCGCCGGCGAGAGCCACCCGAGCCTGCACAACGCCGATTATGATTTCCCCGACGATCTCGTTCCCGTCGCCGCGCGCGTGCTGATGCGCGTTGCGCGCGACGCGTTGGGGTGACGCGACGGCGAACCGCCTGCGCCTGAAGCCGCGCGCGAACGCGCAACGCTTCAGTCGTTGGCGGCGAAATCGACCACGCACACCTTTTCGAGATTGGGGTCGAGCCAGCGCTTGCAGAACGCGAGGTGGTCGGGGTGCGACAGGTAATGGTCGCGTCCCTCCGGCCCGGCAAACGAAACGATGAAGCAGTGGGTGAAGCCGTCGTTCAGCCCCTCGGGGCTAGAGTTGCGGCCCCATTCAAAACCCTTGACGAAGGGCAGTCCGGCGCAGAACGCGCGGAACGCCGCCTCGATTCCGACGACCGTCTCGGCGGAAGCGGAGTCCCTGAATTTGAACAGAACGACGTGGCGATAAGGATCCGCCCGCTTGGACGACGAAACCTCCCCCGAAAACGGCGCTTGCGAGCCTGGACGCGATTGTATAGGGATAAGAAACCGGTTTCGTAAACCGGTTTCTTTGTCGCAGCGTGGCAATGGGCAAGCTGACGATTGCCGATATCGCCGCCCGGGCCGGGGTTTCGAAAGCTACGGTGTCGCGAGTGCTCAATGACCGCGCCGAAGGCGTCGGCGCGCCGACGCGCGCGCGCATCCGCGCGATCCTCGACGCGACAGGGTTCCAGCCCTCGGCGATGGCGCGCGGGCTCAAGACCGGCCAAAGCCGCTCGATCGGGCTCATCGTCCCCGACGTCACCAATCCCTTCCATCCCCTGCTGGTCAGCGGCGCCGAACAGGCGCTGAGCGCCGCCGGCTACAGTCTGTTCCTCTGCAACACCGGCAGCGACGCCGCCAAGCAGGGCGACTACGTGCGCGTCCTGATCGACAAGCGGGTCGACGGCGTCATCCTCGACTCGGTCGGCTTCGACGCCGAAGCGCAGGTTCGGCTGCTCGAAGGCGAGGGTGTTCCGGTCGTGCTGCTCGATTCGGTGGTCGGCGGCCGTACGCGGCGACACGGGGTGTTCCTCGACAATCGCTACGGCGTGCGCGAGGCGATGACCTTCCTCTTCCGACGCAAGGACCGTCGGCTCGCCTTCATCAGTGGGCCGCCCGACGTGTCGCAGTCGGTCGAACGGCGCGAGGGCGTTGAGGCGCTGGCGCGCGAATGGGGGCTCGACCGCGAGCGGTTGACTGTGCTCGACGGCGACTTCACGCTGGAGCGCGGCTGTCGGCTCGTCGGCGAGCTGCTGCGCGCGCGCGACGGCCGGACGCGGTTCAACGCGGTGTTCGCCGCCAACGACATGACGGCGCTCGGGGCGCTCAAGGCGTTGCGGCAGGCCGGCGTGGCGGTGCCCGGCGAGATCGAGGTGCTCGGCTACGACGACATCCCCTTCGCCCGCCTGCTCGACCCGCCGCTGTCGACCGTCGCCCAGCCGGCGCGCGAAATGGGCGCCGCGAGCGCCGAGTTGCTTTTGCGCTTGATCGCCGGCCGGCCGCCGCGCCGGAAGACGATCGTGATGAAGCCGCAGCTCGTCCTGCGCGGCACCACCCTCGACCCTGAGATCGACAACCCGCAATCCGAGTAGGAGGAAACAATGGACAATTTTGATTTCCGCAATCCGACCAAGGTCGTGTTCGGGCGAGGGACCGAGAACCGCGTCGGCGCCGAAGCCGCCGCCTACGCCAAGCGGATCCTGCTCCACTTCGGCGGCGGCAGCGTGCGCGCTTCCGGCCTGCTCGATCGCGTCAAGACGTCGCTGCGCGCCGCCGGCGTCGAGTGGGTCGAGCTCGGCGGGGTCAAGCCGAACCCGCGCCTCAGCCTGGTCCATGAAGGCGTGCGGATCTGCAAGCAGGAGAAGCTCGGCCTCGTTCTGGCGGTCGGCGGCGGCAGCGCAATCGATTCGGCCAAGGCGATCGCGATGGGCGCGGTCATCGACCACGACGTTTGGGACTTCTACGTTGGCCACGGCGCGCCGACCGCGACGCTGCCGGTCGGCGTCGTGCTGACGCTGCCCGCTGCGGGCAGCGAAACGAGCTTCAGCTCCGTCATCACCAAGGAAGAAGGCGATCTGAAACGCTATGTCGACAACGGGACGATCTATCCGTGCTTCTCGATCATGAATCCCGAGCTGTGCTTCAGCCTGCCGACGTTCCAGATGGCGTGCGGCGCGATGGACATCATGTCGCATCTGATGGAGCGCTATTTCACCAATACGCCGCACGTCGCCTTCACCGACCGCATGATCGAGGCGACGATGAAGACGATCATCGCCACTGCGCCGAAGATCAAGGAGAACCCCAAGAACTACGACGCGTGGGCGGAGTTCATGTGGGCCGGCTCGATCGCCCACAACGGCCTGCTCAACACCGGCCGGGTCGGCGACTGGGCCTCGCACATGATCGAGCACGAGATCAGCGGCATCTACGACGTCGCGCACGGCGCCGGCCTCGCCGTCGTCTTCCCGGCGTGGATGCGGCACGTGCTCAAGCACGACCTCGACCGCTTCGTGCAATGGGCGGTCCGAGTGTGGAACGTCGAACTTGATATCTTCGATCGCGAGGCGACGGCGCGCGAAGGCATCGCCCGGATGGAGGCGTTCTACCAATCGCTCGGCCTCGCCACGACGCTCGGCGGGCTCGGCGTCAGCGGCGATCGGATCGACGAAATGGCCCGCAAGTGCACCGACGGCGACGCCCACACGGTCGGCAATTTCGTCAAACTCGACCGGGCGGGCGTGGCGACCGTTCTGCGTTTGGCCGCTTAAGGCGGCGCCGGGCGTGAAGCGGCTTCCCGTTCTCCCGCCCTCGGGAGAACGGGCTCTCGCTCGCCGGGCTGCGGCGGGGTCAACGCGTCCTCATCGCCTCGCGCCCGTTCTCGTTCTAGACTGGCTCCGGTCCGCAACTCGGAGCCTGCGATGAACAGACCCCAAGCCGCATGCGCCTTTTCACCCGACTGCGCCGTCGTCCACGCTGGCGAGTCGTTCGTCGGCAAGCAAGGTTTCACCTATGCGGCGGCGATCTCCGCCGAGTCCGTCGGCACCAAAGCGCTGCACATGCAGATCCTCACCATGCCGCCCGCTGCAAGGGCCAAGGCGCACAAACATGAGGGGCACGAGACGGCGATCTACGTGCTGAGCGGCGAAGCCGGCACCTGGTACGGCGAGCGGCTCGAGAAGCATTTCGTCTGCCGCGCCGGCGACTTCGTCTACATCCCCGCCAACGTGCCGCATCTGCCCTACAACATGAGCGCGACCGAGACCTGCGTCGCGGTCGTCGCGCGCACCGATCCCAACAAACAGGAGAGCGTCGTCCTGCTGCCGGATCTCGAGGCGATCCACGGCTGAGCTTGGCGGTTGGCCGCTGGCGCCTCAAAGACCGGTCGCGAAGGCGCCGGCGGAGAGAAGCGCAACGGCGACCCAGACGGCGGCGCCGACGGTTCCCGCCGGCGCGCTCGACCGCAGCGACGGCAGGCGCGCCCACAAGGCGTAGAACGCGATCAACGGCGGCAGCAGCGCAACGACGGCGAGCGCGCCTTGGACGTGGCGCGAAACGGCGTCGATTGCGACAAAGGCGGCGACGCCGGAAATCAGGTGCAGCAGCAACGCGGCGAATCCTGCCGCGCGCGGCATGCGACCCATAACTGCGCCGACGACCAGCGCCAGCGCGAGAACCACCCACAGCCAGAAGGTCAGCAGCAGCGCGCCCCATGCCTGCGAATAGGCCGCTTCGCCGCCTTCGAGCGGCGCCGCGCTGGTGACGAGCAGCACAATGTAGAGCGCGGCGGCCAGCCCCAACAGCGCCAGCATGCCGAGCGGCGCCGCCCGCAGCCTCGCCAGCTTGCCCGTCGCCAAATTCGCCCCCGTTCGCCGTGGCGCCCCTTTGGCGCTCGCGGGCAAGCTTACGGGATGGGGCGGCGCTCGCTCAATCGCGCGTCGGTCGCCGCCCGATCGATAGGGCGGCGGCGGCGGCGAGGCGTTGCAGAGCGCGCGCGTCGGCGCGCGACGCGCCGGCTGTAAAGGCCACGTCGACGATCCGCGGCACGGCGCGTTTTCTCGCCGCGCGGGGCGCCGGAGTCGCCGCCTCCGGCTTGGCTTCGGCGCGGCGCGCTTCGCCCAGTTTGCGGTAAAGAGCGCCGTAGGCGAGCGCCGAGTCCGCCCAACCGAAGTCCTTAGCCATCGCCGCGCGGCGCATCGCCTGGAGTTCCAGCGGGACGCCGAACACGGCAAAGGCGTCGCTGATCGCATCGTCGAGCGCCGCGATGTCGAGCCGTTCGAACAAAAAGCCGGTGCGCCCAGACTCGATCGTCTCGGCGAGGCCGCCGGTGCGATGGCCGATCGGCAACGCGCCGAACCGCTGCGCGTACATTTGGCTGAGGCCGCACGGCTCGTAGCGCGACGGCATCAGCAGGAAATCGGCGCCGGCGAAAACGGCGCGCGCCTCTTCGGCGTCGAAGCCGATGCGCGCGCCGACCGCGTGCGGATAGCGCCGCGCGAGCTCCGCCGCGCCGCGTTCGTATTCCGGCTCGCCGCGGCCGACGATGACGACCTGGCCGCCGCGCGCGACGATGGTCTCGCTCGCCTCGAGCACCAGGTCGAAGCCCTTTTGGTGGACAAGACGCGCGACGAAGGCGAACAGCGGCCCGGCGGAAAGACTGAGGCCGAAGGCGCCGCGCACATAGTCGGCGTATCGCTCCTTCCAGCGGTGCGCGTCGAAACGGTAGGGGTTGCGCTTGTCGGCGCGCGGGTCCCAGCTCGCGTCGACGCCGTTGCGGATACCCGTCAGCCGGCCCTCGTTCGCCCGCTTGGCAAGCAGCCCGTTGAGGCCGCAACCGAACTCGGGGCGGGCGATCTCCTCGGCGTAGGTCGCGCAGACGGTGGTGACGTGATCGGCGTAGACGATGCCCGCCTTGAGGAAGGAGACGCGGCCGTAGAACTCGACGCCGTCGAGGCGGAAGGCCGATTTGGGGATGGCGAGATCTTCGAGCTGCGACGCGTCGAACTGACCCTGGTGGGCGAGATTGTGGATCGTCACCACCGTTCGCGTCTTGCCGCCGCGCCAGCGCAGATAGCCGGCGGCGAGCGCGGTCGGCCAATCGTTGAGATGGAGGACGTCGGGCCGCCAGCCGTTGAGGCCGCGCATGGCCAGCTCGGCGGCGGCGAGGCTTAGCCGCGCGAAACGGATCGCATTGTCGGTGAATTCATTGCCGGCGGCGTCGGCGTAGGGCGAGCCGTCGCGATCGTAGAGCTCGGAGCACAGGACGAGATAGACGACGAGCCCGTCGGGCAGGGTCAGCGCGCCGATCGAGCAAGGCGGGATCGCGCCGGCGCCGGGCAGATGAGCGACAATGTCGATCGCCGCAACGTCGCGCAGCGCCGGGCGATAGGCGGGGATGAGCACGCGCGCGTCGCATCCGGGGCGCAGCGCGCGCGGCAGCGCCGCCGAAACTTCGCCGAGACCGCCCGCCTGGAGAAAGTCGGTGGATTCCGGGGTGACGAACAGCGCCTTGGTTGGGACGTTGGATCTTGCCGCCGGCGCCGTCGGATCGTCGACCTCGCGCTTGAGTCGGACGAGATTGGCGGCGGTCAGTACGGGCATGGGCTCTCGCAACGGCAACTGCACTGCAAGCTAATGCGCAACCGTAAGAACAGAGTTAATGTTCGGTTGCCGATTGTGAGAAAGCGGACCCCGACCGCTGGACGTCCTCTCGGCTGGCGCCGCGCAACCCAGCCGTCCTAGATCCATCGCCTGACGCGGCGCGCGTAGTCGTCGAAGTCGGCGCCGAACTCCCGCCTCATCGCCGCCTCCTCGTAGGGGATGTGGACGAGGTTGAAGGTGACGGCGACGGCGATCGGCGCCAGCAGCATTGGCCAAGCGCCGTTGGACACAGCGATTCCAAGCGTCACGAGAGTCAGCCCGAGATATATCGGGTTGCGGGTGAAGCGGTAAGGCCCGTCGACCACCAACCGCTTGTGGTCGGTCGCCTGCGGTATGAGCGTCGCGCCGGCGCGATAGAACAGCGCCCCCACCCAAAGCGGAAGCGCGACGCCGGCGGTCACCAGGACGACGCCGAGCGGAACGAAGGGCAAGCCGGGGAACCGCGGCCAGCCGGTGAGGGCGCTGAGCGAGGCGGCGGCAAGAACGCAAAGCAGCGTCCAGATCGGCGGCGGCACTTTGACCATCGGCGTCGTCCCCCAGGTGCGTCGTCTCTTTCGCGAGCGCAAATATGAGTCACCGTCACGCCGATGGCGACGGAAGCCCGCCTTCCTCGCGCGGCGTCAGTGGCCGAATTGCGTCGCGGTCTGCGACGTCGTCACCATCATGTTGTAGTCGTTGACGATCCAGGTGATCTGGTCGCCGCCGGCGCGGCGTGCGTCGCCTTTGACGCCATCGATCGCTTCCTGGAAGTCGCGCAGTTTGCCGAGCAGCGAACGCGGCTGGGAAGCGAAAACGAAGAAGGCGTTGGGATGGCCGGCGCCGTAGGCGTCCATCTCTTTGACCGCCGCGCCGTAGTCGGTCATCGCGGCGTGGAACGCGTCGAGGTTGACAACCGGCCTGGCGTTGCTCGGCATGAGGTCCATCACCCGCTGGGCCCGCAGCATCACGTTGGCGACGTGCCAGCGCGTCGACCGGCCTTCCTCCTTCTCGATCGAGGCGAGGCGTTCGAGATCGACCTTGTTCTTGGCGTCGCGGATGAGCGCGTCGACCTTGGCGCGCGCCGCGAGAAACGGGCCGGCCGCGGCAACGATTTTTGCGTGCAGCGCCTTGCCTTCGGCCATCTTGTCGACCTTGTAGTCGGCGCGCTCGTAATAGCCGTTGGCCTCGGTGAGGATCGGCCCGAGGGCCGCGTTGGCGGCGATATAGTCGCGCATCGCCGCGTCGAGTTCGGGCATCGACGGCTCCGCATTGGTCGCCGCGGTCGCCTTGGCGGCTTCGCCGCTGGTGTCGTAGACGTCGTAGAGGCCGTAGATGATGCGCTCGCGTCCGGTCGGCCCCGTCGTCCAGTTGACCCAACTCTTGTAGCGGTCGATCGACTCGGAGGCGCGCAGCGTGCGGTTGAGGAAGTCGACATAGGCGTTGAATTTCTCGGTGACGGCGTTGAGTCGCGCCGTTGCGTCATCGGCGGCGTTGGTCGACGCGTCGTCGGCGCGCGCCGGGCTTGCCGCGGCGGCGCCGACGAGCATGGCGGCGAGCAAGGCTGCGCCGATCTTGGCGAATAAGGTCATGACGTCCCCCTGGCGAACCGTCGCGGCCGACTTTCGGGCGGCGCTTACGGGACGCCGATCATAGCCTAGCCTCTTGACCGCCGCCGCCGCGCTGGTGTTGATGCCGGCCACAGATTGTACCTGATTTTTCAGGCCTATATGACGACTCCCATCCTGATCCTCGCCGAATCGAGGGAAGCCGTGACGAGCTCTGAGCAGGATTGGAGGCGCACAACTGATCGAGCAAGCGGGATTGCGCGCCATTGGCGTGTAAATAGCAACCAAGCAACATCGCTGTTTAGCAAGAAAATATGTAACGGCGCCGGAGTCGACGACACGCAAAAAGGGGAGCGAGATGCGGTCGACGCGCCGTCTTTGCTGCGACGTGCGTGAAGTCGGCGGCGGCGACGACTCATGGAGTCAGAACCAGTGGAAGTATTGCGGTCTTCCTCGACCATTTCGGAGCCGGAGGCCGTTGGCCAGGCTCTGCAAGCTGCGTCGCTCGTCACGACTCCGCCATTGGCCGAAAACAGCAAGCAATTCGAAGCTGCCAGGAAGGGGCTCGAAGATGCGGCCGTCGCTAGCGGCGGCCTGTGGGTTTCCTATCTCTTTGTCGCCTTCTATCTCGCCATCGCCGCGGGCGCCGTGACGCACCTCGATCTCTTTCTCGAAAATCCGGTCAGGCTGCCGTTTCTTAACATCGAGTTGCCGCTGCTCGCCTTCTTCTCTTTAGCTCCGATCCTGTTTCTCATCATTCACGTCTACGCGCTCGCTCATTTCGTCATCCTGTCGGAAAGGGCGAACAATTACAACGCCGCCCTGCGAGCGCTGCTTGGTGTGGCTCAAGATCACGCCAGTGAAGCGCTGGCAGCCGGCGACGCGATGCGTCGGCAGTTGCCGAGCAATGTCATCGTGCAATTCTTGGCCGGGCCGCAGTACAGCCGCAATGGCGCTTTTGGGCTCTTGTTAGGGGCGATCGCCTGGATCACCCTCGTCGTAGCGCCGATCGGCCTGTTCCTGCTGCTTCAAGTCCAGTTCCTGCCTTTTCACGACGCGTTGATCACATGGGTGCAGCGCGGGGCGCTTGCCTTCGACGTGCTTCTCTCGATTTGGTTGTGGCGGAAGATCCTCTCCGCGCGAGAGCGCGCCTCTCCACAGCGGAGTTGGGTTTCGCGTCTAGCGACCGCCTTCGCGATCGTCGCAATCATAGCAGCTATCGCCATCGCCGTACTTTCCTGCACGCTAGTTACTTTCCCGGGGGAGTGGCAAGAAACGGCCCTGCCGAGCCTGGAGATTTTCCCCGCGCTGCATGGCGACTCGACCGATGGGGGCGAGGTAGAACGGGTCTCATTGCACGAATGGTTGTTTAACAGCCCGGTCGACAAGTTCACGCGCCGTCGCAAATTGCCGCTCTCGAGCACGCTTGTCCTAACGGCTGCGAATGTTTACGAGGGCATGAAGGTCGACGACCCGAAGAAGACGGAGTGGCGCAAATTCGTCTTCTCTGCGCGCGGTCGCAATCTGAACGGGGCGGTGTTCGAACTCGCCAGTCTACCGAAGGTTGACTTCGCGGGGGCGCAACTTCAAGGCGTTTCGTTCAACGAGGCACAGCTTCAGGGCTCGTCATTCGATGCCGCGCAGCTTCAGGACTCGTCGTTCCGGTTCGCGTCGCTCGAAGGTACGTCCTTCGAAAGCGCGGATCTTGAGTACGCCGACTTTAGCTTCGCAGTGCTTCCCGGCGCTTCGCTCATCTTGGCGCAGCTTCAGGGTGCGGATCTTGAATACGCGTCTCTCCAAGGTGAGCTGGACCCCATTGGTGGGACCACGGGTGGTTGGATTTAAGGTGTAATCTCGCCTGCCCTTGTCCTTCAAGAATCAAGCCGCGTCTTGCTGCTTCTGCTTCTGCTGTGGGTATGTG
>JBEKVR010000126.1:0-14705 GCA_049513815.1 Roseiarcus sp. | reverse complement strand
CATCCACGGTCCAGGCCAAGGGGCGTACGGTCCCGCCCGTCCGACGCTCGGGGGATGGCCATCCCCCGAGCGTCAGCTCGAAATCCTCTCAGATTCGTGCCAAAGCGAACATGCAAGGGGCGGGGGGATTGGCCGCCGAACGAGCTGCCGATCGCCAAGCCCCTCACCCTAGCCCTCTCCCCGCTACGCGGGGCGAGGGGACTGAGGCGGCGATCTCGGCGACGACGCGCTCAGCCGCGGCGCGTGGGTCGGGGTCCTGCGTGATCGGCCGGCCGACGACGAGATAGTCGGCGCCGTCGGCGATCGCCGCCGCCGGCGTCGCGACGCGCTTCTGGTCGCCGGTCGCCGCGCCGGCCGGGCGGACGCCGGGCGTGACCAGCAGCAGCGAGGCGCCGACGGCGGCGCGGATCTTCGCCGCTTCGGCCGGACTGCAGACGAGGCCGTCGATCCCCGCCGCGACCGCCTGGCGCGCGCGCCGCTCGACCAGTTCGCTGACGCCGAAAGCGTAGCCCGCCTCGGCGAGGTCGGCGTCGTCGCTCGAGGTCAGCACGCTGACGGCGAGCAGCTTGAGGCTTGAGCCTTTCGCGCCGGCGACCGCGGCCCGCATGGTCTGCGGATAAGCGTGCACAGTGAGAAAAGTCGCCCCCAACCGCGCAATCTGCGCCGTCGCACGCTCGACCGTGTTGGGGATGTCGTGCAGCTTGAGGTCGACGAACACGCGCTTGCCGGCTTGGGCGAGCTTCGGCGCCAAGGCGAGGCCGCCGCCGTAGGCGAGCTCCATGCCGATCTTATAGAAACGCGCCGCGTCGCCGATCGCCGCGACCAGGCGCTCGGCTTCGGCGACCTCGGGGGCGTCGAGAGCGACGATCAGCCGGTCGCGCGGGTCGGTCGGGCGCATCGCCGCGATCACTTCGCGCGCGGGCGCGGCTCGATATGCCGCACCAGGCGCGCAAACAGCGGCTCGGCGAAGGCGCCGTTGCGGTCGGCGCGGTAGGTCCACACCCGCGCTGGCGGCAGGTTGCGCCAGATCGGCGCGGTGCAGTGCGCGGAATATCGCCCCGCGCAGGCTTCGCGCGGGATCGGCGAGCCGACGCCATAGGTGAATTGGACCATCAGCCCCCGCGGCCCCATCAGCGCAAAGGCGTCTTCGATCAGCTTCAAGCGCCGCGCCGGCGGTTCGTTGAGCAGCGGCAGGCTCGACACGACGGCGGCGATCGGCTGGCCGGCGAGAGCGGCGAGCGTCTTGGGCAGATCGTAAGCGTCGCCCTGCACGACGCGTACGCCGGGGAAGCGCTGCGCCAGCAGGCGGCAGAAACCGTGGTCGTATTCGATCAGCACCAGCCTTTGGCGGCCGATGCCGCGCTCGACCAGGGCCTGAGTCACCGGCCCGGTGCCAGGTCCAAGCTCGACCACCAGCCCATCGTGCGCCGGTTCGATCGGAAGCGCCATCGCGCGGGCGAGGTATCGCCCCGACGGCGCGACGCTGCCGGTCAGGCGCGGCCGGTCGATCAGGGTCTTGAGGAAATGCGCCTGGTCCGCAAACGCCTGTCGGGTCCGCGGTCCCGGCCACTGCGGGGCGGGTTTCGGCGAAAGATGCGAAGGCTGCATGGACGCTCCGCTCATGCGTTCGACGCCGCGGCGCGGCGGGATCGACCGCGGCCGCGGCCGCGATGCGCGTGCATCGCCGCCGTAGCGGAAGATGTCAACTCAGGCCCTCGAAGAATTCCTTCATCTTGGCGAAGAAGCCGCTGCTCTCCGGCTGAGTCTTGTTCGACGATTCGGCCTCGAACTCGGCGAGCAGCTCGCGCTGGCGGCGCGTCAGGTTTTGCGGCGTCTCGACGCTGGCCTGGATGTAGAGGTCGCCGTATTCCATCGAGCGCAGCACCGGCATGCCCTTGCCGCGCAGGCGGAGTTGATGGCCCGACTGCACGCCTTCGGGAATGCGCACCGGCGAGTCGCTGCCGTCGAGCGTCCGCACGGTGAACTCGCCGCCGAGCGCGGCGCGCACCATCGAGATCGGCACGCGGCAATAAAGGTCGGCGCCGTCGCGCTGGAACACCGGATGCGGCTTGACCGAGAGGAAAATGTAGAGGTCGCCGGTCGCGCCGCCGCGCAGGCCCGCTTCGCCTTCGCCCGCCAGACGGATGCGCGTGCCGTCCTCGACGCCAGCCGGCACGTTGACCGAGAGGGTGCGCTCGCGCGTCACGCGGCCAGCGCCGCCGCAACGGTCGCATGGGTTCTCGATCGTCGCGCCGCGGCCGCCGCAGGCAGGGCAGGTGCGCTCGATGGCGAAGAACCCCTGTTGGGCGCGAACGCGCCCGTGGCCCGCGCAGGTCTTGCAAGTCGTCGGCTTGGAGCCGGCCTTGGCGCCTGAGCCGCCGCACGTGTCGCAGGTCACCGAGGTCGGCAGCTTGAGCGTCGCCGTCTTGCCCTGATAGGCCTCTTCGAGGGTGATCTCGAGATTGTAGCGCAGGTCGGCGCCGCGCTCCTTGCCCGCCGTCCCGCCGCGGCCGCGCCGGCCGACGAAGTCGCCGAACAGGTCGTCGAAAATGTCCGCCATCGAGCTGGCGAAGCCGTCGTTCAGGCCGCCGTGCTCGAACGCGGCATGGCCGTAGCGGTCGTAGGCGGCGCGTTTCTGGCCGTCGGAGAGATGCTGGTAGGCTTCGTTGAGCTCTTTGAACCGCGCTTCGGCCTGATGGTCGCCGGGATGGCGGTCGGGATGGCATTGCATCGCCGCCTTGCGGAACGCCGACTTCAGATCCGCGTCGCTGGCGGTCCGTTCGACCCCGAGGACTTCGTAGAAATCGCGCTTGGCCACAGTTCCAGCAACCCGAAGGACTCGGCGGCGTCCGAATCGTTCATCTATGTATAGGTCGCCCGCGGCGCGTCAATCGCTCGGGGGCGGCGGGCGCCGGGTCCTCTCGCCGCCGGCGAGGGGATCCGGCGCGGCCGTCAGGCCGACTTCTTCTTGTCGTCGTCGACTTCGCGGAACTCGGCGTCGATGACGTCGTCCTTCGGCGGGCCGTCGGACGCGCCCGGCTCCGCGGCGCCGCCCGTCTGCTGCGCCTTGTACATCGCCTCGCCGAGCTTCATCTGCGCCTGCATCAGGTCGTTGCTGCGCGCCTTGATCGCCTCGACGTCCTCGCCCTGCAGCGAAGCGCGCAGCGCCGCGACCGCCGCTTCGACTGCGCTGCGATCGGACTGGGCGACCTTGTCGCCGTACTCTTTCAGCGCTTTCTCGGCGTCGTGAGCGAGCGATTCGCCGTGGTTCTTGGCGTCGACCGAATCGCGCCGCCGCTTGTCCTCGGTCGCGTGCGCCTCGGCGTCCTTCACCATCCGGTTGATGTCGGTCTCGGAGAGGCCGCCGGAGGCCTGGATGCGGATCTGCTGCTCTTTGTTGGTCGCCTTGTCCTTGGCGGTGACGTTGACGATGCCGTTGGCGTCGATGTCGAAGGTCACCTCGATCTGCGGCACGCCGCGCGGCGCCGTCGGAATGCCGACGAGGTCGAACTGGCCGAGCGCCTTGTTGTCGGCGGCCATCTCGCGTTCGCCCTGGAAGACGCGGATGGTCACCGCGGTCTGGTTGTCTTCGGCGGTCGAGAAGACCTGGCTCTTCTTGGTCGGAATGGTGGTGTTGCGTTCGATCAGCCGGGTGAACACGCCGCCCAGCGTCTCGATGCCGAGCGACAGCGGCGTCACGTCGAGCAGCAGCACGTCCTTGACGTCGCCCTGCAGCACGCCAGCCTGGACCGCCGCGCCGATCGCCACCACCTCGTCGGGATTGACGCCCTTGTGCGGCTCCTTGCCGAAGAACTGTTTGACGATCTCCTGCACCTTGGGCATGCGCGTCATGCCGCCGACCAACACGACCTCGTCGATCTGGCCAGCCGACAGTCCGGCGTCCTTGAGCGCCTTGCGGCACGGCTCGACGGTGCGCTGGATCAGGTCGTCGACCAGGGCCTCGTACTTAGCGCGCGTCAGCTTGAGCGCGAGATGCTTCGGCCCGCTCGCGTCGGCGGTGATGTAGGGTAGGTTAATGTCGGTCTGCACCGCCGAGGAGAGCTCGATCTTCGCCTTCTCGGCCGCCTCCTTGAGACGCTGCAGCGCGAGCTTGTCCTTGGTCAGGTCGATGCCCTGCTCTTTCTTGAACTCGCTGGCGAGGTACTCGACCAGTCGCATGTCGAAGTCTTCGCCGCCGAGGAAGGTGTCGCCGTTGGTCGACTTGACCTCGAACACGCCGTCGCCAATCTCGAGGATCGAGATATCGAACGTGCCGCCGCCGAGGTCATAGACAGCGATCGTGCCGGCCTTTCTCTTGTCGAGGCCATAGGCGAGCGCGGCCGCAGTCGGCTCGTTGATGATGCGCAGCACCTCGAGCCCGGCGATCTTGCCGGCGTCCTTGGTCGCCTGGCGCTGGGCGTCGTTGAAATAGGCGGGGACGGTGATGACGGCCTGGGTGACCGGGGCGCCGAGATGCGCTTCCGCGGTCTCCTTCATCTTCTGCAAGACGAAGGCGGAAATCTGCGAAGGCGAAAACTGCTTGCCATCGGCGGTGACCCAGGCGTCGCCGTTGGCCGCCCTGATGATCTTGTAGGGGACGAGGCCCATGTCCTTCTTGGTCATCGGGTCGTCGAACGGCCGGCCAATCAGGCGCTTGATGGCGAAGAAGGTGCGCTCGGGGTTGGTGACGCCCTGCCGCTTGGCGGGCTGGCCGACCAGACGCTCGCCGTCGTCAGTAAAGGCGACGATCGACGGCGTGGTGCGCGCGCCCTCGCTATTCTCGATCACCTTGGGAGTCGCGCCCTCCATGACCGCGACGCAGGAATTGGTCGTTCCCAGGTCGATGCCGATGACTTTAGCCATTGTTCATACCCTCGTTGTTCCGCGAGACCGCGACGGCCCCGAAGCGGCCCTAACGCCTCGACGCCCGGCCCCTGCTTAAGCTGGCCGGCGCCCGCGCGTTGCGGTCCCCGATGCTCGCTTCAAAAAAGACGCAGACGAGACTGATTTGCCCCGACGCTGCACAGTTCAGCGGTATATAAGAGGGGCCTCGGGGAGGCGCAAGGCGCGCAGCAGCCCTTAAGGACAAGGAAATTTCCACGCCTTTTCGTCGCCGAGAGGGCGCGGAGGCGGGCTCGGCGCTTTCCATTTCGGACCCTCGAATTTAGACTTCGTTCATGATGCGATTTTGGATCGCCGGACTTGTGCTCGCAGCCTCGGTCGGCGCTGCCCAGGCTCAGCTCGACCTCTCGGGGGCGGTTCCGCCGGCGCGGGCCGGCGCGACGGCCGGAGGGCCCCCGGGTCCGACCTCGGCCGAGCCGGCTCCGCCGCCCAGGGCCTCGGCCGAAGCGCGCAAGCCGGACAAGAACGCTGTCGATTTCTCGGTCAGCCTCGCTTCGGCGGTTGGCCAGCCGTTGAAGCTCAACGGCCGCGACGGCGAGCTGACTCTTTGGGGCCGCGACCGCGCGCTGAAGATCGCCAAGCTGACGCTGGTCGGCGAGGTCATCTCCGACCCGACGCAGAAATGCCGGATCGACATCGTCGGCGAGCAGCCGATCGAAGCCAAGAGCCTCGGTCGGCCGGACGGACTCCCGCGCTACGAGGCGGAGATCCCGGTCTGCACCTTCACTTTTGACGTGGTCGAGGGCGCGGCGCTGGTTCCTGCCCAGAACGCCGCCTGCGTGTTCAAGGCCGCCGATTGTCGCGCCAGCCCGGGCGGCCTGTGGGGCCCGGACGCCGCGTCGCTGGCCGCCGAAGGGAAGGCGATCGCGCTCGTGCGGACGCACGCCGACGACGCCGCGGCGCGCTTGCTGAAAACGCTCGCGGCGCGGCTGAAGGGCAAGCCGGAAGCCGACGACGTCGAGCGCGACGAGGCCGACCTCGTCACGCGCGGCCAAGAGATCTGCCGCGACTACGACAAGGACCCCGAACACGGCTTCTGCGCTTCGCGCATGGCGCAAGTGCGCGCGGCGTGGCTGAAGGCGCGCGCCGACAAACTGACTCACGACGCCAAAGCGCCGGACTAGGCGGCGCCGAAGCGCTCCGCGCGATTTCCATCGCTCGCAAGATGGACCAGAAGGGGGGAGCCAAGCCATGCTGAAAGAATTTCGCGACTTCGCCATGCGCGGCAACGTCGTCGACCTCGCGGTCGCGGTGGTGATCGGCGCGGCGTTCAAGCAGATCGTCGACGCGGTGGTCAACGACGTCATCATGCCGATCATCGGCATTTTCGGCCACGCCGACTTCACCAACTTCTTCCTGCCGCTGACGAGCGCCGTCACCGCCACCAACCTCGTCGACGCGCGCAAGCAGGGCGGCGTGCTCGCCTATGGCGACTTCATCACCGTCATCATCAACTTCATCATCGTCGCCGCGGCGCTGTTCCTTCTGGTCAAGGCGATCAACACGATGAAGAAGGCGCCGCCAGCCGAACCGGCCGCGCCGCCGCCGCCGAGCCCGGAAGTCGTGCTGCTGACCGAGATTCGCGACGCGTTGAAGAAGTAAGCGGCGACGCAATTGTGGGCGCGATCGCTGATCGCGCCGGACGCGGCCGGCGGCCGCGTCTGCAATCGCGCCCGGCCGTCGGACGCCTCGAAATCGCCTCGGGATCGCGCGCCCCCTTGCCGACGGCGGCGGCGCGGTCCATGAGGCGGCGATGACCGTCTCGATTCCCGCCCCGGCCGCCGCCGGAACCGATTGGCTCGCCGAAATCCAGCCAGCGATGCGCGACGCGCCGCCGAGCGGCATCGTCGAAGTGTTCAACTATGGCCGCGGCCGTCAGGGCCTGATCCCGCTGTGGGTCGGCGAGGGCGACCAGTCGACGCCGCCGTTTATCGCCGACGCCGCCAAGGCGTCGCTCGATCGCGGCGAGACGTTTTACGCCGATCAGCGCGGCGTCCCCGATCTGCGCGAGGCGATCGCCCGCTACATGACGCGCGTCTATGGCGCGAAGCCCGGCGGCGGGGCGTTTGCGTCGGATCGGTTCTTCGTCACCATCGGCGGCATGCACGCGCTGCAGATCGCCGCCAAGATGACCGTCGCTGCGGGCGAGGAGGCGCTGATCCCGTCGCCGGCCTGGCCGAACTTCGCCGGCGCAATCCGGCTCGCGGGCGCGAAGCCGGTGTTCGTGCCGCTCGAGCGCGGCGAGACGCGCTGGCGGCTCGATCCCGACCGGCTCGCCGCCGCGGTGACGCCGGCGACGCGCGTCATCTTCGTCAATTCGCCCGCCAACCCGACTGGCTTCGTCGCCACCCACGAGGAACTCGCCGCGGCGCTGACGATCGCGCGCCGCCATAATTTGTGGATCGTCGCCGACGAGATCTATGGCCGCCTGACCTTCTCCGGCGTCCGAGCGCCGTCGTTCCACGACGTCATGGCGCCCGACGACAAGATCCTGTTCGTCCAGACGCTGTCGAAGAACTGGGCGATGACCGGCTGGCGGCTCGGCTGGCTGGAGGCGCCGCCGGCTCTGTCGCCGGTGATCGAGAACATCATCCAGTTCACCACCTCCGGCGTGCCGGTGTTCGGCCAGCGCGCCGCGGCGGCGGCGCTCGAAGATGGCGAGGCCTACATCGCCGACCAGGTGGCGCGCATGCGCGCCGCGCGCGACGTCGTCTGCGACGGCCTGGCGGCGACCAGGCGCGTGAGCTTCGCCCGGCCGGACGCGACCTTCTATTTGTTCTGCGCCGTCGACGGCGAGCCGGATTCGCGCGCGCTGGCGCTGCGCCTGGTCGACGAGGCGGGGGTCGGCGTCGCGCCCGGCTCGGCCTTTGGTCCCGGCGGCGAGGGCTATTTGCGCTTGTGCTTCGGCCGCGCGCCCGACGAGATCGCCGAGGCGACCCGCCGGCTGGCGCGCTGGCTCGCGCGCTGAAGCTGAGCGGGCGCCCTAGGCGGCAGGTCCGCGCCCTCCTTAAGTCGTACGCCGCCGCCGCTTGTGTGCACTGCACAATTTAGCTACGCAGGGAGGCGTCTGGAGCCCGCCGCCATGCCCGCCCGTCCCCGCCGCAGCGTCCTCTACATGCCCGCGTCCAACCCGCGCGCGCTCGGCAAGGCGCGAACCCTTCCCGCCGACGCGATCATCGTCGACCTTGAGGATTCGGTGGCGCCCGACCAGAAACGGGCGGCGCGCGCCGCGGCGGTCGAGGCGATCAAGGCCGGCGGCTTCGGCGGGCGCGAGGTCGTGCTGCGCATCAACGGCCCGCACACGCCCTGGGGGGCCGACGACCTCGATGCGGCGATCGCCGCCGCGCCTGACGCCGTCCTGTTGCCCAAGGTCGACGGACCCGGCGCGATCATGGTCGCGGCGCGGACGATGAACGAGGCGGGCGCGTCGGAGCGCACGCGGTTATGGGCGACGATCGAGACGCCGATGGCGATCCTCTCCGTCGGCTCGATCGCCGCCACGGCCGCCGATCCGGATTCGCGGCTCGAAGTGCTGGTGATGGGGCTCAACGATCTCGTCAAGGAGACGCGCGTACGCGTGACGCCGGGTCGGCCGGCGGCGGTCGCCTGGCTGTCGATGTGCGTCGTCGCCGCGCGCGCCCACGGCTGCGACATCATCGACGGCGTCTTCAACGATTTCAATGATCCCATCGGCTTCAAGGCCGAGTGCGAGCAGGGGCGCGACCTCGGCCTCGACGGCAAGACGCTGATCCACCCCAATCAGATCGACGTCTGCAACGCGACCTTCGCGCCGTCCGCGGCCGAAATCGAGGCGGCGCGCGCGATCATCGCCGCCTTCGCGCTGCCCGAGAACTCCGGCCGCGGCGCGATCCAGCTCAACGGCAAGATGGTCGAGCTGCTGCACGCCGACATGGCGCGCCGGACGCTCGCCGTCGCCCAAGGGATCGAAGCGCTCGCCGCCCGCGCGTGACGCGGCGCGCGGCCTTCCGGCGCAGACGTCTTGCCAACCCGAGCCAATTTGACGCATCGCAAGACGTCAGACCTCGGCGCGGAATTATGCAGGACGAAACCATCCGTCGCTTCCAATCTGCGAGCCTGCGAATCGGACCAGAAGCGCCTCGTGACGGCGTGAAGACCCGCGGGGACTGTCGTTCAGACCCTTCCGCGTCGCGCCAGACGCGGCCGGGGCGGGAGGCGGAGACAACGAATGAGTTGGATTGCCCGCCTCTATTACCGGTTGCAGCGCTGGCTCAAGGCGGTCCGCCTTTACCTCGTTCTCGCCGGGCCGGGCGTCGTGGTGATGATCGCCGACAATGACGCCGGCGGCATCACCACCTACGCGGCGACCGGCGCCAAGTACGAGTATTACCTGATCTGGTTTCTCGTCATCCTCGGGCCGGTGGCCTATTACATCCAGGAAATGACGGTTCGACTGGGGGCGGTGACCAAGCGAGGTCACGCCGAAGCGATCTTCGACGGATTTGGCCCCTTCTGGGGCTGGTTCTCGCTGCTCGACCTGCTGCTCGTCGACTGGCTGACTCTGGTCACCGAGTTCATCGGCATGACCTCGGCGCTGGCGATTTTTGGCGTGCCCCCCTGGCTGACCGTCGTCGGCGTCTGTCTGCTGATGGCGATCATGGTGCTGAACGGACGCTATTGGACGTGGGAAAAGCTGGCGCTGGCGTTCTGCGCCCTCAACCTGATCTACATTCCCGCCGCCTTCCTCGTGCATCCGCAGGTTTCGGACGTTCTCGCCCACGGCCTGATTCCCAATTTTCCCGGCGGGTTCAACGGCCAGCTGTTCTTCTTTCTGATGGCCAACATCGGCACCACCATCGCGCCGTGGATGCTGTTCTTCCAGCAGTCTTCAGTGGTCGACAAAGGCCTGAAGGAGAAGGACATCGCCTGGGGCAAGTTCGACACCCTGATCGGCGCCGTTTTCACGGTGCTGGTGGCGGTCTTCATCGTCATCGTCACCGGAACCGTGCTCAACGGCCAGGATATCAACGACGCCGCCCAGGCTTCGACGAAGCTGATGGAAACCCATCATTACGCCGGCGTGTTCATGGCGATCGGCTTGTTTGACGCCGGCCTGCTCGGCGCGATCTGCATCTCGCTCGCCAGCTCGTGGGCGTTCGGCGAAGTGTTCGGCTGGGCGCACTCGCTCAACAACAAGATCAGGGAAGCGCCGCTGTTCTACGTCAGCTATTTCTTCGCCCTGATCACCGCCGGTCTCGTGGTCCTGATCCCCGGCGCGCCGTTGGTGCTGATCACCTTGTTCGTCCAGGTGGTGGCGGTGACGCTGCTGCCGGCGGCGCTGGTGTTCCTCATCCTGCTGCTGAACGACAAGGACACAATGGGCGACCGCACCAACACCGTGTGGGACAACATCGTCAACGGCGCCATCGTCGCCACGATCATCGCGTTGTCCACCCTCTACGGGGTGAGCACGCTGTTTCCCAGACTGTTCAACTAGGGGAGGACGAAGTGAATTTCCTCTACGCCCTCCGCATGACGCTGGCGCGCCAGGTCGAACAGGTTCACGCCATCAACCGGCGTTACGCTAAGCCGAGACTGGCCATGTCGCCGGCGGTGCAATGGGCGCTACTGATCCTGCGCTTGTATTTGCTGATTCTGGTCGGCCTGCTCGGCTACAAGTTCATCACCGTCGTCATGCAATGAGGAAGGAGGGAGCCATGCCTTCCGACGCCAACAATTCCGACGACGCGTATCTCCTCAGCGAACTGATCGGCGGCAAGGCGCGCGTCGGCGGCAAGACGATCGGCAAGTTGGCCGACGTCATCGTCACCGAACAGGGCAAGCTGCCCGAAGTCACGCATCTGCTGATCGACCGGCCGTTCGGTTACAAGTCGTTGATGGTGCCATGGGACAAGGTCGAGCGGCTCGGTCAGAACGGCCGCGCCGAGCTGTCGATCGCCGCGTTCGAGCCCTACGAGGGCGAACCGGCCGAAGGACAGATATGCCTGCGCGACCACCTGCTCGACAAGAAGGTGCTGGACAGCGACGACGACGAAGTCGAGGTCGTCTACGACATCAAGCTGGCCGCTCGCCACGGCCGGCTCTACGTCACCGACGTCGACTGCTCGCGGGCCGGCTTCCTGCGCCGCATCGGACTGCGCAAACTGGCGAACTTCATCCGTTCGGTCGCCGCGAAGATCGACGACGACACCATCCCGTGGACCTACGTGCAGCAGTTGCCGCAAAACATGGGCGGCTTCAACGGCAACGTGAAGCTCAACGTGCTGAAGGAAAAGCTCCCCGATATCCATCCGGTCGACCTGGCGGACATCCTCGAGGAGCTGGAGCACGACCAGCGCATGGCGATTTTCAACCAGCTCGACACCGAGCACGCTTCCGACACGCTGGAAGAAGTGGAGCCGCGCGTGCAGCGCGACCTGGTGTCGTCGCTGACCATCGAGCGCGTCACCGAGCTGGTCAACGAAATGACTCCGGGGCAGGCCGCCGACGTCCTCGCCGAACTGCCGGCGAGCGAAAGCGACGCCATCCTGGAAAAGATCGAAGCGCCGGAAGCGTTGAAAGTGCGTTCGCTGATCGAGAACCACGAGGATCAGGTCCTCTTCTTCGCGACGACGCACTACATCACCTTCCCGCCGCAGACGACGGTGCGCGAGGTGATGCTCAAGTTCCGCGCGGCGGCCAAGGACGCCGACGTGGTGATGTATATCTACGTCACCGATCCCAACGGCGTTCTGCTCGGCGTCGTCGACATCAAGGAGCTGTTGCAGGCCGAGCTGACCGACACGCTCGATCGCATCATGACCGCCAATGTCGTCAGCCTCGACGAGAACGACACCGTCGCCGAGGCGTCCAAGCTGTTCGCCCGCTACAGCTTCCGCGCCATCCCGATCGTCGGCGAGGGCGCCGTCATGAAGGGCGCGATCCCCTATCGCGACATCATGCAATTGAACCATCGTTTCCTTTGATCGCGCGGCCGCGCGGTCGCTTGAGGCTTGGAAAGGCGGGCGCGAACCGCTACATCCCGGTTCACCCCTGTTGAACGCTCGGAGCGGCGCATGAGCCCTGCCTATCACGCCCTTTTTCAGCTCGGCCCCGATCCGACGCCCTACCGGAAATTGAGCGGCGAGGGCGTGCGCGTCGAGCGTGCGCTCGGCCGCGACGTGCTGATCGTCGAGCGCGGGGCGCTGAGCGCGCTCGCCGAAGCCGCGATGGTCGACATCAACCACCTGCTGCGCCCCGGTCATCTCGCTCAGCTCGCCGCGATCCTCGACGACCCCGAAGCGACCGCCAACGACAAGTTCGTCGCCTACGACCTGCTCAAGAACGCCAACATCGCCGCCGGCGGCGTGCTGCCGATGTGCCAGGACACCGGCACGGCGATCGTCACGGCCAAGAAGGGTCGGCTGGTATGGACGGACGGGGACGACGAGGCGGCGCTCGCGGAAGGCGTCAGCGCCGCCTACGCCAAGAAGAACCTGCGCTACAGCCAGGTCGCGCCGCTCACGATGTTCGAGGAGAAGAACACCGGCGACAATTTGCCGGCGCAGATCGAGATCGCCGCCGAAGGCGAGGACGCCTACAAATTCCTGTTCATGGCGAAGGGCGGCGGCTCGGCCAACAAGAGCTTCCTCTATCAGGCGACGCCGTCGATCCTGACGCACGAGCGGATGATCGCGTTCCTCAAGGAAAAGATCCTCACCCTCGGCACCGCCGCGTGTCCGCCCTATCACCTCGCGATCGTCATCGGCGGCACGAGCGCCGAACTGACGATGAAGACGGTGAAGCTCGCTTCCGCCCGCTATCTCGATTCGCTGCCCACCTCCGGCGGTCCGGACGGCCGCGCCTTCCGCGACCTCGCGATGGAAGCGGAGATCCACAAGCTGACGCAGCAGCTCGGCGTCGGCGCGCAGTTCGGCGGCAAGTATTTCTGCCACGACGTGCGCGTCGTCCGCCTGCCGCGCCACGGCGCCTCGCTGCCGATTGGCATCGGCGTCTCCTGTTCGGCCGACCGCCAGGCGCTCGGCAAGATCACCCGCGACGGCGTCTTCCTCGAAGCGCTCGAGCCCGATCCGGCGCGCTTCCTGCCGGCGGTCGACGAGGCGAGCCTCGGCGGGCCGGTGGTGAAAATCGACCTCAACCGGCCAATGAAAGCGATCCTCGCCGAGCTGACCAAGCACCCGATCCGCACCCGCCTCGCGCTGAACGGGACGATGATCGTCGCGCGCGACCTCGCCCACGCCAAGATCCGCGAGCGGCTCGACCGCGGCGAGCCGATGCCCGACTATCTCAGGAACCACCCGGTCTATTACGCCGGGCCGGCCAAGACTCCGGCCGGCTACGCCTCGGGCTCGTTCGGGCCGACGACGGCGGGCCGCATGGATTCCTACGTCGACCAGTTCCAGGCGGCGGGCGGCTCGATGGTGATGCTCGCCAAGGGCAACCGCTCCTCCGCCGTGCGCAAGGCCTGCGCCGAGTACGGCGGCTTCTACCTCGGCTCGATCGGCGGCCCGGCGGCCCGCCTCGCCCTGGACTGCATCAAGAAGGTCGAGGTGCTGGAATATCCCGAGCTCGGCATGGAGGCGGTGTGGCGGATCGAAGTCGTCGACTTCCCCGCCTTTATCGTCATCGACGACAAGGGGAACGACTTCTTCAAGGAGATGAACCTCGGCTGAGCGCGTAGACGCGGCCGCCGGCCGCGTCAGGCGCGATCAGCGTTCGCGCCGACAAAGGGCGGCCGCGGATCGCGCCGGCAAGCCGCGCTGGCGCTCTCCGGGCGTCGGCCTTATCCTGCCGCCTCGCCCTATCGGCGCATCAAACGGGAAGTGACGAATGCCCATCACTGGCGGCTGTCTGTGCGGTAATGTGCGCTATGAGATTGCCGCCGATGCGCCGATCGCGGCGCGGCAATGCTGGTGCCGCGTCTGTCAGTATTTCAGCGGCGGCGGCGGCACGGTCAACGCGGTGTTCAACAAGGACGCGGTTCGCGTCACGGGCGAGACCCGCGTCTTCACCTCGATCGCCGACAGCGGCGCGGTGATGCGTCGGTCGTTTTGTCCGACCTGCGGCACGCCGTTGTTCAGCGAGGCCGAGCCGCGGCCGCATCTGATCGTTGTCCGCGCCGGCTCGCTCGACGATCCCGACATCGCCAAGCCCGGCGCCGTCATCTGGGCGAAGTCGGCGCCAAGATGGGCCTGCTTCGATCCCGATCTGCCGCGCGTCGACGGCCAGGCGCCGGCTCGCTAAGCGCTCCTCATCCTTCGAGACGCGCCGCTGGCGCGGCGTTCCTCATCCTTCGAGACGCGCCGCTGGCGCGGCGCCCGCCGGTAGAGCGCGGCGTGTTCAGCGCCCGGGCCGCTAGATCGCCGCGGCGCCGAGCTTGGCGCGCCAGAAAGCCGTCCGCTCGTCGAGCGCCGATTGCAGCGCGAAGGCGAGCGATTCGTCCTTGAGCGTTTCCAGCGGCTCGAAGGCGAAGCTGGCGCCGCCATGGGCGTTCCACGCCGCCTGCAGGTCGCGGCGCGGATCGGCGCCGGCGCCCAACGAAAACGAGATTCGGTTCCACACCTTGTCGAGGTTGCGGGTCTGGCCGACCCAGACCGCGCCGGCCGGCGCGCAGCGCACGGCGTAGATTCCGACGGCGGCTTTGCGCTCCTTGTAGGCCGCGATCGCCGCTTTGCGTCGCTCGTCGCCCGCGAAAAAGGCCTTTTGCGATCAGATTGCGGTCGGTGCGCTGGCGGTGACGGACTTTCGCGTTGAAAGCGCTGACGCGGCAAAGGCGAGAAGAAGCGGCAAGAGCACCCTCAGCC
>JBEKVR010000125.1:0-14748 GCA_049513815.1 Roseiarcus sp. | reverse complement strand
ATTCCTGATGACATGGTGGTGGGCGAGGACCCGGCACTCGACGCCAAGCGCTTCCGGCGCACCGAGAACGGCGTCACTCTGATCACTCAACCCATGCTCGACAAGCTCGGCCAATGACCGCGTCGATCGCGTTGTAGCGCTCGGCTGTAATTCGGCTCCGAGATCTGACCCGGTGATAACCAATCGTCTCAATGTGTTACGACGCCAATCGGCGTTCGGACCCTGGGCCGATTAACAGTTGCGAGGCTCAACACCATCGCTTCCACCACAAGCGCTCGCCTTCCTTGGTGTGCGTTGCAGCGCCGGGCGCAAATCTAGTCGTCGAAGTTTTGCGGCCGCGAGCGTCGGAAAATACGCAGAGAGGCTTGTGCGCGGTCGTGAGTACATTCCGAGGCTGCTGGGATCGTAAACGACCGCGGTAAACCTCTCTCCGGCGCGACCACACTCCGATCTCTTCGGCGCGAGCGCTCGAAACGCCGCTGGCTTGGCGCGGATCGCGGCGAGATCGGATCGGGCGGACTGAACCGGGCAAGGGCGGCGCTTCAACGCGATCACGCCCTCTCCCGGATCATCCTTGGCAAGATTCACTCGCGGGTCGCACCGCGGCGTAGCAAGAGGCACAGGACAATGAACGTTCCCGTTTCAACCCGAGACTTGCGCCTGCAGGACGATTCCGACGCTCTTGCGAAAATCCCGGCCGTTTTGGACTCGCGCGAGTGGCGGCAACTCGACGCCTACTGGCGCGCGGCGAATTATCTCTCGGTCGGTCAGATCTACCTTTACAAGAATCCGTTGCTGCGCGAGCCGCTCACGCTGGCCGACGTCAAGCCGCTGGTGGTCGGCCACTGGGGAACGACGCCGGGGCAGAATTTCATCTACGTCCATTTGAACCGAGCGATCCGGCTTCACGATCTCGACATGATCTACATCGCCGGTCCCGGCCGCGGCGGCCAGGCGTTGGTCGCCAACACCTATCTCGAGGGCAGCTACAGCGAAATCTATCCTGACATCAGCCAAGACGAAGCCGGAATGAAGCGGCTGTTCAAGCAGTTCTCCTTCCCCGGTGGGATTTCGAGCCACGTCGCTCCGTCGACGCCGGGCTCGATTCACGAAGGCGGCGAACTCGGATATTCGCCCGGCCACGCCTTCGGCGCCGCGTTCGACAATCCAGATCTTATCGTCGCCTGCGTCGTCGGCGACGGCGAGGCCGAGACTGGCCCCCTGGCGACGGCCTGGCACTCCAACAAGTTTCTCGATCCGGTCAGCGACGGAGCGGTCTTGCCGATCCTGCATCTCAACGGCTTCAAGATCAGCAATCCGACCATTTTCGCGCGCATCGAGCACGAGGAACTGGAGCAATTCTTCCGCGGCTGCGGCTGGAACCCGCTGTTCGTCGAGGGCGACGAGCCCGAAGCGATGCACCGTCTGATGGCGGCGGCTGTGGAAGACGCCATCGGGCAGATCCATGCGGCCCAAAACAAAGCGCGAGAGAACAAGGATCCCTCGCGGCCGCGCTGGCCGATGATCGTCCTGCGATCCCCCAAAGGTTGGACCGGCCCGAAGGTCGTCGACGGTTTGAAGGTCGAAGGCACGTTCCGCGCCCATCAGGTGCCTGTTCTCGTCGACGCCGCGCACCCCGACCACGTCAAACTGCTCGAAGATTGGATGAAGAGCTATCACGCCGAAGAGCTTTTCGACGATGCGGGGACGCTGAGAGCCGACCTGGCCGCCCTTGCGCCGAAGGGGAACCGCCGCATGGGCGCCAACCCGCACGCCAACGGCGGCGCTCTGCTGCGCGACCTCAGAATGCCGGACTTTCCCGATCACGCGATCCGCGTGCCTGCGCCCGGCGCTGTCGCCGCGCAGGACACGCTCGTGCTCGGCGAGTTTCTGCGCGACGTCACGCGCCTCAACGAAGACCAGCGCAATTTCCGCATCTTCGGCCCGGACGAAACGCTGTCGAACCTTCTCGGCGCCGTCTTTGAAGTCACCGATCGCCAATGGGATGCGCGCGCCATCGACGGAGACGAGTTTCTCGCCCCTCAGGGGCGCGTCGTCGACTCCATGCTCAGCGAGCATCAATGCGAGGGGTGGCTCGAGGGCTATCTGCTGACCGGCCGACACGGCCTGCTCAACAGCTACGAGGCCTTTGTCCGCATCGTCGACTCGATGTTCAGTCAGCACGCGAAATGGTTGAAGGTCACGCTCGAGCTGCCGTGGCGGCGCAAGATCGCGTCGCTGAACTACCTTCTCGCCTCGCATGTCTGGCAACAGGACCACAACGGCTTCACCCATCAGGATCCCGGCTTCCTCGACCACGTCATCAACAAGAAGGCGGACATCGTGCGGGTCTATCTGCCCCCGGACGCCAATTGTTTGTTGTCGGTATTCGACCATTGCCTGCGCACCCGCCACTACGTCAATGTCGTCGTGGCGGGCAAGCACGCCATGCCGCAGTGGCTGACCATGGAGCAAGCAATCGTCCATTGCACCGAGGGCGTCGGCATCTGGCAATGGGCGAGCAACGATCAGGGGAGCGAACCGGACGTCGTCATGGCCGGTTGCGGCGATACGCCGATGCTCGAGGTTCTCGCCGCCGTTTCGATCCTGCGCAAGAGTTTGCCCGATTTGAAAATTCGAGTGATCAATGTCGTCGATCTGATGCGGCTGCAGCCACGTGCGGAGCATCCGCATGGGTTGAGCGAGGCCCACTACGACTCGCTCTTCACCAGAGATAAGCCGATACTCTTCGGCTTCCACGGCTATTCCTCGCTGGTCCACGGGCTGACCTACCGCCGGACCAATCGCAACCTGCATGTCCGGGGTTACAAGGAAGAAGGCACGATCACGACGGCGTTCGACATGCGCGTGCAAAACGAGATCGACCGCTTTCATCTCGTTGAAGACGTCGTCGACAGGGTGGCCGACCTTGGCAGCAAGGGCGCCTATCTGAAGCAGTCGATGCGCGACAAGCTGATCGAGCACAAGCGCTACATCGACGAGCATGGCGAGGACTTGCCGAAGATTCGCAACTGGAAGTGGGACGCGGCAAATTGAGCGTCGGCGCGGCGGTCGAAGCTGTGCAGCCGCGGCCCGACATAGGTATGTTCCGAGTCTGTCTGCGCGACCGCGACTGCGGATAACTCAAGCGAGATCGCGCGCCCGACGTCGCGTCGCGGGAATTGCAGAATCCGTCAAGGGTCAACGTCAGATGAACAAACCCATTCGCAAAGCCGTGCTTCCCGTGGCGGGTTTAGGAACACGCCTTCTGCCGGCGACCAAGACGATCCCGAAGGAAATGTTGCCGATCGTCGATCGACCGATTGTGCAACACGTGATCGACGAGGCCCGAGAGGCGGGGGTGGAGGAATTCATCTTCGTCACCGGGCGTAACAAGAGCGTGATCGAGGACTATTTCGACACGTCCTACGAGCTCGAAGACATTTTGCGGCGGGGCGGCAAGACCAAGGAACGCGAAGCGCTGATGGCCGCCCTCCCCAAGGCCGGCTTCGCTTCCTTTACGCGTCAGCATGCCCCTCTCGGCCTCGGCCACGCGGTGTGGTGCGCGCGCAAACTCGTCGGCGCCGAGCCCTTTGCATTGCTGTTGCCCGACATGGTCACCATGGCCGGCGCACGGAAGAGCCGCTGCCTCGCTCAATGCGTGGAAGCCTACGCCGAGCACGGCGGCAACATCATCGCGGTCGAAGAGGTTGCCTACGAGCAGACCTGCCAGTACGGCGTGGTCGCCGTCGGCGCCGATTTCGGACAGGCGTTCGAGATCAAGGGCATGATCGAAAAGCCCGCCAACGGGACGGCGCCTTCGAACCTGATGATCTCCGGCCGCTACATCCTGCAGCCGGAGATCTTCGACGTCCTCGAAAACATCGGCAAGGGCGCCGGCGGCGAAATCCAGATCACGGACGGTATGATCACGCTCGCGGCGTCGCAAGCCTTTTACGGCGTGCGCTTCGACGGCCAGACCTACAATTGCGGATCGAAGCTCGGCTTGCTGACCGCCAACATCGCCTTCGCGCTTGGTCGCCCCGATCTCGCCGCCGAGTTAAGGGCGGCCATTGGCAAGCTCGTCGCCTGACAGGACGGCCTCGCGTCTTCAATTGGCGGCGAAGGCTGCGTCCATTTGCGCGGGTAGCGGGTGGGCGTGGGAGAATACGTCCAGTCGCGACGCGTTCGCCGAACCAAGCACGGCCTTGGCGCGCGAAGCCTCCGCCGCGCCGCCATGCGCCATCACCAGGAATTCATCGGCTTTGATGGCGGCCTCATACGCGATCACGCTGTCTTTCGGAATGCCGACGCTATAAAGCGCGGCGCCAAGCGCGCTCAGTCCGCCGACAACGATGGCGCCTTCGACAGCGGAGATCGCGGCGCCAGCAAGATAGCCAAGGACGAAGACCGGCCCGATGGCCGGGGTGGTTACGAACAGCCCGCCGAAGAAGAGACCCCAAAGGCCGCCCCAGAACGCCCCCCGCTCGCCCCAAAACTTGACCCGGTCGCCGACGTTGTAAAAGCCGACAACTTTCTCTTCTGTATGATACCCGTTGCCCACGACGCTGAGCGACTTCAGTTCGAAACCGGCCTGAGCCAGTTTCTTCACCCCGTCTTCGGCGGCGGCGTGATCCGGAAAGACCGCGACGAGCGTTTCAGAGTGTTCCATTGCGCTTCTTCCTTGGAAGGGCCGCCAGCAGGCAGGGCCGGGTCCGCATCGCGAGCTTCGGGGTCGGATGCGAACCAGGCGGCTCTGGATCGCGCGTTTCAGGCGCGGCGCACAGCCACGAACACGATTAGCCCGCCCGATCGTCAATCCGGCAGACTCGGAAACTACTCAGGCGACGCCTGCGTACCGCCAGCCTGTTGACCGCTGACGGATCGTCGACTCGACAATTGCGATCGCAATCGTAGGGACCCAAGAGCGCAAACGCGGCCGAGCGCTTTCCGACCCCTTCTTGTTCGGCCGCGGAACGTCGGCTAAGGGCGATGTCTCAACCTACGCGTCTCGCGGTCGATTTCATCCTGGTCGGCGACCGTCAGCGAGCCCCGCGGTCGCCCCCGTCAGGCAGCCACATCGTCGCAACTCTAGAGAAGATCGTGCCCAAAGATAGCGAACTCAAGAGAGTCGTTCTCGGCGAGCTGAGCGGGGAGCCCAGCGCGGACGCGGCCCATATCGGCGTCACGGCAAAGAACGGCGTCATCACCCTCACCGGCCATGTCGACAACTACAGCCACACGGACGGCGCTGAAACGGCGGCAAGCGGGAGTCCACTGCAAAGCCAGCCATCAGGCGAACAGTCGCCTACTCGCGCCAAGTCAGAGACAGCGCCACATTGCTCGCGATTCCGTCGATGTAATCGACAAGTTGGGCGGAGAGCCCGAATTTGGCCGCGCGCAGGTCGTGTTCCCAGCGCGTATAGAACTCGGCCGCTTCTCCCCTCAGAGTGGTCGGCCAGTCCCTTTCGGCGATGTCGATTTTGCGACCGCCATCGCTGCAGAGGTCGCAGGGAAAGCGAATGAGCTCGAAGCTGTTCTCGCCAAGCTCGGCGGCGGCGCGAGCGCGCTCGAGCAGCGCGGTCCACGCCGGCGCGCCGACGTGTTCCTGCAGCAGAGCCTCGACCTGGCGCTGTTGTTCCGATTTCGCCTGATCCTTGGCGGCGACGGCTTCGTCCAACCCAGCTAGCTTCGAAGCGGTCACGAGGGCGAGAAAGGCTTTCGCCGTTGTGGCAGGCGCGACGACGACCGGGGTCGCGGACGGCTGCGCCTCCGACGGTCGGCTCTCGCTATTCATCATGCCGGCGAACATGCTGGCCAAGCCGCCAAGAGACCCCGTCGCCGCTGGCTGCGGAACCATGGCCGCCATGGCGCGAACCAGGTCCGACCGACTGACGATTCCCGCGATGCGGCCCCCACGCATGACGGGCGGCCGCTTTATGTCGTAGACCCGGAACATCTCGGCGATCTCATGCAACGGCGTCTGCGCTTCGATCGTCATGACAGGCGCGCGCATGACCTGTTCGACACGACGAGCGGCGAGCGCCTCAAGCGGCTCTGCCAAGGGTTGAGCGTCCCCAAGCAGGGCCAGCCACCTATCGCGCCGGGCGACGCGATCGGCGTCGTTGCGACCGACAAGGTCGCCTTCGCTGACCATTCCAAGCAATTTCTGGTCTACGCCGAGCACGGGAACGGCGCTGATGCGCTTTTCGAACAGCAGGCGCGCGACGTCGCGCACGCTTGCTCCGATCGCGACGGAGACGATCGCCGTCGTCATGAGATCGCCGGCCGTCTCCAGGCTTGGCGTGATCGCCGGCCATTCCGCATTGGCGCTCGGCGATTCGTGTATGATGCGATCCTCTCCGCCGCCCTGAGGGCGCCCGGCATGCAACGCTTCGAGAACACGGTCAGGCCGAAGTCGGTCACCACGATCGCGAGCGGGAGCGACAGAATTGGAAACTACTCACGCCAGCTCCGAAGTTCGGCGCGACTCTGTGCGCCCCGCCAAAAGGAGAGCTTGCTTGTGCGAATACGCTGGGGAGCTTTGCGTAAGTCCCACGGCCCAACCGATGCGGCTATTTCGCCGATCCAGCTAACGCCAGTGGGTTCAACACTCGGTTCTGGCGCTGAGATGCGCTTGGCGACGTATAAGCGCCAATTTGTCGTTGCGACGGACCCGCGCGCTCCATGTCGATCAGAGTCGCGCGTAAGTCTTTGGGCAACGACCGCGCCTGCGACAAGGCCACGAAGTCCGCGGACGTGATCGGACCAGTCTTGGCGTCCTGAAACACGACGAAACCTTTTGGCGTCATCACGACATCGCCTATTCGCAGCGTGGGATCGTTCAGCAAGGACTCGGAAAAACTACGAGTGGGCGAGCGATGACAGGTGCACGTGTTGTCGAGCGTGGTTCGATAGCGACTGGCGATGGGCAGGGCCGTGTAAAGCGCGCCGCGCGTTGAAACCGCATCCTCGATTCTGTCCGAGTCGGCCGGTTCGGTGTAGCGCGCGGTGGGCGCGTCCGGACATTGAGCTGCACAAGCTTCGTCGCCCCCTGAACTTGTGGCGTTTGGAAAGAAGAATCCGTCGCAGAGGCGCACGCAGACGGCGCGGCCGCCGGCTCTCGTGTCTCTTGGTTTCAGGTCAGTCGGAACATCGACGGCCGGGATCGCCGCGACCTCGGGGACCGGATCCCACGGCGCCCAGACTTTCTCACCGCCACGGGCCCACGCCATCGCGCCAGCGAACAAGAGCGCTCCAGTCAGGAGTCCGGCGACAGACGCGACAATAGCGGCGCTCGGACGTCGATGGGCTGTGTTTCGACTCTTGCCCCAACGACCGAAACGGCGGGCGCGGCCTGGAACTCCATGCTCGCGAGAGTTGGTCATATGCATCCAATCTGGATGCACTTCTAACGCTGTGGTCGGACGGCGATAGCGTCGGAATATACTCAGCCTTGGCACAGCCCTTGGGCAGGTTGTGACGCTTTGCCGAGCGAACGTGATTGCGGCGACGGCGTCGGGATCTCAAAAGAACTCAAGGCGGGATAAGATGTGAGCTCAGCGCGGATGCGCCGCCAGATGGCCCGCGAGGTCTCGTCTCACGTCTCTGGGCACGACCTGTATGAAGGCGTTGTTGAGATCGCGCATCTGCCGGCGCAGGTCGTAAAGCTGATCGAGCAGCAACAGGATGACCGGCAGGGCGTCTTCGTTGATCTCCATCTCATCGCGCATTTCCAGGATCAGGCGCGCGCGCGCCACGTCGATCTCTCGAAATTCGTAGCCGCTGGCCGACCTGTCCGGCGGGACCCACGCGTTCGAGATCCACCGCTCGAGGTCCTGCCGCTTCAATCCAGAAATCCGCGCGATCACGACATCGATGTCGATCATGGTTGCTCCCTCATGTCTTGTCTGGGGTCGATCGGATTCTTCGGTTTCCAATTGCGCAGGAATTCTTCCAACGCTTCGTCTGGGGCGCCCAACACGACGTTCAGTTTGGCGTAGAGATCTCCAGCGCCGAGGCCGTCGTGGGCAGGCACGCCGCGCCCTCGGAGTCTGAGTTCTGTCCCGCTGTCGGCGTGAGGCGGAACACGCATGCTGACGGGGCCGCCCGGGGTCGGAACCTCGACGTCGCCGCCGATAACCGCCTCCGAGAGCGTCGCCGGCAGCGCCAGGCGAATGTCCTGACCGTCGCGACGGAAGTGGCGATGCTCGGCGACGTGAACCTCGATCAGGGCGTCGCCTGCCGGGCCGCCGTTGCGACCGGGTCCACCGAGGCCGCGCAGACGAAGCACTTGCCCTTCCGTTGTCCCCGGCGGGATCTTGACGTCGAGCGTGCGGCCATCCGGCAGCGTCAGTCGACGCGTCGCGCCGTTCACGGCATCGAGAAAGCTTGTCGACAAGGCGTCATGCTCGTCCCGACCGTGACTTGGGCGACCGTCGTCCGCTTGTCCTCCCTCGCCGAACACCGAGTTGAAGATGTCGCCGAAATCGGCGTCGCTCCATCCGCCCGACTGCGGATCGGTTCGGCTGTATCGACGACCAGCTCCGCCTTCTGCGTGTTCGCGATACGACTCCCGTGGCGCCCGCTCTTGTCCGGCGGCCTCGATCTCGCCGCGATCGAATTTTCCGCGCTTTTCGAGATCCGACAGAATCGAATTGGCGGCGGAGACAGCCTTGAATGCTTCTTCGGCCTTCGCGTTTCCGGGGTTGAGATCGGGGTGGTGCTGTTTGGCCAATTTTCAGTACGCGTCCCGGATGGCGTCCTGGCTCGCGTCGCGCGGCACGCCAAGCGTCGTATATGGGTCCGCCAATTCGCGCTCCGTTCATCCGCTTGCCTGGCGACATGTTCTAGACGGACACATGCGGTGTTCGATCTGACGGGCAAGGCTGGTTTGACATGTCGCCGCGCCGCGACTCACGGCTGGCCGACATAGAGGACGATCTTGCCGACGGTTCGACCGGACTCGCTCAGCGCATGCGCCTCGGCGATGTCCCGCAACGCGAATTCGCCGCCAATCAGCGTGCGCAACCTGCCCGAGTCAACCAGTCCCGCCAACTGGTCGAGAACCGGGGCGTTGGGGCTGATGAACACGAAGGCGCTCCGGACGCCCAAGGCCGTCGCGCGCTCGATCGGAGGAACGCTCACGGTCGAAACAAGGATGCCGCCACGGCGCAAGACCGACCATGACGACTCCTGCACCTCGCCACCGATCGTATCGACGACGAGGTCGACGTCTTTCGCCTTGTCGGCGAAACGCTCGTTGCGATAGTCGATCACCTGGTCGGCGCCCAGCGAGCGAACCAGTTCGACGTTGGCGCTCGAAGTGGTCGCCACGACATGCGCGCCACGCGATTTCGCGATCTGGACCGCCAGAGAGCCGACGCCGCCGGAGGCCGCATGGATCAGCGCCGTCTGACCGGCCGCAAGATTCCCAATCGTAACGATCGTTTCCCAGGCGGTGATGCCCGCCAGAGGGATCGACGCCGCCTCGACGTGCGAGATCGTCTTCGGCTTTTTCGCAATTTCAACGGCGCGAACCGCGATGTATTCGGCGTAGCTCCCATTCCGTCGAATGTCGGGACGTGAAAACACCGCGTCGCCGACGGCGAAGCTGGAAACCTCGGAGCCCAACGCTTCGATGACGCCGGAGAAATCCCAGCCGAGCGTCAACGGAAAGACATAGGGAACCATTGTCCTCAAGTGCCGCTGCCGGACCTTCCAATCGACCGGGTTGACCGCCGCGGCGACAACGCGCACGAGCGCCTCGTCAGATTTGACCTCCGGCTTCGGCGCGTCTTCGAACTGGAGGGCCGAGCGGTCTCCGTAAGCATGAATCCTGACGGCTTTCATGAAATCTCCTTGGACCTGGCGAGACATGTCTCCGGCGGCAATGCGCCGCTCTGGAAAGTCCTCCCTCGCGTCTGGCGCCTGTCGCCCATTGCCCGCAAGGGCGAAAGCCGCGCGCCTGGCCCGGCTTTGCGAGAAGCAGGGTTGCGTTGCGGAGAGCAGAGTCAGCGGCGAAAGAGCGGCCGCCGGCCGGCCGGCGGCGCCGGTTTGGCGGCGAATCCCGTCACCGTAGAACACGGCATTTCCAATTCGCCGTCCGCGGGATCGCTCTTCGAGGGGGGAGAGGCCGCATTGAAGCCGCCGCCAAACTTTTCAATCGGTTTGGCGTCGTGGCCGGCTTGCGTGGACGCCTTCATCACGTGATCGATGTTTGACATGGCAGTTCAATCCGTTGCGCGGTGGCCATGTGAGAGCGAGCGCCCACCACCCGGCTCCGCTATGACGCCTGATAGGAGCAAACGCCCGCGTAGGTCAGAGTCGGAAACTACTCAGCCGGCCCCAAATCCCAATTCAACTCGTTAGCATTGTTCATGACGCCTCGATCTGGATCAGGCGCCGCAGCGGGCGTTGGCGCGCGGGTGGCGCGATGTCTCTGGCGGAATCATCTCGCCGCTGTCCCTGACGTCAGAGTGGCATTCCTGGCCTCTGCGCCGAGGCCGCGTCAGACCCAGTATCGGACGCCGAAACGGTTCAGTGCGCCAAAGGCTCGAAGTCGTTCGCCACAAGCGAGCGATAGGCGGCGCAAGGTCTCGCTGAACGTTTCGACGACGACGGCTCACATCGCGTGAACCAGGCGCTCTCCTTCCCGAGTTGGGTTATGCGAAGAGAGTTTCTCCGCGGTCTCGGCGATCCTCTTGCCTTGGTACCGCGCCCCGGCCAGTTCGTTTTCAGACGGCTGCCGCGACCCGTCCCCATCTGCGATGGTGGTTGCGCCGTAGGGGCTGCCGCCTGTCACCTCCGCCAAAGTCGTTTGCCCGGCGAAGCCGTAGTCGAGCCCAACGATCACCATGCCAAAATGCATCAGGTTGGCGATGATTGAGAACAGGGTCATTTCCTGTCCGCCGTGCTGCGTACCGGTGGAGGCGAAAGCCCCGCCGACCTTGCCGTTCAAGGCGCCCTTCGCCCACAGGCCGCCAGCAGAGTCCAGAAAGGCGGCCATTTGTGACGACATCCGGCCAAAACGAGTGCCCGTTCCGATAACAATCGCCTCGTAGGCGCCGAGATCCGCAATGGTCGCGATCGGCGCCTTCTGGCGCAGCTTGTAATGAGCGCGTTCGGCGGCCTCATCGGACAAAGTCTCCGGAACGCGCTTGATATCCACGGTCGCGCCGGTTTCGCGGGCGCCTTCGGCAATTGCGGCGGCAAGCGTTTCGACGTGGCCGTAGGACGAACAATAGAGAACGAGAACTTTGCTCATGAAATGTCGCCTCATGTTGGCAGGGTTTGCGCGAACAGGAAGACCGCGCGATCGCGAGACAAATCGAAATCGTCCGCAGTTGGGCTCTACCCGCTGACTTTCCGTAGGCACAGACTCGGAAAACACGCAGACGACGCATCGCGAAAAGTATTCCGCATTTGACGCAGTCGAGCCTTCCTCTTCGTGCGCGGCGAAGTGACGACTGCGGTTCGCCCGCGAGCTGTCGCGACTCCGATCGACCCCTCCGAGACATCCGACACGCAACGGATCCCCGGACCTGAGTAGTTTCCGAGTCTGGCGCCGATGCCCCGCGGATCGCTACCATATATTTTTAAGGATCTCAGATCCGCGCGCGACTTCAACGGGGACGTCTCGCCCTCGGAGCGTTATCATGACGGCGAGGAGCCAGACGCACTCGCGGCCAAGCGGAAGCGATTTGTTACGTACGGCGCTCTCAAGCGCCGCACGTTCGACGCGTTCAATGGCGCTCGTTCACTGAGGCGTGCCCGGCGGCGGCGTCACGCCGGGACGTCGGCGAAGGATATAGAGCGTCGGCGACTCCGACGGCGCAGGGAATTCGCGCAGGAGGCCCAGATTGTCGAGCATGGATTTGAACGCCAAATCCGCATTCCTGTCACATCGCTTTCCTCGCTTTTCAAGCAGAGCGTCGCCCTGGGATAGCGAAGCGCCAATCCGCGAGGAATTGTTCAGCGTCGAACGCCTGGAGGCGCATGCGCGCAGTCTCGCGGTCGCGCAGACCGTCGCCTTGCGAGCGACCCGAGGCCTGCTGCTGTCCGCCCGACTGGCTGATAACGGCGCGGTGCTGTTGTCGGCCTATCGAGAGATCGTGGAGGCGACCGACGAGGGGCGCGCGACAACGCCGGCGGCGGAGTGGCTCATCGACAATTACCATTTGGTCGAAAGGCAGATCCGTCAGATCACCATGGACCTGCCGCCCAGCTATTATCGCCAGCTCCCAAAGCTCGTCTCGGGTCCTTTTGGCGGATATCCGCGCGTGTTCGGCATGGCCTGGGCGTTTGTCGCCCACACCGACAGCAGTTTCGACGCCGACATCCTCGTCAGTTTCATCAACGCCTATCAGACGATCCAGCCGCTGATGATCGGCGAGCTTTGGGCGGCTTCGATCACGCTGCAGATCGTGCTGATCGAAAATCTGCGACGGCTTGCGCAACAGATCACGCGCAGTCGGGTAGCGCGACACGAGGCCGATGGCATCGCGGATCGATTGCTGGGCGTCAGCGGGCGCGCTGCGGAACCGGCCTCGATCGTGTTCGCCGACCGCGCAGCCGGGCCGCTTTCGGAAGCGTTTGCGGTCCAGCTCGTGCATCGGCTTCGCGATCAGGACCCGAAGGTCACGCCTGCATTGGCTTGGCTGGACGACCGTTTGTCGAAACGGGAAATGACGGCGGATGCGGCGGTGCGTGAGGTCCAACGCAGTCACGGGGCCGCGAACGTGACCATGCGCAACATCGTGACGAGCCTGAGGGTGATCGCCGAAGTCGATTGGACGGAATTGTTCAAGCAAATCTGCCTCGTCGATAGCGCTTTGACCTTAGGCGGCGCATTTGTGGAAATGGATTTCGCCACGCGAACGCTTTACCGCACCGCGGTCGAGCGATTGGCGCGAGGCTCTCGCCTGAGCGAACTCGACATCGCGCGCCTTGCCGTCACCGAAGCGCACAAGCCCCATCCCTCTCTTGCTCCCTTGGAGCAATTGCGACGCGGCGACCCCGGCTACCATTTGCTTGCGGGGGGCCGGTCCGAGTTTGAGAAGGCGATCGGCTTTCACAAGCGCCTGTTTTGGCCCGCGCACGCAACGACTGGGGTGCGTTTTTACGCTTACAGCGCCGCAATCGTCGTTACATCGGCATGCCTGCTTGCTGCGCCATTGGTCGTCTTGGCCGGCATGGGTCTCGGCGTCGGTCTGCTCTGCCTGCTCGCTCTTCTCGGCGTGGTTTCAGCGATTGACGTTGGCGTGGCGCTCGTCAACAGAGGCACCGCGTTTTTTGTCCACGCGGTCCCGTTGCCCGGGCTGGCGCTACGCGACGGGGTTCCAGAATCGCTGCGCACGCTAGTCGCGGTGCCGACGCTCCTGACCACACTGGAAGACATCACGGCGCAAGTGGAGCGGCTCGAGATCCATCACCTTGCGAGTCCAGAGGGCGATCTGCACTTCGCCCTGCTCTCGGATTGGACCGACGCCGACGGCGAACATACAGGCGGCGACGCGGAGCTGCTCGCTTTTGCCCGCGAAGGCATAGAAGGCCTCAATCGACGTTACGGCCCTGGCCCCGCAGGCCCTCGTTTTCTGTTGCTGCACCGCAAGCGCGTTTGGAACGACAGCGAAAGGCGATGGATCGGCTGGGAACGCAAGCGCGGCAAACTTCACGAGTTGAATCGGCTGCTGCGCGGCGCGACAGACACCACTTTCATGGATTTCGGGGCCGCCGCAACGCCGCCGCCTCAGAACGTCCGATACGTCCTAACGCTGGATTCGGATACGCGATTGCCACGCGACACGGTCAGGCGGCTGATCGGCAAGATGGCGCATCCGCTCAATCGGCCGCGCATCGACGCCGAGCGGGGCAGGGTCGTGGAAGGCTACGCTGTGCTCCAGCCTCGGGTGACCCCTTCGCTGCCCGAGGGTGGCGAGGGGTCGCTGTTTCAGCGCATATTCTCCAGCGCCAGCGGCATCGATCCCTACTCCGCCGCGGTCTCGGACGTCTACCAGGACATGTTCGGCGAGGGGTCGTATGCCGGAAAGGGCATCTACGATCTCGACGCATTCGAGAGCGCTCTCTCCGGCCGCGCCCCGGACTCGACTCTGCTGAGCCATGATCTGTTCGAGGGGACGTTCGCCCGCGCAGGCTTCGCCTCGGATGTCGAAGTCGTCGAAGAATTCCCCTCCCGATACGACGTCAGCGCTCAGCGTCATCACCGCTGGGCGCGAGGCGACTGGCAACTGCTGCCGTGGATTCTCGGCTTTGCCGGCAGGGGCGACGGAGCGCCGAACGTCGAGGACGAGCTTCCGCAGATCGGTCGTTGGAAGATGATCGACAACCTGCGCCGAACCCTTTCGGCGTCGACCGCCGTCCTTGGCCTGGCTCTGGGCTGGACCCTGCCGATCTACCCCGCGCTGGTCTGGACTTTGTTCGTGCTCGCCACGATGACCGTCCCGAGTCTCATTCCGGTCATTTCGGCCATCCCCTCGCGACGCCCGGGGGCGCAGATCTCGGCGCATTTGCGTGCGCTCGGCGGGGACCTTGGCCTGGCGGCGGTATTGACCGCCTTGAACGTGACGTTCCTGGCCGACCAGACGCGTCTGATGAGCGACGCGATCTTAGGGCGCGTTCGGGAATTATCGCGTCAATTTAAGGTGCGTGGCGAGATCGTATAGTTCCATTCACTGTGGAAGTCGTGGGGACGGATTTTGAGGGCGGCCATCTCGTCATCCTCGACTT
>JBEKVR010000124.1:0-15078 GCA_049513815.1 Roseiarcus sp. | reverse complement strand
AGTGCGTCTACCAATTCCGCCACCTGGGCACGGCGCGCTTCATAAGGGCGGGCGCGGCGGCCTGTCAATGGCGAGCGGCGCGCCGGCGGCGTCCGGCTTCCCTTTGCGCCGCGCCTTGGCTAGGGATGCGTCGAACTTCCGCCAGAGGAGTCGCCCGTGACGACCTACGCCAACATACTCGTCGAGACCCACGGCCGCGTCGGGCTCGTCCGCCTCAATCGGCCGCAGGCGTTGAACGCGCTCAACAGCGCGCTGATCGAAGACCTCAACCAGGCGCTCGGCGCATACGAAGCGGATCCGGCCATCGGCGCCGTCGTGCTGACCGGCTCGGACAAGGCGTTCGCCGCCGGCGCCGACATCAAGGAAATGCAGGACAAGAGCTTCGCCGAAATGTTCCTCGGCGACTTCATCGGCCGCTGGGACAACGTCGCGCGGGCGCGCAAGCCGCTGATCGCCGCCGTCGCCGGCTTCGCGCTCGGCGGCGGCTGCGAGCTGGCGATGATGTGCGACTTCATTCTGGCGGCCGACAGCGCCAAGTTCGGCCAGCCGGAAATCAGGCTCGGAATCATCCCCGGCGCCGGCGGCACGCAACGCCTGACCCGCGCAATCGGCAAGGCGAAAGCGATGGAGTTGGCGCTGACCGGCCGCATGATGGACGCGGCCGAAGCCGAGCGTTCCGGCCTCGTCGCGCGCATCGTGCCGGCGGCCGAGCTCGACGACGAAGCGCTGAAGGTCGCGGCGACGATTGCGTCCTATTCCGCCCCTGCGGTCTATGCGGCCAAGGAGAGCGTCAACCGGGCGTTCGAGACGACGCTCGCCGAAGGCCTGCGATTCGAACGGCGGCTGTTCCACGCGCTGTTCGCCACCGAGGACCAGAAGGAAGGCATGCGCGCCTTCGCCGAGAAGCGGCCGGCGGCGTTCAAGAACCGCTGAGGCGCCACGCCGAATGTGTCACGCCGCTGCGTCGAAATCCTGGCGCGCGGCGGCAATCGCCTCGGCCTGCGCCTCGGCCCAGCGGATCAGCCCGCCGAGCGGCTCGATCAGCGAGCTGCCAAGGTCGGTCAGGCGATAGTCGACGCTCGGCGGCAGGGTCGGATAGACGCGGCGCGCGATCAGTCCGTCGCGCTGCAAGTCGCGCAGCGACTGGGTCAACATGCGCTGCGAAATGTCGGGCAGCGCGCGCTTGAGTTCGCCGAAGCGAAGCGGTCCGTCGGCCAGCGTGGCGATCAGCAGCGTGTGCCATTTGCCGCTGATGCGGTCGAGCACGTTGCGCACCGGGCAATTGGCGAGATGGGGATAGCGCGCGCGCCAGGCGCGCAAGCCCTCGCCGAGGGCGCTCGCCGCCGGGCTTGGCGCGCCGCGAGCGGTTCCCTGCGTGTGCCTATCTCCCACCAAAGTGCCTCCTTTACGGCCGCCCCACTCTCGCCTTTATAGCAAGTCTCATAACGAGACCAAGTTTCAGTTTGAAAGGAAAACCATGACCGCCTCTCCGACTTTCCTCGTCACCGGCGCCGGCGGCCATCTCGGCCGGCTGGTCGTCGAACGCCTGCTCGCCGCGAGAGCCGGCAAGGTGATCGCCGCCTCGCGCGATCCCGCCAAGCTCGCCGACCTCGCCGCCAAGGGGGCCGAGACGCGCCGCGCCGATTTCGACGATCCCGCCTCGCTCGACGCGGCGTTCAAAGGCGTCGACCGGCTGCTGATCGTATCGACCGACGCGCTCGGCGTGCCCGGTCTGCGCCAGCGCCAGCACAAGGCGGCGGTCGCCGCGGCGGCGCGCGCCCATGTCGGCCATGTCGTCTACACCTCGATGCCAAACCCTGAGCCGGGTTCGCTGATCCCGTTCGCGCCCGACCATTACGAGACCGAGCAGGCGCTGACGAAGAGCGGCCTCCCACACACGATCCTGCGCGTAAGCTGGTACGCGGAGAATCTGCTGCGCTCGCTGCCGAGCATCCTGTCGACCGGCAAATGGCGCAGCTCGGCCGGCGAGGGCCGCGTCGCCAATGTCGCCCGCGACGACGTCGCGCGCGCGGCCGCCGGCGCGCTGGCGAAAACGCCGGGCGGCAAGTTCGACATCACCGGTCCCGAACTGCTGACGACGCGTCAGATCGCGGCGACCGTCGCCGCCGTTTTCGCCAAGCCGGTCGAAGTCGTTCCGGTCAGCGACGAGCAATTGCTCGCCGGCCTGATCGCCGCGGGCGTGCCGAAGCCATTTGCCGAACTTGGCGTCGCGTTCGACGCCAACACCCGCGCCGGCAAGATCGACCTCATTTCCGATGCGGTCGTCACGCTGACCGGCACGCCGCCAACGGCGCTGCGCGACGTCCTGGCGGCGAACAAGAGCGCGCTCGCGGCCTGACCTCCCGCCGCGAGCGGCGCCAGGCCGGCGGGGTCCCTCTCCCGCCCCGTCGGCGTCTCGCCCGCTTCTTGCGGCGCAGGAGCGCGTCGATATCGAGGGGCGCGCGCCGGACGTGGAGCGTCAGTTGGCCCAGTCCGCCGCCTTCACTTGACGGCGCGCCGCTTCGGCGGCGAGCTCGCAGAGCAGCGGAATCGATCGCGCGTCGTCGAGCCGCCGCATCTGCCGAACCTGGTCGGCGGACACCGTTGCGCCGACCCGCTCGCTCAGCCACTCCCCTTCGAGCTTGATGTCGTAACGCAGGAAGCGGAACAGCGCCCCTCGCGGCGCGACGAGCGAACCGAGATCGCCGAGTTCGGCGTTGATCGGCCACGGCGTCGGGCTCTCGCTGAGCAGCGACATCAGCGTCAGGATCAATTGCTGGCTATCGCCGATCTGCTGGATCATCGCCCTCAGCGCCAGCCGCACCGAGGCGGCGCGCGTCAGGGTCGAAGCCTCGAAGCGATCGCGGAACGTGCCGGCGCCGACCGAGACGATCGTCAGCTTATCGGGGCCGACGTCCCAGCCGATGCCGAGCCGCGGCACGAAGGCGGAGATGAACAGCGCCAACGCCGGATTGTTGTGCGGCGTCAGGCCGCCGTCGACGAACAGGCCCTGCACGCCGTCGGCGATCTCGATCTCCTGCGGGTCGAAGTAATGCGGCGCAGCGGTGCTGGCGCGAACGATCTGAGCGAGCCGATAGTGACGATTGCCGATGTAACTGCGGTCGGCCGGCGATTCCCAGAACGCCGAGCGCGGATTGTTGACCAGCACCCAGGCGCTGCCGGTGTCGAGCCGCTTGAGCGTGACGCCGAGGCCGGTCTGCAGGTCCTCGGTGTCGAACCGGCGGTCGCCGATCACCCCTTCGAGCGCGTTGGCCAACGCGCGCGCGTCAAAGATCGCTTTCCAGCCGGGCAGCTTCACCATTGGCTGACGGAACACCCGCGGCGCCAGCTTCTGATAGAAGTCGCTCAATTCGTCGACGCTGTGGCCGAGCGCGAGGCCGGCGGCGATGATCGCGCCGGTCGAGGTGCCGCCGATCAGGTCGAAGTGATCGCACAGGCGCACCGGCCGGCCCGCCTGCGCCGTCAACATGCGCTCGATCTCCTTGAGAAACGCCAGCGCGACGACGCCGCGCACGCCGCCGCCGTCGAGCGCGAGGATGCGCTTCGGGCCGGGCGCAAAGAGGTGACGATCGCGGGCGGACGGGGAAGTCTGGGTCGCGTCGCTCATGCGATCCTCCTTACGCGCTGGGCCTCACACGATCTCCATTGCCCGATCCCAGGCGGAGACGTCGTCGAGCATGATCTCGGCGGCGCGCCTAGCGGCGCTACGCGCTAGTGCGGCGTTCGGCGGCGCGCCGTCGAGGGCGCGGCGCAGACGACGCAGCGCCGAGCCGATGCGCGCCGAGCGCGCCGCCTGCCGCACCACGTCGAGCTGATTGCGCAATCCGTTGAGCGCGGCCGATAGTCCTGGCCCGGCGCTGAGCGCGAGGCCGACTGCCGCCAACACTGAAACCGGCGTACGCAGAAGCCCTGAAAGCGCGATCGCCGCCAACGCGGCGCCGAGCGCCGCCGACGCCAGCAGGATCATCATCGCGGCGCGGCGCAGGCGTGCGTCGAGTCGACGGAAGCGTCGATAGGCGGCGCGATGGTAGGCGATCTGCGGGTCGATCTCGACCTCGCCGAGATAAGTCAGGAAGCCCGCAGCGTCGCAATCCGCCAGCCCCGCCGCCGGCGCGCCGCGCAAGGCTCGCGCCAGCCGCCAGTCGACCCACGATCCCGATGCGGCGTCGGGCGGCGCAATTCCTCCCAGCACGCAGAACCGAGCGATGCGCGCGGCTTCGGCGGCGCGGCGATAATCGATCCACTTGACGCGCCAGCGGCGCCGTCTGGCGACGTGCTGATCGAGGTAAAGCAGCCCGGTCATCGCAAACTGCAGCGGCACCGTCACCGGCGAAGCCACCGGGAACAGCGCGCCGACAAAGCCGGAGGCGAAGTTGACGGCGAAGAGCAGGAACGATCGCGCCGCCAGCGTGCTGCGCCAGCGTCGGCCGTAGGCGAGCGCCAACGCGTCGCCGCGCTCGTATTCGCGACGCAGCCGATCGAGCGCCTCGCTGCGATCGACGCTCGCCGCCATGTTGGCCGCCGCCGCGCGCGTCCAGGAATCGTCCACCCCCGAACCGGTCTCCGACGGTTCGCCGATCAACCGCAGCAGCAGCGCGTATTCGTAACGATGGGCGCGGCGGCTCGGATCTTCGCTTTGGTACTCGCTGAGGTCGCGCCGATCGGCGACGCGGCGCGGCGGCGACAGCAGCGCCTCGGCGATCGCTTCGGCGCTCGCAGCAGCGTCGCCGCGCCGACGCGGCGCGCCCTCGAGCGCAGGCTCGAAGCCGGAATCGATCGCCAGGCGCGCCGGCGCGCCGGATTCCGCCACCAGCGCCGGCAACGACGGAGGAATCCTGGCGAAGTCGTGGCTCGCCAACAGCGCCGCGTCGCAGGCCGACGCCGCGCCGCCGTGCGCGTCGATTTCGACGCCGGCGCGCTTCGCCGCCTCGATCACGGCGGGGGACGGCGGTTCGTCGTCGCGGCAGATCAGCTTCGCCCGGCCCGGCCCGCGATAGACGTCCGGCCAGCGGTCGGCAGCCGCGCGCGCCGCCGCCTGCACCAGCTTCGCCGCCTCGCCGATCGCCGACGCGTCCGCCCCCTCGCCGCCCGCCCACAGCACGGTGAGCACGGGCGCGAGCCTGAAATCGTCGTCTCCGGAAGCCTGCACGGGGGTCATGGTCATCGAAGGCGGCGGCAAACTGGGACATTCAGTTGAAATTCAATCGCGCGAACTTGTCGAGTGAAAAATGGCCTGGGATGATGGGCGTCGCGCCCATCGCCCGTCCTCAGCGCCGGAGCCTGTCGCCCAGTGAGCCACCACCCCCCCAAGCCTCGCCTGGCGCTGACGCTCGGCGTCACCGGCCATCGGCTCACGCGCGCCGCGACAGCGAGTGAAGGCGGGGGCGCCGCGCCGCGTCCCTTCGACGTCGCGGCGGTCGCCAAGGCGCTCGAAGCGGCGTTCGCCGCCGCGGCGGCAGGCCTCGCCGCGATCAGCGCCGAGGCGAGGGCGAGCTTCAGCGAAGTCCCGCCAATCGTGACGCTGATTTCGTCGCTCGCCGAAGGCGCCGACCGCATCGCCGCCCGCGCCGCGCTTGACGCCGGCTTCGCCCTCGACGTTATTTTGCCCTGCCCGGCGCCGACCTACGCTCGGACGTTTGTCGATGACGCGTCGCGCGAGGAATTCGCCTCGCTCTCAGCCTGCGCCCGCGCGACGCTGATCTTGCCGCTCGCCGACGATTCCGCCGCGCCGCTCGACGAACGACTGCCCGCGACGTTCGAAGCGGCGGGACTGACGATGCTCGCCCAGTCCGACATCCTCGTCGCGGTGTGGGACGGCAAGCCGGCGGACGGGCGCGGCGGCACCGGCCAGATCGTCGAGGAAGCGGCGCGGCGCGGCGCGCCGGTCGTCGTCATCGATCCCAAGGACGGCGCGACCCGACTGTTGTGGGCCGACGAACCGGCCGACGCGGCGACGGCCCGTCGCGCGCTCGACGTCGCGTCGCGTCCGCTGACGCCCGCGCTCGCCGAGCTGATCGCGCGCATCGTCGGCCCGCCGCTGGCGGCGGAAGAGCGCGCCGGGCTCAAGCAATATTTCGCCTGCCGCGTCGGCGCCGATGCGAGCCGCCGCGCCAGTCACGTCTTCGACGGGCGCGACCTGGAGGCGCCGCGCGCGCAATGGCCGCGCGTCAGCGCGGCAGTCGGCGAGTCGGCGACCAACCGCGCCGCGGCCAAGCGCTATTCGCAGGCGCTGCTGGCGGCCGAAGACGTCGCCCAGCGCCACGCCGGCGCCTATCGCCGCCTATTCCTAGCCAGCTCCGCGGCGACAGTGCTGGCGAGCGCATTCGTCGCCAGCGCGGCGCGGTTCCATGAACTGCACCTGATCGCGGCGGCGTTTGAGTTTCTGACGGTCGCGCTGGTCGGCGGCCTGGTGCTGTTCGCCACCCGCCGGCGTTGGCATCATCAATGGTTTGAGGCGCGCGAGCTCGCCGAACGGTTGCGGGTCGTCGCACCGGCGTGGCTGCTCGGCGCCTGGCCGTCGCACCTCAAGCCGGCGCAAGCGGCCTGGCCGGGCTGGTGCGCGCGCGCGGTGGCGCGCGAGTTGCCGCTGTTCGCCGGCGAAATCGGCGGCTTGACGGGCGAAATCCGCGACATCCTCGCGGCTTTGGTCGACGAGCAGCTCGCCTATCACGTCGCCAACGCCGAGCGGCTGGAGCGGCGCGATCACGTCTATGAGGGGATCGGGGTCGGCCTGCTGGCGGCCTCGCTGGTCAACAACGCCGTTTACCTCGCCGTGCGCTTCTTCGACGCGCCCGGCCTCGAGAGCTACGAAAGCTGGGGACTGGCGGCGGCGATCTTCCTGCCGGCGGCGGCGACGGCCGCCTATGGCGTGCGCCTGTTCGGCGACTACGAGGACCTAGCGCGCCGCTCGCGCCGCACCGCCGCCAAGTTGCGCGCGCTCCACGCGCGGATGATCGGCGCGTTGGACCTGCGGGCCTTGCGCGGCGTCGCCGAAGCGGCGACGCGGGCGATGCTCTCCGACCTCGACGCGTGGCGGGTGGCGGTGGAGAGCCGTCGGTTGTCGGCGAGCTGAGGATCAAGCGGGCGAGGCTACGACGGCGTCGGCCAGCCGCGCTCGCCAGGCCTGCGGTTCGAACGCCGGCGCGGGATAATCAACGCGCGCTGCGGCGCCGCCAGCGGAAAGATCGACCCCCTCGGCGTCGAGTCCGACCGCGCGCCAAGCGCGCCGCCCCGCCTCGCGCCGTCCTGCGAGCTGCGCCGCCAGCCCTTCGACCGCGTTAATCTCGGCGAGCAGAGCGTCCTCGGCGTCGATGAGCGCCGCCGCGTCGGCGGAAGGCGTAAGGATGTCGGCGGGAACGAGCTTGTCGGCGCGGCCGAAACCGCCGTTGAAATGCACCGCATCGACCCGCATGCGGTAGACCGCAAAGTCGGTGAACGAGGCGTAGAGCTTCGCTTTGGGATTGCGCCGCAGATAGCGCTTGCGCGCGTAGGCGTCAGGGTAGGGCGCGATCGGCCCGCCGATTGTCAAACGCGGGTGGTTGAGCGGATCGCCGCGGTCGGGCGGGCTGGTCAGCAGCAGCGAGCCGCGCGCGTCGCCCGCGAGATCCTTGGTGTGTTGGGCGAGGGTGGAGAGCAGAAACAGCGGCGCGCCGTCGAAATCGCTGGCGCAGCCGACCCAGGTCGTCAGCGGCGAACCGTCGGCGCCAAGGGTCGCCAGGGCGGCGGTGCGCGACAGGCGCAGCAGCCGCTTGGCGTCGGCGATCGCGGCCCTCCGCGACTCTTCCGCGCCCGCCGCATTCATGTTCGTCGTCCCTCTCTTGAGCGTCGCCGGCTTGACCGCCGCCGGCCGGGCGAGACAAAGCGCGCCGCGCCGGCGCGGTCAAGTCGGCGGACCGGATCGCCCGCGGGGCGGTTGAACATTCGGCAAAGGGGACTATTTTGGCCAGAGGCGGGCGAAAAGGCGCGCGGCGGAAGCCGCATCGCCGCCCAGGCGGTCCTCAAGAGGGCCACACTTCGGCCGCGAAAGGCTTTATTGTGCCGCCGCGCCTTGTGGGAAGCGGCGGCGGCCAGCCGACGCGACGCAAGCGGATGGAAGCAGGAGAGTCATGCCGACGATCGCCCTGGTCGACGACGACCGCAACATTCTCACCTCAGTCTCCCTGTCGCTGGAGGCCGAAGGCTATCGCGTGCAGACCTACACCGACGGCGCCAGCGCCCTCGACGGGCTGAAGGCCAGCCCGCCCGATCTCGCCATCTTCGACATCAAGATGCCGCGCATGGACGGGATGGAGCTCTTGCGCCGGTTGCGGCAGAAGTCCGACTTGCCGGTGATCTTCCTCACCTCCAAAGACGAGGAGATCGACGAGTTGTTCGGTCTCAAGATGGGGGCCGACGACTTCATCCGCAAACCATTCTCGCAACGGCTGCTGGTCGAGCGGGTCAAAGCGATCCTCAGGCGCGCCAATCCGAAGGACGCCGCCAGTCAGAAGGAGAGCGAGGCCAAAGTTCTCGAGCGTGGGCGGCTGAAAATGGACCCCGAGCGTCACACCTGCACCTGGGACAACGAACCGGTGACCCTGACGGTGACCGAGTTCCTCATCCTCCAGGCGCTGGCCACACGCCCTGGCGTCGTCAAGAGCCGCAATGCGCTGATGGACGCCGCCTACGACGACCAAGTCTACGTCGACGACCGGACGATCGACAGCCACATCAAGCGACTGCGTAAGAAGTTCAAGGTCGTCGAGCCCGAGTTCGAAATGATCGAGACGCTCTATGGCGTCGGTTACCGCTTCCGAGAAGCGTGACGCCGGGGAGAATCAAGGCGCGGCGCGACCGGCGCCGCGCGCAGCAATGAGCAGCGAAGCGCATATCGAACCGTTCCTTTCCGCCGCGAACGCGCGATGGCGGAAGTCGCGCGCGCGCCAAAGGCTGCGCATCTTCAGGCGCGCGGCGCTCTCCAGCTTTTCCTCTTCGCTGACCCGCCGTATCGTCTTCCTCAATCTCGGCGGGCTACTGGTTCTGGTCGTCGCCTTCCTGCTGCTCAACCAGTTCCGCGCCGACATCATCGCCGCGCGGACGCAGAGTCTGAAGACCCAGGCCAGCATCATCTCCGCGGCGATCGCGGCGTCAGCGACGGTCGAGACCGACACGATCACCGTCGACCCCGAGAAGCTGCTGCAAATCGCGCCCAACGAGGACGCCGAGCGGCAGAAAGACAACGAGGAATCGATCGAGTTCTCGATCAACCCTGAGCGGGTCGGCCCAGTGCTGCACCGCCTCGTCACGCCGACCCACACCCGCGCCCGCATTTACGATCTCGACGGCCTGCTGCTGCTCGATTCGAGCACGCTGTCGCTGCGCGGCCCCGCCCTGCGCTCCGAGGCGAGCTCCGAGACCCTGCCGTGGTGGCAAAAGGCATGGAGCGACTTGCGCCAATCCTTCACGCCGGCGAAGAAACGGCGCGCCGTCGAGGAGTGGGCGACCAACGGCAAGTCGATGCCTGAGGTCGCCGCGGCGTTCGCCGGCCGAACCGAAGCGACAGTGCGGGTCGACTCCGCCGACGAGACAATCGTTTTGGTCGCGGCGCCGATCCAACGCGCCGGCGGCGCGATCCGCGGCGCGTTGCTTCTCTCGACTCAGGGCGGCGACATCGATTCAGTGATCGCGTCGGAGCGCTGGGCGCTGCTGCGCGTCTTCCTCGTGCTGGCGACAGTGATGCTGGTGCTGTCGCTGTTGCTCGCCAACACCATCGCCGAGCCGGTGCGCAAATTGGCCGAAGCAGCCGAGCGGGTGCGGCGCGGCATCAGATCGCGCCAGCAGATCCCCGACTTCACCGCCCGCTCCGACGAGATCGGCCATCTGTCGGGTGCGCTGCGCGACATGACTCAGGCGCTCTACAACCGCATCGACGCGATCGAGAGCTTCGCCGCCGATGTCGCCCACGAGCTGAAGAACCCACTGACCTCGCTGCGCAGCGCGGTGGAGACGCTGCCGCGGGTCAAATCCGGCCCATCGCGCGATCGTCTGCTCGACATCATGCAGCACGACGTGCACCGTCTCGACCGGCTGATCAGCGACATCTCCAACGCTTCGCGGCTCGACGCCGAACTCGCGCGCGGCGACTCCGGCCCGGTCGATCTGGTCGAAGTCGTCAAAGCGGTGGTCGCGATGGTTTCGGATTCGCCGCGCAGCAACGGCGTTACGCTGAAACTGACGGTGGAGCGGCTCGGCGCCGCGCGGCCGACCGACTTCTTCGTGATCGGCCACGATTCCCGCCTTGCTCAAGTGCTCACCAACCTCATCGACAACGCGTGTTCGTTCTCGAAGCCGGGAGACGAGGTGCGCGTCACTTTGCGCCGCGCCGTCTGCCAGCCGACCGCCGACGGCGGGGAGGGTCGCGAAGAGGTGTGGGCGATCATCGACGACGACGGCCCGGGCATCCCGCCGCATGCGCTCGAGCGCATCTTCGAGCGCTTCTATACCGACCGGCCCGAGCAGGGATTCGGCCAGAACTCCGGATTGGGCTTGTCGATCTCGCGTCAGATCGTCGAAGCCCACGGCGGGCGCATCTGGGCTGAGAACCGCCCGGGGACGCCGGAGACCGTAAACGGCGAAGAGCCGGAGCGCCATGGCGCGGGCGCGCGCTTCGTCGTCGTCCTGCCGGCGATCGTTCCGTGAGCGCGACGCCGGCGGGCTGGACCGCCCTGCATGCGACGGCGCTCGTCGTCGGGGAAAGCGGCGTGCTGCTGCGCGGTCATTCTGGCGCCGGCAAGAGTTCGCTCGCGTTGGCGTTGATTTGGGCGGCGCGCGCGCGCGCCAGTTTCGCCGCGCTGATCGCCGACGATCGCGCCTTCGCGCGCGCCTTTGGCGACCGCCTGGTTGCGCGCGGCGCGCCTGAATTCGCCGGCAGGATCGAGCGGCGCTTCGAAGGCCTGATCGCTGTCGCCGCCGAGCCGGCCGCCGTAATCCGGCTAGTCGTCGATCTCGCCGGGCGGGGCGAATCGCCGCCGCGCCTGCCCGAAGAGGGTGAATTGTCGGCTGAAATCCTCGGCGTCCGACTGCCGCGCGTGCCGCTCGATCCGGCCCACGGACCCGCCGACCACGCCCGGGTCGTCCTGGAATCGCTCGCCCGCCGAGTTTGAGGCGGATCATGGCGACTTGACGACGGTCGTGTCGCTGTGATGCTGATCGTTGGCTTTTGCGAATTTCGCTTGAACATTGCGCCGCACTGCACAAAAATGCGCCCTCCACAGGGTCGAGACCCTCCGCCGGCGCGGCGGCGGCGCGCGAAGACGATGGAATCTTGATGATCGGAATGGTCCTGGTCACTCACGGCCAGCTCGCCACTGGGTTTCGCGCCGCGCTCGAACACGTCGTTGGTCCGCAGTCGCGGTTCGAGACGATCACGATCGGCCCGGAAGACGACATGGAGCAGCGCCGCGCCGACATCCTCGGCGCAGTGGCGCGCGTTCAAGACGGTAGCGGCGTCGTGCTGCTCACCGACATGTTCGGCGGCACGCCGTCGAACCTCGCGATCTCGGTGATGGACGGCGGCCGCGTCGAGGTCATCTGCGGCATCAACTTGCCGATGCTAATCAAGCTGACGACGTTGCGCGAAAGCGCCGATCTCGATCACGCCGTGATGGAAGCACGAGACGCCGGGCGAAAATATATCACCGTGGCAAGCAAGGTGCTGGCCGGCAAATGAGCGAAACACCGTTGGACGAGGACGACTGTCCCCCGCCGCCGGTCATGGTGGGCGCGCATGCGCGCGATCTCCATATCGTCAATCGCAAAGGCCTGCACGCGCGAGCGACCGCCAAGTTCGTGCAATGCGTCGAACGCTTCGACGCGGAGGTCAAAGTCACCCGCTGCGGCGAAACCGTCGGCGGCGATTCGATCATGGGCATCTTGATGCTCGGCGCCGGGCTCGGCTCGACGATCACCGTCACCGCCCTTGGCGCCCAGGCGGCCGAGGCGCTCGACGCGCTCGAAGCGCTGGTCGCCAACCGCTTCAACGAAGACGAGTAAGCGGCGGCGCGCGCCGCTACATGCGGAAGTCCTCGCCAAGATAGTAGCGGCGCACGTCGGGGTGGTCGACGATCTCTTGCGGCGGCCCTTCGGTCAGCACGTGGCCGCTGTGAATGATGTAGGCGCGGTCGATCAGGCCGAGCGTCTCGCGTACGTTGTGGTCGGTGATCAACACGCCGATGCCGCGGCCCTTGAGATGGCGCACCAAGTCCTGGATGTCGCCGACAGCGATCGGATCGATGCCGGCGAACGGTTCGTCGAGCAGCATGAACGACGGCTTGCCGGCGAGCGCCCGCGCGATCTCGCAGCGCCGCCGCTCGCCGCCCGACAGCGCAATCGACGGCGTCTTGCGCAGCCGCGCGATGTCGAACTCGTCGAGCAGCGAATTGAGCGTCGCCTCGCGCGCACGGCGATCAGGTTCCGTGACCTCGAGCACGGCGCGGATGTTGTCTTCGACATTGAGGCCGCGGAAGATCGACGCCTCCTGCGGCAGGTAGCCGATGCCGAGCCGCGCGCGCTGGTACATCGGCAGACCAGTGACTGCATAGCCATCGAGTTCGATGACGCCTTTGTCGGGCCTGACCAGACCGGTGATCATGTAAAAGACGGTGGTCTTGCCGGCGCCGTTGGGGCCGAGCAGGCCGACCGCTTCGCCGCGCCGGACATAGAGACTGACGTCCTGGACCACGGCGCGCGCGCCGTAACTCTTGCCGAGATTGTGAACGGCGAGATAGCCGTCGGCGACGTCCGCCGCGGCGCTGGCTCGCGTTTTGGCCGCGGCGCGCGGCCGCGATGCGAGCGACGATGCGCCGCTCAAGTCAGGGCGGTCCGGGCGGGGCGACTGCGCATGGCTGGCGTCCGAAGCGATAGCGAGGTGGCCTTCTCTACTTCGACGCGCCGGACTTGTCATCGCCGCCCGGTCCGCCCGAGCCAGGGATGAACAGGCCTTTGACCCGGCCGGCGGCGCCGGTGTCGACCGTCGCCTCGCCGGTGGCGAGATCGTAGGTGAGCTTGTCGCCCTTGGTGACGTTGCCGCTGTCGCTGAGCGTCACGTTGCCGAGCAGCCAGACCTTGTTCTGCGCCTTATCGTAGGCAGCGCGGTCGCCGGTGGCGACCTGGGTCTTGGAGATGACGGTGACGGGCCCGGCCGCGTCGAGGTGTTTGACGTGGCTCGACGAACCGCCCGCCCCGTTCTTGGCGGCGTCGCCCGCCGGGGCGGCGTCCGGCGCGCCGGCCTTCTCCATGAAGATCGTCAGTCCTGAGCAGGTCATCTTGCTGTCGCCCTGGATGACGACGACGTTGCCGGTGTAGACCGCCTTCTGCTCCTTGTCGAAATAGACGAGCTTGTCCGCCTCGATCGACACCGGCTGCTTCGAGCTGGCGCCGGGGAGGAACGACGCGCCCGCGTCTTTGGTCGCCGCAGCGGCGGGGGCGACGACGACGAACGCCAGCGCCAAGGCGAGGGCGACGGCGACTTTTCGCCGATCGGCGGTCATGGTGCGGTTCCTTTCAAATCGCCGGGCGCCGGCGCCGTGATGGTTTCGCCGGCAAAAGTCGACCGCACGTGACCGATGAACGTCAGTTCGGCGCCGTTGTCGTGCGCTTCGGCCGAATCGGCGTGGATCGTCGCGCCGTTGCTGGTGACGACCGACACCGGCCGATCGGAACGGTAGACGCCGGTTTTGAAGTCAATGTCGGCGGCGGCGAGCGTCACGTCATAACTCGGGCTGCGCAGATGCACGTCCTGCGTCAGTTTGAGAAACTGGCGGACGTTGTCATAGAGGCCGACGGCGGCGTTGATGCGCATGCGGCTGTCGTCGGCCATCGTGACGTCGCCGTCGATCTCTCTCAGCTCCACCGCCGCCGGATGCGCGACGTCCTGGATCGCCTTGGCGGCGTTGACGACATAAGCGCGGCCGTCTTTGCGCGTGCCGGTCAGGCGCGGATGGCTCATGATGATCTTCGATCCGTCGACGCTGAGCTCGCCGACTGTCAAACCGCCGATCTCGCGGCGGAACGGATCGAACACGGCGAAGACAATCATTGTCGCAACGGCGAGCAGCGCCGCCGTCGGCGTGGCGATGCGCATGAAGCGCACCAGCCGCGAATGACGCTTCGCAGCGGCGAAAGCGCGCCGCCGAATCGGGTCGCGGCCAAACGGCGAGGTCGCGTCGGAAGCGAACTCCAGCCCCGGGGCCGCCCAATCCGCTCTGGTTGCGGGGGCCGACATCGTCTCCATGGTGCGCCGCGGCGGGAAGCGCGAGCGGTCCGCAGCCGCGTCGCCTAGCATAGACTGGGCGCTAATGAAACGAAATCAATGGCGAAGTTGGGGCGGCCGCCGGTCCGTGGCGGCGAGCGTTTGCGTCTTGGGTCCGGATTGGGTTTAATCCCGCGTCCCTCGCGCCCCTAAAGGGCCGGTAGCTCAATGGTCAGAGCCGGCCGCTCATAACGGTCTGGTTGCAGGTTCGAGTCCTGCCCGGCCCACCAGGCGCGTCGCATCAAGATAGTTAACCATATAAGTCAGCCACTTATCGCCGTCCAGGGTCCTTGCATCCGCAAGGACTGCATAACATATTGCAGAACATGGACGACGAAATGCCCTTCGCTTCCCACATCACCAAACGCGGCCGTACGTATCAATACGTCCGCCGCGTACCCGAGGATATCGCCGACGGATTCGCGTTCTCCCGCGTGCAACGCTCGCTGCGAACGACGGATCGCGCAACGGCGTACGAGGCCGGCGCGCGCGTGCACTCCGAAGTCGAGAAGCAGTTCGCGGCGGCCCGCCGCAAGAAGGGAACGACAATCAACGTCATCCCGATCGACGACTGGGACTGGTTGGATTGGAGCCAGCTCGCCAATTGGTTCAACGCCGTGCTCTGCGAGGAAGATTGGCGCGTGCGCGTGCGCAACGTCCCAGGCGCCGCCTTCGACTCCGGCGTCAGCCCCAACCGCTTCTGGCGCGATCTTCAGACCGTGCGGGAGCATATCGATCTGCAAGCGCGGCTCCGCGAGATGACCGTCTCC